>JBMNRY010000009.1:0-32398 GCA_050944915.1 Limnochordia bacterium
ACCGGTGATGATGGACAAAGTCCTTACCATCGGACAGAGCAGGGAGTGGAAGTTTATCGGGTGAAGAAATACAGCCCGCCGACCATGGATTTCCTCGACTCGGTCTTTCAATTGAACTTGAACATGGCGGAAGAAATCATCCACCTGCGGGAGCAAGGCCTCGATTTCGATTTAATCCACGCCCACGATTGGCTGGTGGCCTATGCCGGCAAAGTCATCAAACACGCCTATCATCGTCCCTTGGTGGCCACCATCCATGCCACCGAATACGGCCGTAACCAAGGTTTACATAATGACTTACAACGCTATATAAGCAGTGTCGAGTGGTGGCTAGGCTATGAGGCCTGGCGGGTCATTTGCTGTAGCCACTACATGTTTGATGAAGTCAGCCGGGTATTTCAACTGCCCAGGGATAAGGTTTCCATCGTCCCCAATGGGGTGACCACCGAGGAATTCCAACCGACAGCGGAGGATCTAGGGGCCTTTCGGAACAATTACGCGGCACCAAAGGAGAAGATCATCTATTTCATCGGTCGGTTGGTCAATGAAAAGGGTGTCGGTGTCTTGATGGAGGCGGCCCCTAAAGTTTTCGCCCGTTACCCCGACTGCAAATTCGTCATCAGCGGTAAAGGACCGGCGGGGGACTACTTACAAAGGCGGGCCCGGGAATTGGGAATCGCCCACCGCTTCTATTTCACCGGTTTCGTCGATGATGCTACCCGCAACAACCTCTATCGGGTAGCCGATATCGCCGTTTTCCCCAGCCTTTATGAACCCTTCGGCATTGTAGCCCTAGAGGCCATGGCCGCCGGGGTCCCCGTGGTGGTCAGCGATGTGGGAGGCTTCGGAGAGATCGTCGATCACGGCCGAAACGGATTAAAGGCCTACCCCGGCAATCCCGATTCTTTAGCCGATAATCTAACAGCTCTGCTTTTGGCCCCTGGTCTAGCCAAAAAACTCCAGGAGCGGGCCTTCCAAGAAGTGCAAGACAAATACAGTTGGGACCGGATCGCCCGTCAGACGGCCGATATCTATGGCCGGGTCCTTGATGAGTATCAGCGTACACCGTGGGAAGGGATGTTAACCCCAGAGGAAATGGAAGAAAAGGCCTTAGTGGCTCGGATTACCTCCTTCTTAAATCGCCAAGGGAGTCGCTACCAAGCTACGGGCAAATCCCTCTGGGAATTGGTGCCTAAAGGATAAAAAAGGGAGTGGTTTTGTGCAGGCAGTGATTATGGCCGGCGGTAAGGGAACCCGCCTGCGGCCTTTGACCTGTGATCGACCGAAACCGATGGTGCCCTTGGCCAACCGGCCGATGATGGAACATATCGTCCGGTTGCTGGCGGACCATGGTTACCGGGATATCGCCGTCACCATGTTCTATTTACCGGAGGTCATCAAAGCATATTTCGGTGATGGCTCCCCTTGGGGGGTCAATCTCAGCTACTATGTCGAGGAGACCCCCCTAGGTACCGCCGGCAGTGTGATGAACGCCGCCGGGTTTTTCGAAGATACCTTCCTAGTCATCAGTGGTGATGCCTTAACCGATTTCGATTTACGGGAGGCCGTCCAATTCCATAAAGAAAACAACGCCATGGTCACCATCTTGTTGACCAAGGTAGAGGCTCCCTTAGAATACGGGGTAGTCATCACCGATGCCCAGGGACGGATCCGTCAATTCTTAGAAAAGCCTAGTTGGGGGGAAGTCTTCAGCGATACGGTCAATACGGGGATTTACATTTTAGAACCAGAGATCTTCCAATACATCCCTCCCGGTCAACCCTACGATTTTAGTAAAGATCTCTTCCCTCGGCTGTTGGCCGCGGGATGTCCCATGTATGGTTATGTAGCTAGCGGTTACTGGTCCGATATCGGGAATTTAGAGCAGTACCGCCAGTCCCATTACGATCTGCTGGCGGGGAAGATCCGCCTCCAACTGCCGGGCCGAGAAGTCTCACCGGGGGTGTGGGCCGAAGCTAACGTCCATATCGATCCTACAGCCCAGATCCAAGGCCCCATCCTCATTGGCCAAAACACCTGGATCGGTCCCGGTGCCCAAATCGAAGGCTACTCGGTCCTCGGGGCCAACTGTATTGTCGATGGGGGTGCAAGCCTCAAAAGGACTCTGGTGTGGGATCATGGCTACATTGGCCATGATTCCCAGCTGCGAGGGGCCATTCTCTGCAGCAAGGTGCGGATTAAAGATCGGGCGGCCGCCTATGAAGGGGTGGTCATCGGCGATGGTTCCACCGTCGGCAAAGAGGCTGTCCTTAGGCCCGGCGTGAAGGTCTGGCCTGGAAAGTCTATCGATAGCGGCTCCACCATCGCCGACTCCCTGGTTTGGGGCAGCCGCTGGAGCCGTTCCCTTTTCGGTTCCCAAGGGATCCACGGCTTGGTGAACGTGGATTTAACGGTGGAATTGGCCGGCAAGCTAGGGGCAGCCTTGGGGGCTATCATGCCCCCTAAATCCCAGCTGGTGGTCGGAGCCGATAGCTATCGGCCCAGCAGGATGCTCAAACGGGCCTTTATCGCCGGTCTTTTGTCCACAGGGATCGATGTCTTCGATTTGGGTACCACCACCACCCCGGTGGCTCGCCATGCGGTAGTAGCTAGCGGTGCCCAAGGGGGAGTCCATATCCACCTTTTGCCCCAAGACCCCCGTTGTGCCTTGTTTAAATTTTTCGATGAACGGGGTCTAAACTTCGATAAAAACCAGGAACGGAAACTGGAGAACAGCTTCTTTTGTGAAGATTTCCGCCGGGCACCGGCCGAGGGGATCGGCGATTTAGCCTTCTTACCCCGGATCGCCGAACATTACGTCGATGAGCTCCTGGGGGGCATCGATGTGGATCGGATCACCAAGGCCCGCTTCCGCATCGTCGTCGATTACCATGGGACGACCCTCTCCTTGCTTCTGCCGGCCTTTTTGGAACGCCTCGGTTGCCAGGCGGAAGTCATCGAGGGGGAAGAAGGTGAGGGTACCCGGGGTGCCCAGCAATTTCTCTTCGATGTGGGTCAACTGGCCCAGCGGGTAGTCGCTTCAGGGGCCCATCTGGGGATTGCGGTCGATAACAGCGGAGAGCGCCTCATTCTCGTCGATGAATTGGGGAACGTGATCACCGATGAACTCTTTTTGGCCATCATTTCCCTCCTAGCCTTCAAGGGAGGGGAAGGAGGCACCATCGCCGTGCCGGTGACAGCCTCGGGAGCCATCGAAAAACTGGCAGCCCAATACAAAGGTCGGGTGATCCGAACGAAGGCCAATCCCCGTTCGGTAATGGAGAAGGCCATCGAAGAAAAGATCTTCCTTGGACGCCGTGGCCTACCCCATTTCCAACTGGTCTTCGATGCCATCGTCTCCCTAGGCAAGGTGCTGGAGCTGATGGCCCTCGATGGTGTGTCCCTCTCGGCCTTGGTAGCCCAGATCCCCCAATTCTATATGCAACAGGAGACAATCCCTTGTCCTTGGGAAGATAAGGGGAAGGTGATGCGTAAACTCATCGAAGCCACGGCCCGGGAGAAGGTGGAGCTCATCGATGGGGTGAAGGTCCACCACGACCGAGGTTGGACATTGATTCTGCCCGATGGAGAAGAACCGGTCTTTCGGATCTATAGCGAAGGGGATAGTCCAGAGGAAGCCGATGCCCTCTTGCAGGCTTACATGGGTAAGATCGAAGAGATGCGTTTAAGCTAAAAGGGGAGATGAAGAAACAAGGCTAGGGAGACTTTTTCCCTAGCCTTTAACTATGGACAGCTATCGAGGCTGTTTCTTCGCTGTAAATGCGGTAATCCAGATGGGGAAAGATATTATCCCGCCACTCCAAATCGGCTAGGAAGCTTTCGTCGATGGAGTTGTGGCGGATTTGTTCGTAAAGAAGGTTAAACCGGCCGATATGGTCCTTGGTCCGGCGGGTCGCGTATTCCACCATGGTCCCCGTCTTCATGATAAAGGCCCAGTCGCTGCTTTGGGCCAGAAGGAGCTCCCGGGCCGCTTGGTTGAGGGCCCGGCGGGTCAGATCATCGGGGTAGGGATGCTCCCGGGCTAATTGGATCATCCGCTGGGCGGCCATATGGAGATGGGGATAGATCCAATGGTTGCTGCCCTCCAGCCAGACTTCGCTGTAGCCTTTATAGCCCCAACTGGAGAGATGGGGTTTGCAGATCTGGTTTTTGGGGAACTGCTCCAAATACCTGCTGGGGGTGATAAGGGCAACAGTCTTTTGATCGAAGGCCAGTTTGCGGATGAGGAAATTTAGCCAATCGACCCCTTCAAACCACCAGTGGCCAAACAACTCGGCATCATAGGGAGCCACTACTATAGGCGGCCGATCCATATGGGTCCGCAAGTATTCGATCTGTTTTTCCCTGTTGAACATGAAATTGCCCGCATGCTGGGCGGCCCTCTCCCGGGCCACATGGGGATCATAGGGTTCCCGGTGGGCTCCTTTGCCAGTAACCCGGTAATACTTAATCCCCGTATTGACCCGGATGCCGTCTTTTAAGTAAGGTCCAATGTAGTCATAATCCAGATCATAGCCGATATCCCGATAAAACTCCCGGTAGACATAATCGCCGGGATAGCCCTCATCGGCACTCCAAACCTGTTTGGAAGACTCCCAATCCCTGGCGAAGAGGGCCAACCCTTCCGGAGAATAAATCGGGGCATAAACGGCGTATTTCGGTTTAGGTTCAGCGTGGAGCACACCATGGGAATCGGTGAAAGAATACTTGATCCCAAATTCCCGTAGGTAGGCATCGTGGCCCGGTTGGTAACCACATTCTGGCAACCAAAAGCCTTGGGGATCTCGATGGAACAGCTGCCGGTAAAACTGGACCCCCAGGGCGATTTGAGCCCGGACCGCAGGGGGATGGACATCCATCAAAGGCAAATAGCCATGGGTGGCCGCAGAAGCGATGATCTCCAAATGGCCTAGTTCTTGGAATTTGCCGAAGGCAGCGGCCAGATTGCGTTTGTATTTGTCATTGAAGTGATGATAGGTTTTGTAAAAGTGTTCCCGATACATCAGGGCCAGAGGGTGGAATTGGGGTTGGTAACGGGTCCGTTCCACCTCCCTGTCCGCCAGTTCCATCAAGCGTTCCATATGCTTGTTATACCGCCCGTGGAGGAAGGGATCGAGGAACATGGAGAGCAGGGGCGGTGTTAGGGACATGGTCAACTCCCAGGGGATCCCATCATCGGTCAAACCCTCGAAAACGTTTAACAAGGGGATATAGGTTTCGGTGAGGGCCTCGAAAAACCAATCTTCCTCTAAATAATGATCATAGTCCGGATGCCGGACATAGGGGAGGTGGGCGTGGAGGACCAGGGCTAGGAAGCCTTTGTGTTCCAAGGGTTATCAACTCCTAATAGGTTTCCCGGGTGAAGACCGGGGTGATTGTAATTTGCTCCCCATCGGGTGATTTGGCTACCACGGGGAGGATGAAGGCACCATCGTCGAAGGCCACCCGGAGGGAAAAGGTGCCATCAGAACCCAACTCCACCGGTTGGCCCTGGATCTCCACCTGGGCCCCCGGCTCGGTGGTGCCATAGAGGATTAACTCGGCATTTAATTGCAACCTAAAATCCCTGGGTTGTTCCTTACCCCCCAGGGGACTGCTAATATTGATTAAGGCCGCGGAATGGGCTTCTTTTTCCAAGTTGACTGCCCTGTTCATCTCCGGGGAAGAGCCGCCCCCAAAATCGGTATACTGCAGATTATAGATCTCATCGATGGTTAACCACCGCTCATCGACCAAAGGGGAGGCTCCTTGGGGGGGAGTAATCACTTTGTTAGACCACAACAAGGGCACATAGTCACCATCGGGCCCTTGGCCGCCGATGGCTAACTGTAACACATGGCCATCCCGATCGGTTTCGATATACCAATTCCGGGCCTCGATATCGATGACTTGTTCCCGATAATCCCCTGCGGTATGATCAAAAACCCGCATGACCCAATCCCCTCCGGGGTGGGCCTGTTTACGTTCCTCGGTGATTTCCCAATAGGTAAAAATCCACTGGGGATCCCGGACTAGGGCGACCAATCGATCTTGATTGTAACCATGGGGGAGCTCATAGTCGCTCGGTTCCTGCCGCCACTTCCGGGGGTGGGATTCTTCCTCGAGGAGATTGATGACGCGGGCATCATTGGTATATGCCTGCCAACCATCCTTATGTTGTCCATTCTGTCCTTCGGTGTGCAAAACAGTCTCTTCCTCCCTTCCATGGGCTGCCGCCCCTGAGCACCATCCCTCTTAATATTTCTTTTTGATCGGACCATTATGCGCCGGGCTCCCGAAATGTATTTCCCCCAACTTTCCCGGGGAATATACCTAACAAAGGGAAAATATCTGGAAAAAGTGGGAGGCGCCTATGAAGTACTTTGCTTTAGTGTTGCACAGTCATTTGCCCTACTGCCGGCAAGCGGGGGTTTGGCCCTTTGGCGAAGAGTGGGTCCTCGAGGCCATGGCCGAGACCTATGTACCCCTTTTGACCCTCTTGAAGAAATACTCTAACGATAAAATCAGAGTAGGCCTTAGTTTTAGCCCCGTCTTGGTGGAACAACTCAAGGATCCCTATATGCAAGGGCGGTTTCTAGAATTTTTGGAGGCTAAGGAGGAGGCGGCCCGGGAAGATGAAAAGCGGTTTACCCAGGGGCGGGAGGAAAAACTAGCAGCCCTGGCCGCCGATTACCTCAGCTACTACCGGCAGATCCGCCGGGATTACCAGGAGATCCTCCGGGGGGATTTCCTAGGGACCCTAAGAGAACTAAGGGAAGCAGGGGTTGTGGAACTTCTCATGGGCGCCGCTACCCATGGCTACTTGCCCCTTCTGGAGGAGACAGCCCTGTGGGGGCAACTGGCCACTGGTAAAGAAGCCTACCGCCATTATTTCCAGGGGGACCCCCAGGGGATTTGGCTGCCCGAATGTGCTTACCGCCCCGGCTTAGAAACCTATTTGGAAGAGTTGGGATTAAAATACTTTATCGTCGATGGCCACGCCATTAGGGGAGGCCATGTGGATGCCGTCTACAGGGCTCCCGGCCCCACCCCCAGCCGCGGGGTGACCCACGGTTTTTCGACCTTAAAACCCTACTACACAGGGAAGAGCAAAGTAGCCGTCTTCGGCCGGGACCAGTTAACGGGCCTGCAAGTCTGGTCCGAGGACTGGGGTTATCCCACTGACGGCTCCTATCGGGAATTTCATAAACGGGATGAAAAATCGGGTTTCCATTATTGGCGGATCACCGGTCCGGGGACGGAATTAGAGGGAAAGGATGTATACGATCCCAGCGCGGCCCTCGCCCAGGTAGCTGAAGATGCCCGGGATTTCGTCGATGCCCTTCAAAAACGGAGTTATGATCACGACCCGGCCATCGTCTTGGCCCCCTTTGATGTGGAACTTTTCGGCCATTGGTGGCGGGAGGGGATCCTCTGGTTAGAAAGGGTCTTCCAGGAATTAAGTAGTCAAGGGGAGTTGGAGATGCTCACCCCCTGTCGTTATCTAGCCCTCCACGCACCGGAAGGCTCCATCTCCCTGCCCGAATGCTCTTGGGGTCAAGGGGGTAGGCACTACATTTGGCAGAATGGAGCCACCGCCTGGCTATGGTCCCAACTGGAAGAGGCGACCAAAGGGTTTGCCCAAAGGGCCGGGGAACTGGAAAACCCCGATCCATGGCAAAGGCGGGTTTTGGCCCAAGGGGCCAGGGAATGTCTACTCCTACAAGCTTCCGATTGGCCCTTTTTGATCAGCACCGGCCAAGCCGCGGATTACGCTAGTCGCCGTTTCCTAGATCACCTTTCCCGCTTGGAACGGCTCCTCGATGGTCTAGTCAACGATGAGCGGGGGGAGAGCTTTAACCGTTTTTTAGAGGAGCTGGAAGCCCAGGACAACATCTTCCCCTTCATCGATTACCGCCATTGGTCCCGGGCAAGGCTTCAACAAGTGCAGGGGCAAGCTTGAGGTAATGACTCCGCCCCCCGTTAGGTTGCCAAAGGGCCGCCTTTTCGGTAAACTAAGCGGGGGTGAACTCAATTGTCCGTCGATGATGGCCAACGCCTAATTCCCGATGCCCTCGGTTTACATAATCGACTGGTCCAGGAACATCTGGCCCGTTATCATTTCGCCGGGGATTACGTCCGGGGGCGGGTCCTGGATTTGGCCTGTGGTGTCGGTTATGGGAGCCAATATTTGGCCTCCCGCCCTGGGGTGGCCGAGGTAATCGGTATCGATCATTGTCCGGCGACGATCCAGTATGCCCGGAGGCGCTACCCCCATGGATTAGTAGAGTACCATGTGGCCGATGCCCTCGATACCCATCTGCCGGAACGTTTTGGCCTTTTCGATACCATCTGTAGTTTTGAAACCATCGAACATCTATCGGCCGATAAGCTTTTCTTGCGGATATTGCGTTCAATGTTAGCCCCGGGCGGTCTGCTCATCATTTCCACCCCCTTTGGTCGGGGGCGGGGGCAACCTTGTGCCGATCCCTATCATGTTTGGCAGTATCGTCCCGAAGAATTCCGGGAACTGTTGGCGGAGGTCTTTCCTGCAGTCACCCTCTACTACCAATTGGGTTCCCAAATCGAATTGCCCCGGGGGAATAAACGTTATTTCCTCGGTGTTGCCCTATGTAGGGGAGGTTAATCGATGAAAGTATTGTTGCTCTTATGCATTCTATTGTCACTACCTACACCTGCCCAAGGGATGCAAGTTCGCTGGCAAACTACCGACTACACCATGGAGGCCATCCTTCAGGTGGTCGCGGGGGATCTCACCGGTGATGGACAAGATGAACTAGTCCTTTTAGGGCGCAACTACGAACGGCGGGAGGTTTTTATCGATATCCTCACCTGGAACGGTAGGGAGTTTACCCGCCTTTGGCGCAGCAATAATCTCTATGTGCCCACCAGTCATGTGATCATGGGTTTAGGTCGTTTTACCGGCGAGGACCTTCAGCTGGTGGTCATCGATCGGACCAAATCGGTCATCTTCGGGGTCCAAGGGGAAAGGCTGATTCCCATCTGGCAGGGGGCTCCTCCAGGAGAGCCCCACTTGATGGGCGTTTTAGATGAACGGTATCTAGTCTTATCCCAGGTAGCAGAACTAAAATTAGATACAGTAGTGGAAAAACTGGCTGTCTATGCTTGGGATGATGGTTGGCATTTAAAAGGGGAGAGCGGATCCATTGGGCGGATACGGGCTTTGGCTCCCGGGAAGGGTCAAATCGCGGTGGAAGTAGGCTTAGGTACCAAGGCGGGGGAGGTCCAGATCTGGGACTGGCAGCCCCGCTGGCGCCTAGCGGGCAAGACGACGGTCTCCAACACCGCGGCCTTCGCCTTGACTTACTGGCGGGACTGTTGGGTGGTCGCCGACGACCGGGGGATCGCCGCCGCTTACGATTTTAGTTCCCAGCCCCCTCGTCTCCAAGGCCGTAGCTCCGGTTTAGGTTGGGCCCTGGTGGATGCCACCGCGATAAATCTGCCCACAGGTCAGATGCTGATCGTCGCCGGTTATCCCAATCGACTCTATCTGTTAGGGGGATATTGATTGCCGCTGCGGGGCGATTACCATACCCACACTAGATATTCCCACGGGCGGGGGACCATCAGGGACAACGTAGCCCAGGCCGCCGCCTTAGGCCTAGAGGCTATCGCCATCACCGATCATGGCCCGGGGAGTATTTTTGTAGGACTGAAGAGGGGCCTGGAGCAGATTAAAGACGAAGCCAAGGCTTGTGCCGACGAATTCGGCATCCAGGTTTTGGTGGGCCTGGAGGCCAATATTGTCGATCTCGAGGGTCATATCGATATAGAGACTTCTATCATTGAGGAATTGGACATCCTTTTGGTGGGGCTCCATCACTGGGTCTGGCCCCGAAATCTCCAGGCTCTCTGCCATTTCTACGGAGCTGTTCCCTTGGGCTGGCCTGGGATCAGAGAGAAAAACACCGAAGCTTTAATCGGGGCCATTAGACGTTATCCTGTGACGTGTATTACCCATCCCGGCTTAAAGATGGCCATCGACACCGCTCAGTTGGCCTGCGCTGCCGTCGGGTATGGGACAGCCTTAGAGATCAACACCTCCCATCGACAGGTCGATGTAGATTACATTCAGGTGGCCGCGGGAACGGGAGTCGATTTTCTGATCAATAGCGATGCCCATACCCCCCAACGGGTGGGCGATTTCGCCTGGGGTGTGGAATTAGTGGAAAGGTCGGGTTTACCGTGGGAACGGGTACGCAACAGCTGGCAGGGGAAAGGTCTTCCATGACGAAAACATCCCCCATAGGGGGAGAAGAGATGCAAGGGATCCGCTTGATCATCATCACCGGTATGTCAGGGGCCGGAAAGTCAGAAGCCGTCCGTTGTTTCGAGGACCTGGGCTATTTTTGTGTCGATAATCTTCCACCGAAACTCATCGGTAAGTTTGCCGAGCTGATTTATCAGTCCCAGGGAAAGATCAGAGAAGTAGCCGTCGTCAGCGATGTGCGAGGGGGCGGTTTCTTCGACCATCTACTGGAAACCCTCAAGGAACTGGAACGGGAAGGCATATCTTATAATATCCTGTTTCTGGAGGCCTCCGATGAAGTTTTAGTCCGGCGGTTTAAGGAAACCCGGCGCCCCCATCCCTTAGCCGAAGCCGGATCCTTGCTGCAAGGGATCGCCGAAGAGCGGAAGCGATTAGAGGAAGTCCGGGGGCGAGCCCATTTGATCATCGATACCTCCCATATGAGTCCCCGGCAGCTGAAAGGGGTTATCGCCGGGGAATATGCCCGGGAGGGGGGAGCCGAAACCCTCGATATTACCATTCTCTCCTTCGGCTTCAAACACGGGGTCCCCGTCGATGTGGATCTCCTCTTCGATGTCCGTTTCTTGCCTAATCCCCACTATGTGGAGTCCCTCCGACCTTTGACGGGGGAAGACAAAGAGGTCCGGGATTATGTTTATAACTGGCCGTTGACCCATCAATTTCAAAAAAAGCTCGAGGATTTCGTCGACTTTTTGATTCCCCAATATATTCGGGAAGGCAAAAGCGGTCTTGTAATCGGCATCGGTTGTACCGGCGGGCGCCATCGCTCCGTCGCCGTCGCGGAAGTATTAGGCAAGTTCCTTAACCAAGCGGGATATCAAACCCGGGTCATCCACCGGGATGCCGCCGGTAACCTCCCTTAGGAAGGAGCAGAACCTATGGATTTGTGGAAATGGCTCTACCCGGGGATGGGTGTCAAACGCTGGCTCCTTTTAGTCGCTGTCGGTGTTTTGATCTTTAGTCTCGGTCTCAATTTTGTGACCGGTTTTCAATTCCTAGCCTACGTCCGGTTCCTCTTAAGCCGGCTGATCTTCGAACTGGTAGGACTCATTCCTCCTGGGCTAGCCCGCTGGGCTGGCTTTTTCCTCCTTCTTAGCGGTGGTTTCCTCATCGGTTTAGGCATCAGACAAACCATCCATTCTCTGTTCACCACCCTGTTACCCCCTAGCGATACACCCCTGGTGGAAATCCTATACGAGAAAAGACAATTAGATAGGGGACCCCGGATTGTGGCCATCGGCGGTGGCACCGGGTTGTCTAGCCTTTTGCGGGGACTGAAGAAATATTCCAGCAATTTAACGGCGGTAGTCACCGTCGCCGATGATGGGGGCAGCTCAGGGCGGTTGCGGGAAGAGCTGGGCATGCTGCCTCCCGGAGATATCCGCAATACCCTAGTGGCCTTGGCCGATAAGGAAAGCCTTTTGGAAGAGCTCTTCCAGTACCGTTGGCAGCGGGGTGAGGGTCTAGCGGGCCATACCTTCGGTAACCTTTTCATCGCCACTTTAACGGAAGTATTAGGTGATTTCCAGGAGGCGGTACGGCAATCGAGCCGGGTATTAGCCATCAGGGGACAGGTGCTGCCTTCCACCCTCACCCCTGTGGTCCTCCATGCCACCTATGCCGATGGTTCCCAGGGAGCAGGGGAGAGTAAGATCCCCCAGGGAGACAAACGGATCGAGCAGGTTTGGTTGGAACCCGAAAATGCCCCGCCGGTGGGGGATGTGATCAGGGCCATCGGCCAGGCCGATATGATCGTCTTAGGACCAGGGAGTCTTTACACCAGTATCTTGCCGAATTTGCTCATCCCCGAGATCGCCATGGCGGTACGCCGGGCACCGGGGATTAAAGTCTATGTTTGCAATGTGATGACCCAACCGGGGGAGACTACCGATTACACCGTGGGGGATCATGTGCAGGCCATCATCGACCATGTAGGGCCCGGTCTCATCGATTATGTTTTAGCCAACTCCCAGCGGGTTCCCGCCAGTTTATCCCGGAAATATCGGGCCGAGGGGGCCGCCCAAGTCCGGGTCGATCGGGAGCGGCTCCGCCGGTTAGGTTTGGAATTGCGGCTGAAGCCCTTGATGGCTGAAAGCGATTTGGCCCGCCATGATCCAGAAAAACTAGCCCAGGCCATTTTGGAAATTTGGGCCCAGCATTGATATCTCTTTCCCCTCCCCGCATATGTATTAGGTAAGCCAGCAGGGGAGGGAAGGATGTGGCCAGAAGAGGCTCACCCTTTTATTTCATCGATCTGGAGAAGACTATGACCTTTTTTTTGGCCGTCGTCGTTTGCAGCGTGGCCGTCACCGGCATCATCGATGCCGTTCAACGGCGGATGTTCGGCGTCCGGCCGGGGGTGATGATCGAAGACCAACCGGTGGAAAGATTGTATCATCGGGAAGTGCGGGCCCTGTTGGAGGGGATGGCCGCCATGGAGAATGTGCCGCCCCAAAACGCCTATATCCATAAGACCACCGGCAAAGTGATGCCCGAGGTGCCAGGGGTGGAACTGAACATCGATGAAACCCTGTTCCGGGTCATGGCTGCTTCTCCCGGACAGATCATCTACCCCACCCGTTATATCGTCTATCCGCGGATTCGAACCGCGGATCTAGAACAGATTACAGCCACCCTGGCCGGTTACGCCACAGGACTTATCGGTAGCTGGCAACGGACGGAGAACATTAAGTTGGCCGCCGCGGCCATTAACAATACGCTGTTAATGCCGGGGGAGGAATTCTCTTTCAATGGCGTAGTGGGCGAGCGGACCGCGGAGCGGGGTTACCGGGCGGCGCCCATCTTCGTGGGGGAAGGGGTTGTGCCGGGGTTAGGGGGAGGTATTTGTCAAGTTTCCTCTACCTTATATAACGTGGTTCTGCGCACCCCGGGTTTGATCGTCACCGAAAGGGTGCCCCATTCCCGCCGGGTGGCCTATGTGCCTCCAGGCAAAGATGCCACCGTGGCTTGGCCCCATACCGATTTTAAATTCCGCAACGAGCGGAAGACACCGATCGTCATTCGTGCCCAAGTATATCGAGGACGGATCGCCATTGAAATCGATGGCGTCCCCGACGGATAGGGGGATGTACATGGCCTTTTCCATCCAGACGAAAAACGAATTAGCCCGGGTGTTGCCGAAACAGGTTTGTTGCCAAAGGGCGGAGCTGGGAGCCATCTTAAGTCTCGACGGCCAAGTGAAGGATGATGTGGTGGAAATCCGGACGTCTAATGCTGCCGCCGCCCGGAAGGTATTTATCCTCCTCAAAAACCTCTACGGAATCACCAGCCAAGTGCAGGTGACTAAGAGCAAACGGCTACGTCGGAAGAAAAAGAATATCTACAACATTAGCCTCCCCCACGGGGACATCCCCTGGGGCGACCTAGAGGAACTAACTTTACCCGATGGGGTTTGCTGTCGACGGTCTTTCCTGCGGGGAGCCTTTTTGGCCCGGGGTTCCATCTCTAATCCCGATCGGGGTTACCATCTAGAGTTTCGCATCGATGCCCGCCAAGGGGAGGAGATCTACGGAGCTCTTCAATCCTTAGGCTTTCGCCCTCGGGTGAGCAGAGGGAAGAAAGGCACCTTGATCTACCTAAAGGAAGCGGAACAGATTTCCCGCTTGTTAAATATGTTGGGGGCTCACCGGGCATTATTTAACTGGGAAGATGTCCGCATTATGAAGGGGATGCGCAATCAAGTCAACCGGTTGGTCAACGCGGAAACGGCCAACGTGGACAAAACGGTCCAGGCGGCCATGAAACAATTGGAAGATATCAACCGCATCGCGGGAACCATCGGCTTAGACCGACTGCCCCCTAAGTTGCGGGAGGTGGCCCAACTGCGGCTTCAGCATCCCTATGCCAGCTTAAAGGAGTTGGGGGAACAACTGCATCCCCGGGTTTCCAAATCGGCCATTAATCATCGGATGCGGAAGTTGGCCCAAATAGCGGCCAGTTTGATGGGGAAAAATTAATTATTCGGGAAGGAGATTCATTTCCATCGCCGAACAAAGTAAAGTGTTTATTTTTACCAAGGGTGGGACAGTCAAATGAGTATCCGGGACCCAATGAGTCCCAGGGGAGTTGGACCATGGAACTGATTAGACGCATCGCCCCCGAGGCGATACCTCTCATCACTATCCGCTATGACATCATGCAAAAATTGCGTTTTAGCCAGCCCCTGGGCCGGCGGACCTTGGCCCGCCGCCTAGACTTGGGGGAACGGATCGTAAGAAGGGAATTAGACCTTTTGCGCCGTCAAGGACTGGTGGAAATCCACCGGGAAGGTGTGTGCCTGACGGAAACAGGGATGGAATTGTTGCATCCCCTAGGAGAGCTGGTCCACGGTCTGAAAGGCTTAGATGCCTTGGAGAAGGCCTTGGCCAGGGCTCTTAACCTGCGGAAGATGATCATCGTTCCCGGCGATAGCGACGAATCCCCGGTGGTCAAACAGGCCTTAGCCCGAGCCACCTCCAATTATCTAGCGGGAGCCCTCTCCGATGACGACATTTTAGCTGTCACCGGAGGGACAACCCTGGCGGAGGTAGCCCGCAGTCTGCCCGATGTGCCCTTCCGCCGTCGGGTAACCGTTGTTCCCGCCCGGGGTGGTTTAGGGGAAGAAGTGGAACTCCAGGCCAATACCATCGCTGCCACCATCGCCAGACATCTAGGAGGCAGTTATCGGCTGTTCCATATCCCCGATGATTTACCCCGGGAGGCCATCGATACCATCTGCAGCGAGCCGAAGATCCGTCAGATTATGGATTTGCTGCAGAGGGCAGATTATGTATTACACGGCATCGGTACTGCGGAGGAAATGGCCAAACGGAGAGGTTTAGATCGGGAACAGATGGCTGTGCTCAGGGAACGTCGGGCTGTCGGCGAGGCCTTCGGCTATTATTTCGATCAGCGGGGTCGCATCGTCTATTCCACCAGTAGCGCTGGACTGCGGTTGGAAGATCTGCCCCGGGTGGGGGAAGTCATCGCCGTGAGCGGCGGCCGCAGTAAAGCCCAGGCCACCCTTGCTGTTTTATCAACCCATTATCAAGATGTATGTATCACCGATGAAGGAGCGGCCCGTCTGATGTGGTCCTTGTTGGGAATGGAGGGCTGACCTTCCGGGGCAAGCTAAAATCTGGTAGGATGATCAAGGAGGAGGTATTTCCATGGCGATTAAAGTAGGTATCAACGGTTTTGGACGGATCGGACGGAACATCTTCCGAGGTGCCCTTAAGGATCCTGATGTGGAGATTGTAGCCATCAATGATCTAACCGATGCAAACACCTTAGCCCATTTGCTGAAATATGATTCGGTCCACGGTGTCCTCGATGCCCAAGTAGAGGTTCAAAATGACCAGATCGTCGTCGATGGCAAACCGGTAGCGGTGATGGCCCAACGGAATCCCGCCGATCTTAAATGGGGTGACTTCGGCGTCGAATACGTGGTGGAAGCCACCGGCATTTTCCGCAGTCGGGATCAAGCCCAGCTCCATATCGACGGGGGAGCCAAGAAGGTTATCATCAGCGCTCCGGCTAAAAAGGAAGATATCACCATCGTCATGGGGGTTAACGAGGATCAGTATGATCCCGACAAGCATCATGTGGTCTCTAATGCTTCCTGTACCACCAACTGTTTAGCCCCCTTGGCCAAAGTAGTCGATGAGAATTTCGGTATCAAGCGGGGACTAATGACCACCGTTCACTCCTATACTAACGACCAACAGATCTTGGATCTACCCCACAGCGATTTGCGCCGGGCCCGGGCTGCGGCCATGAACATCATTCCCACCACTACGGGAGCCGCCCTCGCCGTCGGTTTAGTCCTGCCCCACTTGAAGGGCAAACTGGACGGTTTCGCCATGCGGGTACCGACCCCCGATGTCTCCATCGTCGATTTGGTCTGTGAGTTAGATCGGGATACCACCGCGGAAGAGATTAACAACGCCTTGAAAACTGCTGCTGAAGGACCCTTGAAAGGCATCTTGGGGTACACTGAGCTGCCCTTGGTGTCTATGGACTTTAAAGGGGATCCCCATTCCTCCTTCGTCGACGGCAGCCTGACGACGGTGATGGAAGGCAATTTGGCCAAAGTCGTCGCTTGGTATGATAACGAATGGGCCTATTCCTTACGGGTCATCGATTTGATTAAGTATATGGAGGCCCGGTAGAAAGGGAGTGTGGAGATGGCCAAATTGGTGGTGCAAGATTTAGCTGTCCGGGGTAAACGGGTCTTAGTTCGAGTTGATTTCAACGTCCCCATGGCCGATGGCCAGATCACCGATGATAAACGGATCCGCGCCGCCCTGCCCACCATTAATTATCTCCGGGAACAAGGGGCCAGGGTGATCTTGATGAGCCATCTAGGCCGACCCAAGGGACAAGTGGTCGAGGAATTCCGCCTGGATCCTGTGGCGGCCCACCTGGAAGAACTCCTCGGGGCCCCGGTGAAAAAGATTTCCACCTGTATCGGACCCGAAGCGGAAGAGGCAGCTGCTGCCCTAGGGGATGGAGAGGTATTAGTCTTGGAAAACCTTCGTTTTTATCCGGGGGAAACGGCCAACGATCCCGAATTCGCCCAAGGGTTAGCCCGGTTAGGGGAACTCTTTGTCAACGATGCCTTCGGCGCCGCCCACAGGGCCCATGCCTCCACCGTCGGTGTAGCCAGCTTTTTACCCGCTGCCGCGGGGATGCTGTTGGCTAAGGAATTGGACTTTTTGGGCAAACTCTTGAGGGAGCCCGAAAAACCCTTTGTGGCCGTGTTAGGTGGAGCCAAAGTGTCCGATAAGATCGGCGTCATCCGCAACCTTTTCCCCCTGGTCGATACATTGATCATCGGCGGGGGAATGGCCTATACTTTCTTGAAGGCCCAGGGCTACGAAATCGGCACTTCTTTGCTCGATGAAAGCCATCTGGACTTGGCCGGCCGCCTTCTGGAAGACGCGGCGCAGCAAGGGGTGGAACTTCTCTTACCGGAAGATATCGTCGTCGCCGAGAAGTTCGCCGCCGATGCCGACCACCGAGTGGTCTCGGCTAAGGAGATGCCCGCCGATTGGATGGGACTCGATATCGGTCCCCAAACCAGGGAAAAGTTCGCCCAAGTCATCAGGGCTGCCCGGACGGTAATGTGGAACGGCCCCATGGGGGTCTTTGAATTTCCCGCCTTTGCCCACGGCACCAATGCCATCGCCGAGGCCATGGTCCAATGCCCCGGTCTCACGGTGGTCGGAGGCGGAGATTCCGCCGCCGCGGTGGAACAGGCGGGGTTGGCCGAGAAGATGAGCCACGTTTCCACCGGTGGTGGAGCCTCACTGGAATTTTTGGAAGGTCGGGAATTACCGGGAGTGGCGGCCCTACAAGATAAATAAGGGGGATTAAAATGCGTCGCCCATTGATCGCAGCCAATTGGAAGATGTTTAAAACTATTAAGGAAACGGAAGAATTCTGTCACGCCTTCTTGGCCCAAGAAAAGACTGAAGCGGAAGTAGTCATCTGTCCGCCCTTTACCGCCCTGGCCGCGGCCGCAGCGGCCCTCGATGGCAGTGAGGTTAAACTGGGAGCCCAGGATATCTACTGGGAGAAGGAAGGGGCCTTTACCGGCGAGATCGCCCCACCCATGTTGGTCGAGTTAGGGTGTAAATATGTCATCGTCGGCCATTCGGAACGGCGAGGCTATTTCGGTGAAACCGATGAAATCGTCAATCGCAAGGCCCGGGCTGTTTTAGCCTACGGCATGTCGCCTATCATCTGTTTAGGAGAAACCCTGGAACAGCGGGAGGCCGGTCAAACAGAAGCCTTGGTCGTCAGCCAAGTGGAGGCTGCCTACAAGGATATTTCCCCTGCAGAGGCCCAAAGGACCGTCATCGCCTATGAACCTATCTGGGCCATTGGAACGGGACGGAATGCGACCGCGACCGACGCGAACCAGGTCATCGGTGTTATTCGGGATACTTTGCGCAAACTATATGGGGATGTGGCCGACGGGATCCGCATCCAGTACGGCGGCAGCGTGAAGCCCGGCAATATCGCGGAGTTCATGGAGCAACCGGAGATCGATGGTGCCCTGGTGGGAGGAGCCAGCCTCAATCCCGATGATTTCGGCGTCATTGCCCGGTTAGGTCGGTAAAGGAGGACCTTATTTTGTCCAAGGTACCAACAGCTCTGATTATTCTCGACGGTTGGGGGATCAGTCCCCAACGGGAAGGTAACGCTGTCCGGGCGGCCAAGACCCCTGTTCTCGATGGGTTGATGGCCCAGTATCCCACCAGTCAGCTCCAGGCTTCTGGGGAAGCGGTCGGTTTGATGGCCGGTCAGATGGGAGATTCCAATGTCGGCCACCTAAACCTAGGCGCGGGGCGGATCGTTTATCAATATGTGCAATTGATTAGCCAAGGGATCCGGGATGGTTCTTTCTTCCAAAATCGACGGATTTTGGAGGCCCTAGAACTTGCCAAAACCCGAGGGGTTGCGCTACACTTAATGGGGCTCGTCTCCCCCGGTGGAGTCCATAGCCATACCGATCATTTATATGCGTTGTTGAAGATGGCTAAAGATTTGGGTTTACCCCAAGTCTACATCCACGCTTT
The DNA here is from genome assembly GCA_050944915.1 of Limnochordia bacterium. Classification (GTDB taxonomy): domain Bacteria; phylum Bacillota; class Limnochordia; order JAAZLZ01; family JAAZLZ01; genus JBMNRY01. The sequence continues at coordinate 18,898 of JBMNRY010000009.1, forward strand.
CCTCGATGGTCGGGATGTGCCGCCCACCAGCGCTTTAGGGTATATGAAAGAATTGGTGGCTAAAATGGCGGAAATCGGCATTGGCCAAGTGGCTACCGTCAGCGGCCGCTATTATGCCATGGACAGGGACCGAAGGTGGGAGCGGGTCCAAAAGGCTTGGGAAGCCTTGGTCGAAGGCCAAGGTCGGATCCATACCGACCCCCTAGAGGCCGTCCAGGCCGCCTATGATGCCGGGGAGACCGACGAATTCGTCCTCCCGACGGTGATCAAGAATAATGGTGAGGCCAAGACTATTCAAGACGGTGATGTGGTCCTGTTTTTCAATTTCCGCGCCGATCGGGCTCGACAGTTGACCAGCATCTTCGTCCAAGAGGATTGGGATGAATTTCCCTGTCGCCGTCCCCAAGTCCATTTCTTGGGTTTAACCCGTTATGATGAAAAACTACCGGCACCTTATGCCTTTCCGCCCCAAGATATGAGCAACACCCTGGGGGAAGTGGTCAGCCGGTTGGGCTGGAAACAGCTGCGGATCGCGGAAACGGAAAAATATGCCCATGTGACCTTCTTTTTCAGTGGTGGGGAGGAAAAGCCCTTCCCTGGAGAAACGAGGCGGTTAATCCCTTCACCGAAGGTGGCTACATACGATTTGCAGCCCTCGATGAGCGCTCCCGAGGTGGCCGCGGCCGCCATTGAGGAGATCGAGACCGGGGAATATGATCTAATTATCCTTAATTTCGCCAACTTGGATATGGTTGGCCATACGGGGATTATGGAAGCGGCAGTCCAGGCGGTAGAAACCGTCGACACCTGTGTGGGCCAAGTTGTAGAAGCCATCCGCCGCTGTGGGGGTCAAGCCCTCATCACCGCCGATCACGGGAATGCGGAGCAGATGGTCGATCCCGGGACTGGCGAACCCCATACGGCCCACACCAACAATCCTGTACCTTTGATCCTCGTCTCCAATGGTAAGTATTCCCTCCGGGAGGGGATTTTAGCCGATATCGCGCCGACCATCCTCGATCTTTGTGGGGTGGAGCCACCGGCGGAAATGACGGGTAAATCATTATTAATCAAGGAGGAGAAGTAAATGACGATGATTGAAGATGTCCATGGTCGAGAGATTCTCGATTCCCGGGGTAACCCCACAGTAGAGGTAGAAGTCCTCTTAGCCGATGGTACCGTCGGTCGGGCCGCTGTTCCCTCTGGCGCCTCCACCGGTGCCTTCGAAGCTGTGGAACTGCGGGATGGAGATGCCGGTCGGTATAACGGCAAAGGCGTTTTGAAGGCTGTCGCTAACGTCAACGAAATCATCGCTCCGGAAATCGTGGGGATGGATGCCACCGATCAGATCGGCATCGATGCCCTCATGCTCGAGCTAGATGGCACCGATAATAAGGGCAAGTTAGGGGCCAACGCCATCCTCGGCGTTTCTTTGGCTGTGGCTAAAGCTGCCGCCGAATCGGTAGGACTGCCTTTGTATCAGTATATCGGCGGCACCAACGCCAAGGTTTTACCGGTGCCCATGATGAACATCCTCAACGGGGGCGAACATGCCGATAACAACGTCGATATTCAAGAATTCATGGTCATGCCCATAGGCGCCGGCTCCTTCGCCCAAGCCCTGCAGATGGGTGCGGAAGTCTTCCACAGCTTAAAGGCCGTTTTGGGCAGCCGGGGCTTGAATACCGCCGTGGGCGATGAAGGCGGTTTTGCTCCCAACCTGCAGTCCAATGAGCAAGCCATAGAAGTGATCATCGAAGCTATCGAAAAGGCTGGTTATAAGCCTGGCGACGATGTATCCATCGCCTTAGACGTGGCCTCTACGGAACTGTTTAAAGACGGCAAGTATGTCTTTGCCGGTGAAGGGGTCACCAGGGATACCGATGAAATGATCGCCTTCTATACCGAATTGTGCAGTAAGTATCCTATCGTTTCCATCGAAGATCCGTTAAGTGAAGAAGAGTGGGACGGCTGGAAGAAATTGACGGCTGCCTTAGGAGGCAAGGTCCAGTTGGTGGGCGATGACCTCTTTGTCACCAACACCTCCCGCCTCTCCCGGGGTATCGAACAAGATGTGGCTAATTCCATCTTGATTAAAGTCAACCAAATCGGTACCTTGACGGAGACCTTGAATGCCATCGAAATGGCTAAGACAGCAGGTTATACCAATGTGATTTCCCACCGCTCTGGGGAAACGGAAGATACCACCATTGCCGATATCGCCGTGGCCACCAATGCTGGCCAGATCAAGACCGGTGCCCCGTCCCGGACCGACCGAGTGGCGAAGTATAACCAACTGCTGCGCATCGAGGAAGGTTTGGCCCATATGGCCATCTACCCCGGTAAAGCCATCTTTCGCAGCAAATAGGATTGCCAGATTAGACCCAGCCATGGTACAATTAAGTATCTCGGCGCAAGGGGAGGTGTAGGAGTGTACGTAGCTATAATGGTCGTCCAGCTGATTCTCTCCGTCGCCTTGATCGGGGTGATCCTGTTGCAATCAAGCAAGGGAGAAGGACTGGGATCGATTGGCGGTGGCGGATCCCTTTTCCACGGTCGGGCAAAAGGGCTGGAAGCAACGTTAGATAAGCTAACGAAAGTACTAGCCACAGCCTTCGTCGTCCTTTCCGTTGCATTATCCATATTGTAAAACCAGTCCCCGCTCGGTGGAGCGGGGACTAGTTGTCTAATTTCTCCGGGCATGATCGCCCCTCCCCAGGTCCACAATAGCGGTGAGGGGAGGTTATGTTCAATGGCGAAAATCCACTGTAGTGTCAATAACTGTCACTATTGGGATGAAGGCAATATCTGTGCGGCGTCGGAAATCATGATCACCTCGGATCAGATGGGTGAGGTCCTACCGGACACTTTCGATGCCACCCAGGCCAACATGGCCCAGGCTACGCCGGTGAACAGCTGTATGAGCACTTGTTGTAAGACCTTCGTCGACTCCGCCGATACGGCCAAGGTCGATGGCATCACCAGAGAGCACTGAGGAAGGGACCAGCGGTCCCTTCCTTATCTTGTGGGCCCAGCATGTTTGCTGAGTCGATGGGTGGCCCTACCCAATGTCTTGTTTGAGGAGCTCTGTCTAGTAGACCTCGCGAGAATTGAGGTTGGCATCTTGCATCGTTATTACTCAAAGGGCTGAAGTTTGTCAGGAGCCGTGTACCAGGCCCGTGAGCACGGTTTTGGAGAGGGATGAAGCCAGCCAGCGTCACCCTGCTCCATTCAACACCCCATCCCCGAGGTGTTTTTTTGTTTATGGTGGCAACAACTACTCCGGATAAGCTCGACCCTTTGATGGTAGCCTAGGTATGAGCCCAAACAAGGAGAGGTGACACTATGGCCCAACTAACCCAAATGGAACTGAATCTGCTGCGGGAGATGATCGGTCCCATTGCGGCCAATGCCAATAAATTGGCTGACTTCGCCCAACATGCACAGGACCCCCAACTAAAAAGCTTCTTTGAGAATGCGGGTAATGGGTGTCGGCAGAAGGTCGGGGAATTAATGGGCTTTTTATCTTAAGGAGGTATCTGGATGGTCAGTGACCGGGACATGGTAATCGGCATGTTAGATGCGGTGAAACATGAAATCAACGATTTCACCAAGGCGGCCATGGAAGTCTCCAACCCCAATTTGCGGCAAACCTTCTTAAAATATCGGGACCAGGCGGAGCAAACCCAGCAACAGCTGGCCCAGTTCGCCACTAGCCAGGGTTGGTATATCCCACCTCCCCAGGCTACTCCCCAGGATATTCAGCAGATCCGCTCCGGTTACGAACAGTTGCTCATGCAGACCACCCGGTAACCAACCTGACAGACTGTCCACGGACAGTCTGTCTATTCTTTCCGCTGGATGGCCAGTAGAGAAATATCATCGGTAAAACTATCCCTTCCCCCATGGATCTTTAACTCCTTTACAACCTTTTGCAGACAACTTTGGGGATCCCCCCCGCCCTCCATGGCCCTTAAGATGCCTTCGGGGCCGAACATCTTCCCTCCTTGGTCCCTTTGTTCTACCACACCATCGGTATAAAACAACAGGGTTTCCCCCGGCTCGATAGTGGCCTGGTGGACTTTGTAGTCCACATCGACGGCGAAATGGGAAATGAGGGGTCCCGGCTCTAGGGGGTAGGCTCCCTTGTGGGAGGAGAGGGGCGGATGGATCATGCCCGCAGAGGTGTATTGGATTTGGTAACCCTGCAGGAGGAGAAGCTGGATGGTGATGAAGTAGTCCCCGGGGAAACCGGCTCCCGCGAAAACCTGCTGAAGATGGGTCAAAATCGACGGCAGATGGAAACTACCTACCTGGTCGATGTAGTTGCGGATAGTCTGACGGACGAAGACGGAACAAAGGGCCCCATCGAGGCCGTGGCCGGAAATATCTAGCAGATAGATGAGGTGTTCCGAGCCTAGGCTGCGCACATCGTAATAATCGCCGCCCAATTGGGCCGTCGGCTGATAATAAGCGGCGATGGATAGACCGGGGATTTTGGGGAAACTGCGGGGCAAGAAGGTATTGTGGATCCGCCGTGCCCGATTCAGATCGGCTTGGAGAACTGCTTCCAATCGTTTGCGATCGGTGATCTCCGTGGCGATACAGATTAACTGCTGGGCACCACCTTCGGTGAGGGGGATTTTCGTAACATCTAACCAGCGGGTACCCCCATGGCCGTCGGGGGTGGCGTATTCTCCCCGCCAGCGCTGCCCCGTGGCCAGGAGGGACTGGTTATGGTTTCTAACCTGGACCCTTTCCCGGGGGGGATAGATTTGGTCCACGGAGATGTCGGTCACTTGCTGGGTCGCCAATCCATGGAATTGGGCGAAGGCTCGATTACCGAATTGGATGTGATCGGGTCGGTCTAAGGACCAAATCTGCACCGGCACCGTGGCCAGGATCAAATCCTGTTGGGCCGTTAAGCGCCGCAGTTGCCCTTCGCTGATCTCCCGCTCTACTTCAACACAAAAAGCTCGGGCAAAAGTATTTAACACAGCCCGCTCCTGGCGGTTAAGGGCTTTCCCCTTTTTGTACAGCAGTGAAAAGCTACCCCGGAGCTGGCCGTGGACGTGGATCGGGTAACCAATATAAGTGTCGATATCCAGCTCTCTTAAAGCCGGGTGGAGGGTATGGGCGGCAGCTCCCAGATCGGTAAGGATCATCGGCTCCCAAGGGGTCCCGTAGTGATCGAGCGGATCGGTCCAGGGGAATCCTTCGAAGAAGCCGGTCGTGGCCTTCCAGGCCCGCTGGGAGCGGGATTGGTCCTCTTCAATGATATTATACAACCCATAGTCGGCTCCCAAAAGTCGGCCTGCCGTTTCTAAGATCTTTTCCATGTTCGCTCGGTGATCAGGCCCAAAGGAAAGAAAGCAGTCATTGACTGCCTGGACATGGCTTTCCACCCGTCGCAAATGGCCCGCTAAAAGGGAATGGGGCTCCCGTAAGCCGTATTCGACGATTCCCTTGTAGATGAAATAAAGGGAGGCCAACTGGAAAAGGTGACCCAAAAGGTTAAAGAATCCGTAAACATCGGTGTATAAAGTAAAGGCTAGCTCGGCGCCGATGGTCATAGCCATACTCAAGGAAAGTAAGCGACGGAAACGGGGCGAGACATTTCCTCCCTGTTTCCGTAAATTGTAGATGGAAATCCCAAGGATCAAGATGATGAGATACTCACTATAGATCTTAAAGGGCGTTAAGCCCACTCCCGGTAAGAAGCAGTCGGGAAACAGGGGATAGACCAGGATGGTGGCTACCACTCCGGCGGTTAGGAAGGACCAAAGGAGCCCAAATAAGAGTAGGATTTTGTCGGTTACCTGCCATCGAATAGCGAAGGGGGTAAGGGCTAATATCATCCCTTCCAGATACCGGGTCGCGATCCAAAACTGGGTGGGGACATTGGCGGTGAGCCCGGGGAAAATCCCCATCCCCTGGTAGGTCATCAGATGAAAGGTAGTGAGAATACCCACAAAAAATAGCCGACTCCTAAGAATTGGAGGTAGGAATTCCGGACCACTTGTCTGGTTTGCCAAGCGATGATGAAGATCCCGAAGGCCACTAAAACGGCCCATCCTTCCGCTAGGGTATGAAACAGAAGATAGTTTGTCTGGGCAGTGATAAAAGAGATGATGAGTATTACTACGGTGCCGAGAAACGTGACCAAGTTAGCGGTGAACCTCCTTGTATTGCCTTTTTAAGGATAATTTAGTTTTTCCGATCTACCTTCCTGCCCCGGCAAGAATTTTTAATAATGAAAACTATTCTTAGCAAGAAAGATTGACAGAAACCGTTAAATTGCCTAAAATGTGGATAATTAATGAAAGATGGGGGAGCGTGTCGAGATATACTTTAAGGATGGGATTCGATGACCAAGATCCAAACCTCGTTAGACCTATATCAAAGGGATTTGGCAGATTTGTTACAAGGTTTAGAAAACCTCTATGCCCCTTTTTACCAAGTACTACCTGCCTTGGAGCAGGATGTTTTTTTAACAAAGGAAGAAACCAGGCTGCTCATGGAACGCTTTTTCCGGGCTCAGCCTGGTGCCCAATTGCCCATTAAGGCCATCCTTAGGGATATCCATCACCGCATTCAGGCTTCCTTTAACCTACTCATTACCCAACAAGAGTTGGCCGCCCTGTTTACCGAGACTCTGCGGGGAGATGAAGGGGAGGAATTCAGCGCCGTTTTGCGTTTAACGGGCCGGATCAGTCTTCTGTTAGACGATATCCGGGATATGTCCCTGAATTCCATCATCTTCGCCGCCCGCTTAACCCAAGGGGAGGCCTTCAGCGTCATCTCCCAACAATTGCGGGAGACTTCCGCCCAGATGCAGGGACACTACCACCGCTTTGCCGCCGATTTCGCCGCTTTGCGGGATTGGTATAGAGATTTCACCAGTGCCCTTAGCACCGGTTTGGATGATTACCGGGCTACAGGTCAGCGATTGGAAGAACAAATCGGCCGCCATTTCGTAGACCTCATGGATTCCCTGGAGCAGATCGCTTTGATCATGGAAGATCTCATCGGCCATGGTGAAGAGGCCTTGGGACCTGTAGCCAGCATCATGGGGTTAATCCAAGTCCACGACATTATCCGGCAGCAGACGGAAAACCTGGCCCGGATCTTAAGGGATATCCAAGGTGTCGGCCAGGAATTGTCCCCCGAGGCTCTCCATGTTTTCCAAGTGCAAGCTTTGCGCCTCGCTGTTCCCTTGGCGGAGAATATCGTGGCTGGCATTGAAGCTTCCCTGGAAGAATTGGCCGCCACCAGCGGTCGATTGACGAAAAACCTGGAGGAAGTCCAAGCTGATATGGAATTAATCAGCGATGTTTTTGTCGGCGACCAGGGGGCCATCGGGATCGGTTTCGGTCTCATCGCCCAGGCCGTCTCCTTCATCGAGGGGCTTATCGCCCAGATCGGGGAGAAGAACGGCCAACTGGAGGAGGGCAAAGAAACCTTGAATCGGATGTTGGCCTCGGCTGCCGGCTATTTTGCCTCCATCTCCCGGGGTGGCCGCTCCATTTCTCGGTTGGCCCTCATGGCTAAAATGGAGTTGGGCCGGCTCGGTACCGATGATGCTGCCGCCTTTAGCAAAGACATCGATGCTATGGTGGTTGCCGTCAGGGATGGGGTAGAGGAGAATGCCCGGGCCTTTCGGCAGATGGAAGGGCAGGTTGAAGGAGTCATCACTACCGCGGCCAAGGTCCTCAAAGAAAACCAAAGGGATTTACAATTGGTTGCCTCGGGCATCGAAGAAGCCCAGGAGGAATTGGCCATCGCCCGCAACTTAGCAGAAGAATCCATTTGCGCTCTGGTCAAAGGCTTTGCCGAGTTAGGCCCTTCGGTAAGAAAGGTGGAGGATAACTTGGCCAGGGGTTGGCAATTAACGGAGCAGGCCAGAACCGTCGCCACTGGTCTGCGGGAGCTCCTGGAGGAACTATTGGCCCTCGGCCCTGTAGCCGTCGATATGGAAGTGGAAGATCCCCGGTTGCTCCAGTTGATGGATAATTTCACCAGTTATGTGGAGCGGCAGATCGCCCAGGATGTCTTCGCCCCCGGGGCTTTTGAAGTGGGTAGTGCCGGAGGGGAATTGGAATTGTTCTAGGAGGGATCCAGATGGCCGTCTATAAGCTGCCGGCGGATTTCACGATCTATAACGTGGAAGAAGTTTGGCGGGATTTAAAAGCCGTCGCCGACGGGGAGCTAACCATCGATGCTTCCGAGGTCCGGGATCTCGATGGAGCCGCCGTCCAATTGTTGGTCAGTACATATAAAACCGTTCCCCACCTACGATTAACCAACCCCAGTGAGGAATTTCGATTGCTGGTTTCTTTAGCCGGTTGGAATCTAGAAGCAGTTGGAGTTGATGCCAATGAAGACAGTGATGATCGTCGATGATTCCCGCACCGTTCGGGAATCGGTGAAGTACACCCTGGCTAAGGCCGGCTTGGAAGTCATGGCCGCCGAGGATGGCCAGGCGGCCCTCCAGTTGATCAAGGAACATGCCCTAGGCGGGGGCCGGCTGGCGATGATTATCACCGATGTGAACATGCCCAATATGGATGGTATCACCTTTATCCGTCGGGCTAAGGAACTTCCCGGGGTCAAGTTCGTTCCCATCCTGGTCTTGACCACCGAATCTCAGCCGGAGATGAAACAGCAGGGGAAGGCCGCCGGAGCCGCCGGTTGGTTGGTTAAACCCTTCCATCCCGACCAATTGGTCCAAGTGGTGAAAAAGTTTGTCCGCATGTAGGAGGCTGGCTCGATGAACAGGGAACTGTTGGCGACCTATCTGGAAGAGGCCAATGAAGGTTTTCCCATCCTGGAAAACCAGCTCCTCGCTTTGGAGAGGGCTCCCCAGGACGAGGAGTTGATTAACGGCATTTTCCGCTTAGTCCATAGTCTAAAAGGCAGTGCCGGCCTCATCGGTCTGTCCAATCTGGCGGAATTTCTCCACCATATGGAAGAGTTGTTGGCTAAAATTCGGACCCGGCAGGTGGCCGTAGAACCTGAGATCATCGATACCCTCTTAACGGGCCTCGATCTGGCCAAGGGTCTCTTAGTGGCCATTGAGGCCGGGGAGGATCCTCCCTTAACAGGAGCCCACCGGGATGTGATGGCCCGCTTGGAAAGCTTCCAAGGGGGAGGGGGATCCATGGTCCAGCAGACTAAGGATTATCGGGTGGACATCACCTTTGACCGGGGGATCTTCGCCTCGGGCACCGATCCTTTGATGTTGATTAAGGAAGTGGCCGAATTGGGCCAGCCCTTAGGGGTGGAATTGCTGACCCATGGGGTACCGACCCTCGATGAGTTAGATCCCCACCAATGCTATTTAGCCTGGACCCTGCTGTTGCGGACATCGGTCGATGAGGAGCAGATCCGGGATGTCTTCATTTTTGTCGAAGAAGAAACCCAAGTCCAGATTCAATCCCTGGTCGAGGAAGTGGTGGCCCAACAAGATGATGTGGCCGCTTCTTTGAAAACCATGGGGGAGACCATCAGGGTCCAGACCCGGAAGTTAGACGGACTGATGAATCAATTGGGCCAGCTGGTCATCAGCCAATCCCGCTTGCGGGATATCCTGTCCAAGAAACCCCTGGATCGGGGCGCCTTGGAAGGGGCACTAGAGGAAATGGAAAAGGCCATCAGGGAACTGCAGGATGGGGTGTTAAGTACCCGCATGGTTCCCTTGGAGACCATCTTTAACCGCTTCCCCCGGATCGTGCGGGAATTGGCCGCCGAAAAGGGCAAAGAAGTAGATTTTCAGCTCCTAGGCAGTGATACCGAATTGGATAAGACGGTGGTCGAGAAGTTAAGCGACCCCGTTAAACATATGCTGCGCAATGCCATCGACCATGGGCTAGAAACCCCCGAGGAGCGCCGGGCCCAAGGCAAACCTCCCCAGGGTCAGATCACCCTCCAAGCTTACCAGCGGGAAGGCGGTATCATCCTGGAGGTCATCGATGATGGCCGGGGGATCGATCCCCAAAAGATCCGAACCAAGGCCCTGGACTTGGGCCTCCTCGATCCCCATGCCGAATTGACCGACGAGGAAATCTTAAACCTCCTCTTTTTGCCCGGCTTTTCGACCGCCGAAAGGATCACCGAGATCTCGGGGCGGGGAGTGGGGATGGATGTGGTTAAGGAGAATATCAACAAACTGCGGGGCACCATCGGCATCGAAAGCAAACCGGGAGAAGGCACCATCGTCCGCATTCGCTTGCCCCTAACCATGGCCATCTTAGATGGGATGGTTGTTCAATTGGGGGAAGAAAAGATGGTCATCCCCTTGAGCGCCATCGTCGAATTCATCCAACCGACGGAAGAGAACTTGAAGCGGGCCGGCGATAATCTAACCCTCTTACGTCTGCGGGGGGATTATGTGCCGGTAGCGCCCCTGGGGAAACTATTTAGCATTCCCACCAATGCCCAAAGATGTGAAGAGGGGATCCTTATCCTTATCAAAGATGGTAGCCGGCGGTTATGCCTGCTGGTGGACGGCATTATCGGCGAGCAACAGGTAGTGATCAAAAGCCTGCAGGATAATTACCGACAGGTGGAGGGCTTGGCCGGGGCGACCATCCTCGGCGATGGCTCCGTGGCCATGATTATCGATGCTGCTTCCCTAATTGAGCTAGCCACCCTGGGAAAGGATGATCGAGTTGCGCTGTAGATTTTCCTGGTCCATCCCCTTGGGCATCCTCCTCTTACTGCTGGGGGTCATCCCTATGGTCGCCTCCACTTGGTTCCTCTACGGTGGGCTCCACCAGGAAGCCCTCCTTAGGGAAGAGGCCGCCTTGCGCTCCTGGGGGCAGGCCCAAGGGGCCCGGATCAGCGATTACTTAGCCCGGGCGGTGGTTGATGCCCAGACCTTGGCCCAATGGGCTGGCCCCTATTTCCGGGATGGACTGCCCCCATTGGAGTCCTATAAAGCTTTAGGTTACCATCCAATACTATTTCTCGATGGCCAAGGCCAGGTGCTGGGAGGCCTTGGCGCAGAAACCATCGGTTCCCGACCGGTTAGCCGTTCCCCCCTTGGGGCTGGCTATTATCGGGTGGCCCAAGATGGCCGCTCCCTAATAACCGATCTTGGTTCCTATGGGAGCCTAACGGCAGCCTTTAGTCTAGCCCCCATCATGGACGGGGAGGAGTTCTTAGGGGCGGTGGCCCTAGGCCTGCCCCTCCAGAAGCTAGAGGGGCTTCTAGAAGGGGGGACCCGATTGCTCACCACTTCCGAGGAAGAGGTGGCAGGGCTAACGGTGTCTATCGATGGTAGTCCCGGCTGGAGTTTAGCCCTGGAAGTGACAAGACAGGAAGAATCTTTTTGGAAAAGATCAGCCCCCTTCTTGGTGGTCCTGGGGATCTTGCTGCTTCTCCTTAGCTGGGGACTAGGCCGGTGGTTGGGGGGGCCCATGGAGCAGCTGCTGGAAGTCCTGCAGGGAGCAGCCACGGGTGATCCGAGTCTGTCCATGGCTGTCGGTCGGGGTCCTTGGGCGGTTGTTGCCGAAGGAGTTAATGGGCTGGTGGCCCAGTTAGCATCCCTCCAAGAAGAAAGGGAGACCCTCCAAAGGCAGATGGACCAAGCCGCGCAGGAAGTCGCGGCGGGGAACGAAAAGCTAGCCCAACGCAGCCAAGAACAAGGGGTTGCTTTAGATTATATCGGGGAGACCGTCGGGGAGATCTCCCTCCAGGCCCAAAGGAATACGGTCAGCGCCCAGGAGGCGGAAACCCTAGCGGAAGCTACCCTCCAAGTTGTCGAAGAAGGCCATCAAGTGGTGGGCAGCACCATGGAAGCCATGGAAGCTATCACCCAATGGAGCCATCGAATCGGCGCCATTATCAGGACGGTGAACGATATCGCCTTTCAGATCAATTTGCTGGCCCTCAACGCCGCGGTGGAGGCGGCCCGGGCAGGGGAACATGGCCGAGGTTTTGGCGTGGTGGCCGGTGAGGTACGAAGTCTAGCGGAAAGAACCACCGAGGCCGCCCAAGAGATCGAAGCTTTGATCGGAGAGAGCGCCCAGCGGGTGGCCAAGGGCAACGCCCTGGTGCAAGAATCGGGGGACAAATTGCAGCAGATCGTGGCCAATACCGATCGGATTACCGCCGTCCTCCAGGAGATCGCTAGTTCTTCCCACAGGCAATACCAGTCCATCGAGGATTTGCAAGGGGCTATCGCTCAACTCCAGGAGGCCACCAGAGGGAATGCCCAATTGGTAGAAACCATGATCAGCCCTTCCATCGACGGGGAAGGGATGACCTTCAAGGAGGAGCCTGAACCGAGGGAGGAAGGGGAGAAAGAAGTTCCAAGGGAATTCATTCCCCCCAACCCGGTGGTTCCCCCGGCACCGGATCCGGAAGTCTTCGATGAGCTGTTTGCCGATTTTGAGAAATTTTAGGGGGGTGAAATGATGGATAAGACGTGGGAGCACCGGACGGAGGGCATGGAAGGCTTTAGTACACAGGAACAGTATATGACTTTTTTGGTGGCCGAGGAGGAATTTGGGGTCGGCGTCTTGCAGGTTCAAGAACTGATCCGCTACGAAAAACCTTCCCGGGTCCCCAATGCCCCCGATGTCATGGCCGGTGTTCTGAATTTTCGGGGGAATATCATCCCCATTATCGATGTCCGGCGGAAGTTCAACTTTCCCCCGGTGGAATACGATGATTATTCGGTGATCATCGTTTTGGAAGTCGGTGGCCGGATTATGGGGTTGATCGTCGATCGGGTTTTAGACATCCTGTCCATCGGACCCCAGGATATTCAGGAAAATCTGGATTTTCCCACCCAGTTCAATGCCGACTATCTCTTGGGTTTAGGGAAGGTTGGTCAGCGATTGATTTTCTTGCTCAATCCCCAGCGCCTCCTATCCCAGGTTGAATTGGGCCAAGTGGCTGCCGTAGAGGGGGAACAGATCGATGCTGGATGTGCCGCTGAAGGATGAGGAGTTTGCCTTGATCGCCCAGATCATGGAGGGGGAAAGTGGGATCCACCTGCGGTCCCATAAAAAGACCTTGGTTTACAACCGCTTGCGGCCCCGGTTACGGGAGTTGGGTTTATCCTCCTTTGGTCAGTATCTAGAGCGTTTAACCGCTGATCCCGCCGAGTTGACGGTAGCCATCGATCTGATCAGCACCAATGTGACCCATTTTTTCCGGGAAGAGTATCAATTTGACTATCTGCGGAAGGCAGTTTTGCCGCAGTTTCGGGGGGAAGTTTGGCGGGGATGGTCCGCGGGATGTTCCACCGGAGAGGAAGCCTATAGTTTAGCGATCACCTGCCACCAAGCCTTACCGACTAATCGATCTTGGCGGGTATTGGCGACGGATATCAGCACTAGAGCTTTGCTTCATGCCCAGCAGGGGATCTATCCCCGGGCCGCGGTAGACCATCTGCCTCCGGGGGTGGTGGAAAAATATTTCCAAATCTCTTCTTCGGAAGAGATCCAAGTTCGATCCTTCTTGCGGGAGCGCATCTGGTGTCGCTACTTCA
>JBMNRY010000010.1:0-32390 GCA_050944915.1 Limnochordia bacterium
CAGGCGCCGGGACCGACCTCCCGATGGACCCATACCCGCACATCATCCCGATTGCCTAATAATTTTTCCATATCTAAATTGGCGTATGGCTCCATTAAGACCCAGATTTCCCCGACTAAACGGACCCGCAAGGGGTCGATATGGGGATCATAGAGGTCCTGGACTTGCTGGCGAAATTCCCTTTCGATTTGGGCCAGGGTAGTGAAATGACTGCTGTGGGCCAAACGTCTTTTGAAGTCCTCCCAAAGGAGATCCGTTTGGCCCCGTTTTCCTTCAAAGGCCCGCCCCCAACGCAAGAGCTCTTCTCCCCGTTCCAAGGCTTGTAGTTTAGCCAAACCTAATCTTAATCCGCCGATGATCTTCGACCAAGGGGCAGGGCCGGTAATACGGCTTAAGGTGTGGCGAAAACCGGCCAATTTTTTCGTGAGGGGCAAAGGGGAATCGATGATCACCATTTGGCAATGATGGCCATAATGGGTTAACAAAAGCTCCTGGACTTGGGCATACCAACCTAGGCGACAGCGGCCTTTCCCCCCTAACATGAGCAGGGAGTCGGCTCCATGTTCCAAAAGATAGCCCATTTGTCCGATAAGGGCCGTAAAGGGGAAACAGATGAACTCAGGGGCCATTTCTTCTCCCCGGGCCACCATCCCCCGACTGATGGGCGGCGCGATGATGTAATCCACGCCCCATTCTTCGAGGATGGCTTGCAGGGGGATATCTAGATGACCAGAGGTGGGAACACCCAATTTGCCGATGCCTTTCGTGGGGCCGGGCCGGGGGATTGTCCTCCTTTCCCCCTTGAGGGGGGTAGTCTCCATGAAAGCCTCGATTCTGGTGATGAGACCCGCTTGCCCCGTATGTTCATCTAACCGTAGGTTTAAAAAGGGCAACCCGGCTTTGTGGGCTTCAGCCTCGATGAAGGTCTCGATGATGGATGCAGGGCCGCATTCGAAACAACCGACGAGGATCAATTTTTCTACTAAATGGCCTTTAATCATCTGGAGGGCCGCACCGAGGATATGGGCTTCAAAGCTCCACAACTGCTCCCCCTCGTAGATTTCCTCGATGAGGGGACGGTACTTTCGGTGAGGAATCATTTCCGTAGTCAGCACCGGGCCATAGCGGCGGAGATTTCCAATTAGATCGTGGGTGATCCATTCATAGAGGACGTACGGGTGACTAACTACGCCAATGGTCGGCCCTTGGGCCGGAGCCTGGGACCTCTTACCGCTGTAGATTTCCGGGGTAGTCAAGCGGGCCCCGGCTGCCAGCTCGTAAAAGGCTTCCTGGGCTCGCCGCCCGGCCGCTAAAGCAGCCCGGCCCCTACCCGGTCGGCCAAGGAGCCTTCCCATGCGGTTTAGGGAGTCTAGGACCCGTCCATCTCCCTGGCTGAAATCGATGATCGGCACTAGGGCCCGTTCCCGAGGGATGTCTAACCCTTGGAGAAGCATATCGGGAGCGCCAATAAATTTGGGACAACAAAAATTACCCCTCTCCACGCTGACCAGAGAGGGCAGGAGCAGATAATCGGGATTCTGCTTCCACACCGCCCTGGTATGGGCGAAGAGGAGTTTAAGACTGATACACGGCTCATCGGTAGGACACAACTCTACATCGGCCAAGAGGGCCTGGGTGGTCACCGGTGAGAGGATGATTTGGGCGCCTAACTCTTCCAGGACACCTTTAAAAAAGGGGTAGAGATAATAATACCATAGGGCCCGGGGGATCCCTACGGTCTTTCTCCCCTGTCTAATCGCCAATAGGGCCACTCCTTTCATCAACCCGAAGGGAAATACTCACTCTAGTTATTTCCAGCTTCGGGTTGAATCATGCGTGGCCTAGAAGGAATAACGGATTCCTAAGCTTACCTCACCTTCACCGGGGCCGAAGGACAATTCCCCCGCTACCGATCCCGATGAGCGTTCTAAACGCAACAAGGTTTCCGTGCCCACCGGTTCCCCGGAGAGGGGGATGCGACCGCCGATACCGAGCACCCAATCACCGAACTTTCTATGCCACAGGCTACTGAAGACGGTGCCTGACCCGGCCGAGCCCCAACTTTCAAAGCTTAAGCCGCTGACCCAGCGGAAGGCCTGTCCGAATTTCTCTTCGTAACTAAGACGGGTCAACCAACCCACATCCTGTTGGCGGTAGATGAACCGGGAGCCCAAAAGCAACTTGCCCTTGGCTACATCTCGCAGTTCTAAACCGGAGCCGATGAAGGTTTCCGAATGCCCCCGTTCTATGTTCTGCCGCCAACCGGTCTCCCATAAGACCGTTCCCCGGCGGCTTTGGCGAACCCGACCGTCCAACTCCCAACCCCAATGCCCCTGGCGTTCTTCCCAAGGAGCACCGAAACCGGTATTAAAGGGGTCCCGCACCGGCAAATCTCCCACTTCCGATGAGAGTTCATTTCCGGCGTAATAGACTAGGGCTCCTCCCTGACGATTACCGACGACCACGTTATAATCCAGGCCAAGGACTTCCAGCTCCCCTTGACCTTCCCGCCAGCGGACGGAACCGGTGCCGACTCCGGAACGATAGCCTAATAGGCCCAGCATTTCCCGCCATTCGATAGTTACCCCGGCGCCGACGATATCGCCGCCCCGTTCTTTTTCACTATAAACGAGGCGGGGGATCCAAGCCTGGGAGGAACTGCCGATCCGCAATTCCAATTCCATCAGATCCTCCCGCCGGGAATCGATGGGAGTTATAGATAATTCCCATTGGTCCCGCTGGGCCAAGGCCCCGAGGGAAAAGATTAATATGAAACAAAGGATAAGACCGATGGTCAAATACCTGCGCATGCTACCAATCCCTTTACGCGATCTCCCCTAACCCTAACAGAGAATCTGTTCGCTGTTCAAAGAAGATCTCCTGCCCCAACCTCCAAAAAAAGGCAAAACCTGGGGTTTTCCCAGGTTTATGGTCCGATAACGAAGGCATCCTCCGGTAACCAGGCTAACTCATCCCTACTTAGGCCTTCATTGAAGACCACGTCGCAGATTTCCATAACCCCTAACAAGTTTCCTCCGTCGGTAAAGGCTTCGATCCTGGTGGGATACCAATGGGTACCATCGACCCAAAAGACCTGGTAGCCGGGGACTTCCGTGGCCGGCTCCTCCTTGGCCCGCACCTCAATCACGTAAACCGGTGCCGTCTCTGGATCTTCTACCCTCAAAATCTCCATGTGGTAAAGGGATGGATCGGGTAGCTGGGCTAGACGTTCCAAATCCAGTTCAAAGCCCTGGTTTTCCGCGGCATTTTCCAAGGTACTGACCATGATTTGTTCATTGACGGGCATGTAAATCTTTAATAAACCGGCTTTTTCATCGAGGACATAGACTTGGTCAGCTAAAATATCGGGTTCCGTCACTTCTAGACGGATTATTTGCGCTTCTTTGTTGGCCAACACCCGGCCTCGCAGTTCGGCCGTTAAATCCCCTGTTTCATTATAATGCTCTATGACCAGGAAAAGTGCCACATCCTCCACCGTTGTCCATTGTTCTTGGACATGGCTGATGACCTGTTCCACCGTGAGGTGGTTATCGGCCTGGACTGGGGCAATAGAGATGAAGAATATAAGAATGCTGAAGATGATGCCTTTAATCACAAGTCCCCCCCATGGGCTATTTGTAGACGTTGGCCCTAATTTCGATGGGGGCCGACAAAATCCTGCGTTCGGCCCCTTATTTCCTAAAGTTTATTAGAGTCTAATATCGATTACCGCCGAAACACCGACACCAAAGATACGGTTAATGCCCCCTAAGGGATTAATATCATCGATGGGTACCAAGGCCCGAGCCCGGAAGGCCCTATCGAAGAAGGCGCCTTCGATCTGGGCGACGGCTTCCACTTGATCGACTAAATCCTTCGGTCCCGATACTTGAGCCGCCCCGATATAGCCTCCCGTCCCGATACTGACGATGGGCACGACCTTAGTGGCATCCCTGTTGGCCAAATCATGGTTCAAGGTCAATGTATTGATCAAATCGTTGAGCTGGGGTCCAAAATGTCGAACGGCGTACCCGATACCGAAAAGCTTAATTAGGCTTTCCAAATTGAAGGGATTCCCCAACACCATGGGCGTCACCGCCACCACAAGGGCCACAACCACCAATAGACATATTCCCTTCTTTCCCATTCCCGTCGCCTCCTTAATTTGTCGATAAATAGGCTCTTGAAGCGATAAAAACTTATATCTCAAGGGTTGATCGCTAGCAGGACATTGGATCCCCAAGCATCACTCCCGTTATTATGGTCATGGGAATCAATAAGACTTTCGACCCCGAGGGCGTGCCCTCCTATCCCTATTTTCTTATGTGAAGACGACAACTAATGTGATCCCAGTCACATTCAAGGATCCCGAAGGATTTCCTGGGCCAGTCGGCGATAGGCCTCGGCCCCGGGCACCCCCTTAGCATAATTAAAGATGGGCTGACCGGCTGCGGAAGCTTCCGCAAAGCGTACACTGCGATTGATGACACAATCGAAAATCCGATATTTACTGCCAAAGCGCTGGTGTAGCTCTTCTAAGACCCGCCGGGAGTGCATGGTCCTGGTGTCGAACATAGTGGGAAGAAAACCGGTGATTTTCAGTTTACTATTGAGCCTTAGACGCACCTTGCCGTACATTTTCAAAAGGACTAAAACGCCCCGCAAGGCCAAATACTCACAGGCCACAGGGACCAGGATTTCATCGGCGGCCGCTAAAGCATTGGTGGTGATTAAACCTAACGATGGCTGGCAATCGATAAGAATGAAATCATACTGGTCTCGCAAACCGGCCAAAAGACCGGCCACCCGTCGTTCCCGATTCATGGCATGGACCAGATCCATTTCCGCGATAGATAGATCAACGTTGGCTGGGATCAGATCACAACCAAAGTTAGTTTTTAGGAGGACCTCCTCGACAGGAGTCCGTTTTAACAAAGCATTATAGATCGTTTTCGGCAAGGAATCGGGTTCGAAGCCGCAACAGAGGGTCAAACTCCCTTGGGGATCCAAATCTACCAGTAGAACCCGCTGTTTCCGTTCATGGAGGGCGGCCCCCAGGTTATAGGTAGAAGTGCTCTTGGCGACACCGCCCTTTTGATTGCAAATGGCGATAACCCTTCCCAATAGTTTCCACCTCCTCCTGGCCAGGAATTTCGCCTTCGAAGGCTCTTTTCCTGGTTTTAATCACCGGCCAATTGATAGATACAATGGGCCCGCCGAATGAGGCCAAACTCCTCAGGGTTAATCATTTGCTCCGAGCTCCCGCTAACGAAGAATCCGTCCTTACGCAGGGAGCGGCAGAACTTTTCCAAAAGTAGCTTTTGGGTTTCCCAGGTGAAATAAATGAAGACATTACGGCAAAGGATGAGATCGAACCCATTAGGAAAAGGATCCCGCAGCAGGTTATGGACCTGCCAGGTTATGCCCCGCTTCAAGCTGGGAAGGATTTGATAATCTCCGCCCTCGCTGGTGAAATATTTTTGCAAAAGGGCAGGCGGTACCCCTTGGACTTGGCTGGAAGGATAACTGCCGGCCTCGGCCTTGGCCAAGGCGGGAGCATCGATATCAGTTCCCAGGATATGGTAGGATTGGATCCCCGCTTCTTGGAGGAGGATGGCCATAGTGTAGGCCTCGGCACCGATGGAAGCTCCGGCGCTCCAGATTTTTGGCCGCTTCCCCACCCAAGGAGCCACGATCAGTTCGGCTATGTTCTTAAAGACCGATGTATCCCGAAAGAATTGGGAAGTATTGATGGTTAAGTAATTAAGGAATTCCTCCTGCTTGGCCTTGTCCCGATGCAACAAGGATAACAACTGGCTATAATCGCTCAGGTCATGGCGATCCATCCACTGTTCAATCCGTCGTTGCATCTGCTTCTGCTTGTAACAACGGAGATCTAAACCTGTTTGGAAATAGAAACGCTGTTGAAACTCGGCAAAAGAATCCACTTGCTTACTCCCCTCTAACTACCCTGGTAATAGCCGGGGCAATTTCTTCTAAAGGCAATATTTCATCGGCCAGCCCTGCTTCGATCACAGCCCGGGGCATACTAAAAATGGTGGACGTAGCTTCATCTTGGGCGATGACATAGCCCCCCCGGGCTTTAATAGCCTCCATACCCCGAGCACCATCCCGTCCCATGCCGGTCATAATGACGCCCACGAGACGGCCCCGAAAGGATTGGACGATAGAATCAACCATCACATCCACCGAAGGCCGCACATATTCCACCCGTTCCCCTTGATTTAAGCGCACCCGCCCGCCGGATCCAAAAAGGAGGTGGTAATCGCCGGGGGCGATTAGAGCCGTACCATGGCGGAGGGTATCCCCTTCTTGGGCTTCCCGTACCTTCAGGCTCGAGCTCCTATCGAGGCGTTGGGCGAAGGAAGTGGTAAATCCCGGCGGCATATGCTGGGTGATTAATAACCCTGCGGGTAGACTACCCGGTAAACCGGCCAAAACCGCCTCCAAAGCCCGGGGGCCGCCGGTGGAAGCCCCGATGGCCACAATGGTCGACAAGCGACCCGGCGATGGTGGACATACCTGGGGCGGACACGGTCGAGGGGGCCGGGCAAAGACTTTAGCCAAGGCCGCGGCCTTAACTTTACTGATTAGCTCCACCTTTAGGTCCTGGGCATCCATACCTAGGTAACTGCCCGGCTTAGCCACAAAATCAACGGCTCCAAGGCTCAAAGCTTCCAAGGTCGTTTGACTGTTAGCCATGGTCAGGCTGCTGAGCATGACTACGGGCAGCGGTCGCCGAGTCATGAGCTCTCGGAGGAAATCCAAACCGTTCATGTGGGGCATTTCCACATCGAGGGTGATCACATCAACGCTGATGGTGTCCAGCTGTTCTAAGGCTTCCTGTCCATTGCGAGCCGTGGCCACCACTCGAAGTTCGGGATCGGAGTTGAGGATATCGGAAACTACCCGACGCATAAAGGCCGAATCATCGACAACCATTACCTGTAGCATCGATAACCCCCCCTTGTTGTATGTCCTCTATCCTTTCGACTAGTTGGGGGAATTACCTGCCGCCAAAGCTCTTGACAGAGGACTTGACCTTCTGTTAGTATTTCATTAAATCCTAAAATGGTAAAAAGGAGGTCTCCTATGGATCCACGTACACGCCGCCTTTTTCAGCTCCACGCGGAAGTTTGCCAAACCTTAGCTAATCCCCGCCGGTTGGAAATTCTCCATTGGCTCCGCCAAGGGGAAAAATCCGTCGATGAATTAGCTACCTTGACGGGGATCCAAAAATCTAGTCTTTCCCAACATCTAGCCCTGTTGAGGCAAAAACGCCTGGTCCGCAGTCGCCGGGATGGGTTGTACATCTACTACGAAGTAGCCAATCCCAAAATCCTCGAAGCTTGTGATATCCTCAAAGAAGTGCTCCAAGATTCTTTGGCGGTCAACCAAGATTTAATTTCCCTGTTGGAAGGTGAGGAAAATGAAGATTAAACCGGTCGGTAATCTGCTGCAGCCTTTCATACTGGTCATTTGGCTGTTATCCTTCGCCCTGGCCTTGTATGATTTCAGTCGTTTTCGCGGGTTGATGTATCTAGGCCTGATTATGATGTTAGGCACCATGCCCCTGGCCTTAAAGTACGGCCGAATCTATTGCGGCTGGTTATGTCCTATGGGAGCGGTTTTAGATAACCTCATCGCTCCCTTTTCCCGGGGAAAACCGGTTCCTAAATTTCTGCAAAGCAAGGGTGCTAGAATCGGTTCTTTTCTCATCTTCTCCGGGTTAGCCCTCTTGTTTTTCTTCCTCTTCCCCAAGGGAGCCGCTTTAGGTTGGCGAGGTGTAGTCATCGGCTTTCCCCTACTGGTGATGATGGTCATGATGATCACCGCCATCACCCTCGGCATCCTTTTTCGCCGTCGGGCCTTTTGTGCCCATCTTTGTCCCTTCGGGACCCTAGAAACCCTTTTCAGCGCCACAAGCTCCTACGATCTCATCAGGGATGAACATTGTCTGAACTGCAATAAATGCAGTCGGGTCTGTGTCCTCGATTCAAAGACATGGAGAGATGGTAAGCACGCAGGGGCCGATTGTATCCGCTGTCTGGAATGCACCTTCGCCTGTCCCGTCGATGCCTTAACCTTCCGGGCCAAAGGGGACGTCCAAGACCCGGCCACTCCCTTGGCCAGTTAAAGGGCAGGCTCGCAGACAGGAACCCCTGGTTTGACAACGGGGATCCTGGGTGCAGCGTATGGGATCGGTGCGTGAAGGAGTCTGGTAGAAAATCCCGTCGAAATCTTTGGTGATTACTTCGATGGCCACACAACCTTCCAAACACCGACGGCAACTCTCCCGCAGACATAAAGGTCGATCTAGGAGGGGAGTCGGTTCCAGTTCCAAATCGGTGATGATGGAATTAAAACGCACCCGCGGCCCATATCCGGGAGTGAGAACCAGATTATTCAGCCCGAATTCTCCCAAACCGGCGGCTACCGCTGCGTGACGGTGGGAGAAGGGAGCCCGGTAGCCTGAACGGGCGGTATCACTAGCTGCACCGAAATATTCGGCGTAGGTGGCGGGAAAGCCAACGGCACGCTGGCCCGCCGCCTCTAGCTTCCATAATAGACCTACGGCCATTTGATCCAACATTATGTTCAAAGTCGAGTAGGCTAGGCGCCCATAAACATGGTTGTGGAGGATGGCTAATCGATGTTCGTGGGGAAACTCCTGGGAGTCCTTCAGGTAGTGCTCGTAATGGAAATTGCCCTTAGGAACGGGTACAGCCCAGACGATGACTGAACGGGCGGTCTTCAAAAAATCCTCCGGACGATGTCCTACCGGAGCCTCGGCAAAACGATCTACAGGGGCGAAACCGACCAATACCGCTCCCTGCTCCACTAGAAAATCGCTAATTTCTTCCCGATTCATAGGCGTGGCCGTTGAAGTCTTAGCAGACTCCAACCCCGTCCCCCTTTCTTAGTAGCCCTTTAGGGGAACTTTCACCACCGAGGCCTTCCTTCCTGCTTAAACAAGGTGACAAGCCACCGGAAGCCCCAGCTGGCCGCCCAGGGGCGAAAGCCCCAAGGTTCTAAAAGGCCCCATAATTCCCCGCCGGAAAAACTGTTCAACCGAGCGTGGGGCCCTTTACGCCTTAGTTCCAAAAACAAAAATCCTCCTGGTTTGAGATTGCTGCTGACCTGC
The DNA here is from genome assembly GCA_050944915.1 of Limnochordia bacterium. Taxonomy (GTDB): domain Bacteria; phylum Bacillota; class Limnochordia; order JAAZLZ01; family JAAZLZ01; genus JBMNRY01. Next base: position 9,167 of record JBMNRY010000010.1, read on the forward strand.
CGGAGCAAGGCCTTCCGTTGAGGGGAAGTTAGAATATTGAAAACGTAGGTACATAAGATGAGATCTACTTGGAGGCGGGATTGATCTAAGAGACCGAGGGTCACCAAACCATCTAATCCTGGAGGTAGGGTCAGCTTAGCCAGCTGTCCAGGTAAGTCGGCCGCCAAAACCCGGTAGCCTAGCTGGCGAAGATACAAGCTGTTGCGCAAGTTGCCGGCACCTAAATCTAAGACCCGTTTGATCTTTAGTTGGTGGAAAAAGGGAGCCCACAGGGCCACACCAGGGGATGGTTTCATACCCCTAGTCTGTCCCTGGGGGGTTATTTATATTGGAAATAGGGATAATTCTTCTCCGGTAAATGGCATGTATCATTCCAGAGGATCAAAACCGGTGTCGGGCCGAAATACTCGATGATGCTTAGACAAGCATTATCCAACCGTAATCTTAGCATCCCATCGCCCTCTAATTGGAGGATGTGGGCGAGAATGGCCAAAATCGGCCCTCCATGGGTGATAACAGCGATATTTCCCTCCCGGTGCCGACGTCGAATCCCATCTAAGGTGGCGATGATCCGCCTTTGAAAGGCGCCGAAATCTTCCCCACCGGGCACCTCGGTATGGAGGGGGTCCTGGAGCCAATGGGATGCCACCTGGGGAAAGCGTTCTTTGATTTCCCCGAAGGTTAAGCCTTCCCATTGACCAAAGCCCCTTTCCCGCAACCCCTCCTCGATGATGACATCGAGGTCATGGTCCCGGGCAATGGCCTGGGCCGTTTCCCGGGCCCGGCCTAGATCGCTAGTATAGATGGCCTCAATTTCCTCTTCCCTTAAGCGGTGGGCTAGGCTGGCGGCCTGTTCCTGTCCCCTTTGGCTCAAGGGAACATCAATGGTCCCCTGATAGCGGCCCTCCCGGTTATACTCCGTTTCACCGTGGCGGATTAAGTAGATCCTTACCTTCGACACCCCATCCCCTCCCCTAACCGCAAGCAGAGGTCCTGGCTTCCCAAGGTTCCCGCAAAGTCAGGCCCCCACCGATGACGGGACTATGGAAAAGATAGTTTAAACCAAAACGGTCGGTCACTTCCCGGACCGTCTCTTCGATCATGAAGGGATCGAGGGCCGGATACAGTAGACCGACGATGGTTCCACTATGGGCGATACAAAGCCCCAAGGCGCCTAAATGGGAGGTGGCCAAGCGGGCCAACTCCTCTAACCCCTCTTTAGGATTGATCTCCTGGTTGGCTAGGGCACTCATGGTCGCCGCGCGGGCGATGAAATCGGGCCGTCCTTGAAGCAAGCCGTCTCTAATCAGGGCTAGGGCCACCCTGACGACGCCTTCTTTAGCCTTATTGAATTCCTCTAAGTCTTCCCGTTGGAAAAAGTCGATAGAATCCATTTCCCCGCCGAAATCGAAAACGAGGACTTCCATGCTGGGCGGTTGACCTAAAGCTTCGGATACCCTGCCCCGCCGATGGTCAAAAAGATGGAGGCCGGGGAACATCAAGCCATCGGTTGGTTCCACCTGTAAGGCGATGGCGGCGATCTCCTCCGGGGTCATTTCCCGTTGATAAAGCCTAGCTAGTGCGGCCAAACCGGCGCTGATATCGGCGCTAGAGCTGCCAAAACCCTTGGCCCGCAAAAGCTCCGTGCTGATTTCCACTTGAAGTCCGTCGGCAAAAGATAAGCCCAAAGCCGCCAAACCCCGCTGCAGAGCATCCCGAAGTTTGGAGTTTTTGGGACAGATATTGACCTTTTCCCCTGCCTTAGCCACCGTTACCCGGGTATAGCGGGCAATGGGACAAACCACTTGCACATGGTTGCCATCGATTACTCCCTGCACGAGCTCACCACAAATACCGGGGGCCCATGCCGTCACCTTCTCCATTGGTCTCACCCCTTAAGGAAGAGCCACGAGGGTCAGCCAGACAAAGGTTTCCATCAGTTCCCCTATGGCTCCACATATGTCACCGGTAATCCCATGGATTTTACCGGTTAGAATTCTAGCCAATACTGCTCCAAACAAGGCCCAAAGGAACATATAACTAAGGCCTGTGAAGCCCCAGAGCACCAACAAAGCCGTCATAGTCAAGGCCGTTGCTAGTGCCAATTCTTTGCCGCCTACCTTTTCGGCAAAGCTGGCCCCTAATCCTTCCTCCATTCGAGCAGGAGGATAGAGGGCCAGGGTGTAGACCATGGACCAGCGACCTAGCAAAGGACCGGCTAACAAGGCGGGAAGGAGATTCGAAGGGGGCATATGGGCTAAGGCCACGTATTTGGCCAACAAAACAAATGCTCCTGCCATTACACCGTGGGAGCCCACCCGACTGTCCCGCATAATAGCCAACATTTCCTCCCGGGACCGACCACTACCTAATCCATCGGCCGTATCCATTAAACCATCGAAATGGAGACCACCGGTCATCAACAGGAGTAAGCCCACGAGAAGCAGGGCCTGGGGACCGGCGGGAAAGAAGAGAGCCAGTAGGCACTGGACACCGACTAGAATGGAACCTAAGGCTAAACCAACCAGGGGGTAGTAGATGGTGGAAGTACCTAATTGGGCTTCGTCGACGGAAAGGTTGAGAGGAAACCTGGTGAGGAAACTAAAGGCCAAAAGCAGCCCCTTAAGCAAAGATATCGACCCCCAGTTCCTTGATATCGAGGGCGATGCCCGCGACAGTGTAATAGACCCGTTGGGCCCTTTTGGCCAACCGTTGATTAGCCCAACCACAAAGATCTCTAAATTCACGGCCTAAGGCCGATGGGGGCACTAATCCTAAACCTACCTCGTTGGAAATAATGATGATGTTGGCGGGGTGCCCCTCCGATAGGCTTGCCACGGCCTCAACCTCGGCGAGGATCAGCTTTTCCCGCTGGTTTACATCCTCTTGACTGTATTTCTCCAAAAGATTGGAGATATACAAAGTCAAGCAATCGATGATGATACTGCCCCCTTTGGAAGCCTCGTTCAGGGCTGACAGTAGATCATAGGGTGCTTCAACCGTGGACCAATCTCCGGGACGCTCCGCTTGGTGCCGGGCAATTCGACGGGTCATTTCCAAGTCCCGGGCTTCCGCCGTCGCGATGTAAGTTACCGGTGGATTTTGGGCCGCCAGTTTTTCTCCCCATCGACTTTTACCGCTCCGGGCGCCCCCTAACACTAATGTTAAGGCCATTTGTTTTCCCTCCGACAAAGATAATGCTGTAGGGCCCACTGCCCTACAGCATTAAAATCTATCGCCCATGGCCAAGGAGCGCCTAGGCCATGACCTGCTCTACCGCGGCGATAATATCTTCCACTTGGGGGATGACTTCCCGCTCCAGGACGGGACTGAAGGGAATAGGTACGTTCTTGGCCCCTACCCTAAGGATGGGAGCATCGAGATAATCAAAGGCTTCTTCGATGACTATCGATGCCACTTCGGCTCCAAAGCCACCCCGGGTGACGGCTTCGTGGGCGATGACTAACCGCCCTGTTTTCACCACGGAATTAACGATGGTTTCCTTATCTAAAGGTACCAGGGTCATGGGATCGATGATTTCACAGCTGATACCCCGTTGGGCCAGGGTTTCGGCTGCCTCCTGGGCGTAGTAGACCATCCGGGAGGTGGCCACGATGGTGACATCATCGCCTTCCCGTTTGATATCGGCTTTACCCAAGGGCAAGACATATTCCCCTTCGGGAACAGGACCCCGGGTATTATAAAGCATTTTATGTTCGATGAAGATAACAGGGTTATCTTCCCGAATAGCCGCCTTGAGCAATCCCTTGGCATCATAGGGTGTGGAGGGCATGACGACCAAAAGCCCAGGGGTATGGACAAACCATGCTTCAAGGCTTTGGGAGTGCTGGGCCGCCGCTGAACGGCCGGCGCCGCCGGGGGTGCGGATAGTCAACGGTAGCTTGACCTTACCACCGGTCATATACCGCAGTTTAGCCACTTGGTTGGCGATCTGGTCCATACAGACGCCGGCAAAGTCTATAAACATCAACTCGGCCACAGGCCGCATACCGGCCGCGGCAGCCCCTAGGGCCGCACCCATGATGGCCGATTCGGAAATCGGTGTATCGACGATACGTTCGGGACCAAACTGATCCCAAAGGCCTTCGGTCACCTTATTGGTCCCGCCGTAAAACCCGATATCTTCCCCGATTAGAAAGACCTTTTCATCCCGCAAAAGTTCTTCCCGCAGGGCTTCCTTGACCGCTTCACGACAAGTAATCTGTCTCATTGTTCCACCGCCCTTCTACCTGCTTCCGTTGGATAGAAAACATCCTCTAGAGCCGTTTCCGGAGCCGGCTCGGGACTAGCATGGGCAAACTCCACAGCCTTCTTGACTTGGTCCCGCACCTCTGCTTCCAAGGCATCTAATTCCGTCCCCGGGATACCCTGTTCCTCCAGATAACGACGGAAGAGGACGATGGGGTCCCGTTTCAGCCATGCGTCCAGTTCGCCCGGTTCCCGGTATAATCCCGGGTCGCCCACGAAATGACCATACTGGCGGTAGGTCTTACATTCGATGAGGACCGGTCCCTTTTGACGCACATAGTCGATGGCCTCCACAGCTGCTTCCCGAACGGCCAAGACATCGTTACCGTCGACGACCTTACCGGGCATACCGTAGGCTACAGCCCGATCGGCGATGTTTTCCACCCGTTGGTGGCGTTTTTGGCTGGTACCCATACCATACAGATTGTTTTCGGCCACAAAGATGACGGGCAAATCTAAGATGGACGCCAGGTTCAAAGCCTCATGGAAGGTACCTTGGTTGCTGGCACCATCGCCGAAGAAGCAAACAACAACCCGATCCTGCTTTTGTTTTTGGATGCCCAAGCCTACGCCCACCGCGATGGGAAGACCCCCGCCGACGATCCCGTTGGCGCCGACAATGCCCAAATCAAAGTCAGCGATATGCATGGAACCGCCTTTACCTCGGCAGTGACCGGTTTCCTTACCATAGATCTCTGCCATGGCTTTATTCAAATCGGCACCTTTGGCCACCACATGACCATGGCCCCGGTGGGTACTGACCACATAATCGGCATCGGTCAGCGGACTGCAAAAACCGACGGCAACCGCTTCTTGACCGATGTAGGAATGTAGGAATCCTGGGATATCACCGGCCAAGAATGATTTGGCCACCGCCTCTTCGAAGTACCTAATTTCCAGCATTTTCCGCTGGAGATGCAATAATTCTTCTCTTGTCAATTCAGCTTACCCTCCCCGTGTTCCCGCCAAGGAACATCCTCTGCGATTGATCTGGCACCTTTTTCTTGTTCGTGGATTTCGTGACCCCGACAGTAAAATCCTTTTAATTTCCCCTGGGTCTTTATCGACCGGGAGAAAGCAAGCCCTTCCTGGATCTTTCCCCCTTTCCCGTCCCTCTTAAGTTGACCAAAAGGGACAGATATACAAGGCTACCGGCTCCACAATCAACGCCGAGGGGTTGGAACAAAAGCTCCTTGGAGCTAATTTTCCCCTAATTTGTGTGAAAAATATTTTTTTCACATGATTAATTCTGTTCCGGGGAAAGGATCTCCTCCCCGAAGGATACTATGAGAGACTGGCCGTAGACTTAGTTGACCCATTTCCCCAGCTCGGAATACACTCTGTTTAGAAGGGAAACTGAACCGAAGGAGGAGCCCCTTGAACGATCCCGAAGGCAGATTATGAATCAGTGTGGTGAAAGGGAAATCACAGTCTGAATTGTCCCGGCAAGGGTACTGGGCAGGTCATGAACTCTATGGGTGTGATGGCGGAAGGGAAAAACCCACCATTAAGGTGGGTCTGTTAATGCCGTGGATGGGTCTGGACCTTTTCGATGGCGCCGACCATGGCCTTAAATATATCCATACGGGTCTGGGTATTCTGCAGCTCGACTTTCAGCCAGACCTCGCCCTGGGGTGTCGTCGAATAGCGGGGGGGTAAGTTTTGCAGCGTAAGGGCGATAATATCCGCTTTACACTGGGGACAATCACAAATATTCGGGTTGTTTTCCAAATGTTTTTCTACTTCCCTGATGACCACTTGCTCCAGCGGTTTAGACAAAGGCAGCGGAGCCACCTCCCTTCAAACCACTTTTCGCTCTTTTTCGTTAATTTCCTGCCATTTGTTACCGGCAGGACCAATTCCTTGCTAAAAGAAAATCAACCTTTGATAGGGCAAAATAGGGGGTAGACAAATGACCCGCCTGATGGCTGCTTGCATAATATTATTGATCTGCGCCACCTTGGCAACCAGCCAAGAAGTGCGGATAATGACCTTTAATATCCACTACGGGCGAGGCCCCGATGGCCAGGTCGACTTGGGACAATTGGCCCAAATCGTTAAAAGGGCCGATCCCCATATCCTCCTCCTTAACGAAGTCGATGCTTATCGATTCCGCAGCGGTGGCATCAACCAAGCCCGCCACCTACCCCAGCTTTTTGGTTATCCCTATAGTTTCTACGGGCCCACCCTACCCCAGGGTTTCTTGCGCTATTTGATGCCCCAGCGTTACGGCAATCTCCTGTTGAGCAAATATCCCCTGGAAAGGGTCGAGGTTTACCAACTGCCCTCGGCGCGGGAGCCTCGGAACATCATCGTGGCCCAAATCGAGATCGACGGCCAATCCCTTTATGTCTGCGGCACCCATTTAGGCCTCAGCCAAGAAGAAAGGTTGCAACATATCCAATTCCTGTTGAACATAAAGGAGAGATTGCCCGGGCCTGTTGTGCTTTTGGGGGATTTTAACGCCCCTCCCACCAGCGAAGAAATCCAAGGGATCACCGCCCATTTCCAGGATGCCCATCTCCTGGCTGGCTCCGGAAGCGGCGCCACCTTCCCCAGCCCCGATCCCCGTGCCCGAATCGACTACATTTTCCTCTCCCCGGCGCTTGCCCCCTATCTTGTGGAAACAAAAACCTTACCCAGCCCCGTTTCCGATCACCGACCGGTCCTCGCGGTGCTGAAGCTGAAAAAGTAGTTAAGGGACGCAAGAAGCGTCCCTTCTCTTTGCTGTTGCCTGAACTATAGACTGCGGGCTTGGACCATGTCTTTGATTTTCATCAGACGGGTGAGATTGCTCCGTTCCGTTTCATCGAGCTTCATGGTGATATACCTGATGGTCTCCTCCAATTGGGGAATCATCACATATTCCAGGGCATTAACCCTTCGGCGGGTTTTTTCGATCTCTTCCGCCATTAATTCCGCCGCCTTCTCCAAAGCCGCCAACTCGATCATCTTGGGCAGGACATCGGATAAGGCTTCGATGGCCGTATCCAATTCGGCGGAGGTGGAGGCAAAACCATAGGGGTAGATATCACCGGCTTGGCTTTCCTTTTTCCAGCTAAAGCGGGGGACCCGTACACTCATTGCATTTTCCTCGCTAGCCGTCAACTCCAGGCGCTCCTTGGGAAACATGATGGCCTCTTCCATCATCTGGGGAGACATTACTCCCCGCACGACCAAGAAACCGGTGTAGGCCCGCTGCAATTGTTCGAAAACCTCGTCCCGCAACGCCTTATGCTGATCAATCAGCTCCATAAAGCGGCGCATCAATTCATCCCGTTTATCTTTCAGGAGCTTATGGCCCCGCTGGGCCATGGTCAAACGGCGTTTTAAGGCCAACAGCTCCATGCGGTTCGGGTTAACCTTAATCGCTATCGCCATCACCTTCTTCCCGTAAAGGGCCGCTGCCTTTAGCCGGCCTAGTCAGACTTTTGGGGCAGATACTTCTCGATATATTTCTCATCGACCCGTTTTAACTCCGATGTGGGCAGCATGGACAAGAGCTCCCAACCGATGGTCAACGTTTCTTCAATAGTGCGGTTTTCATGGAGACCTTGACCGATATACCGTTCTTCAAAGAGTTCGGCAAACTCGGCGAACTGCCGATCCAGGGGACTCAAAGCTGCTTCTCCCAGGATGACGGCCAGCTCTTGGGCTTCCTTACCCTGGGCATAAGCGGCATACAACTGGTTAAGGGTATCGGCATGGTCTTCCCTAGTTTTGCCTTCCCCAATTCCCTTATCCTTGAGCCGGGAGAGGGAGGGCAGAACATCGATGGGTGGGTAGATCCCTTTACGATGAAGTTCGCGGCTGAGCATGATTTGACCCTCGGTAATATAGCCCGTCAAGTCGGGAATGGGGTGGGTCTTATCATCCTCGGGCATGGTCAAGATGGGAATTTGGGTGATGGAACCCTCCTGTCCCGTTATCCGACCCGCCCGTTCATAAATGGTAGCCAAGTCGGTATACAGATAGCCCGGGTAACCCCGTCGTCCGGGTACTTCCTTTCGGGCCGCCGATACTTCCCGCAGGGCCTCCGCGTAGTTGGTCATATCGGTCAAGATCACCAAGACGTGCATGCCCTTTTCATAGGCTAAATATTCCGCGGCGGTGAGAGCCATCCGGGGGGTGGCGATCCGTTCAATGGCTGGGTCGTTGGCTAAATTCATGAACAACACGGCCCGTTCGATGGCCCCCGTCTGCCGGAAGTCGGAGATGAAGTAATCGGCTTCGTCAAAGGTAATACCCATCGCACCGAAGACAACAGCGAAGTTCTCCCCGCTCCCTAAAACCCGAGCTTGCCGGGCGATTTGAGCGGCGATTTCCGAGTGGGGTAATCCGGAGCCGGAGAAAATGGGCAGTTTTTGTCCCCGGACTAGGGTATTCAATCCATCGATGGCGGAAATACCCGTTTGGATGAACTCAGAAGGATAATCCCGGGCACAAGGGTTGATGGGTATCCCGTTGATATCCAATCGTTTTTCAGGCAAGATCTTCGGTCCATCATCCCGGGGGTTGCCCATCCCGTCGAAGATCCGTCCTAACATATCGATGGAAACACCTAATTCCAAGGTCCGACCTAGAAAACGCACAGTGCTACCCTGGAGGTTCATCCCCGAGGAACCTTCAAAAAGTTGGACTAAAGCGTTGGTGCCGTCGGCTTCCAAGACACGACCCCGGCGCTTTTCGCCGTTTTGCAATTCCACTTCTACTAGCTCATCGAACTTGACATTATCCACTTGTTCCACGAGCATCAGGGGGCCGGCTACTTCTCGAATGGTTTTGTAAGCTTTAAGCAACGCTATCACCCCCGGTTCCTTGGGCTATTAAACCATCGATTTGGTCCTTGATGTCCTGTTCTATTCTATCGTAGAGCTGATCCAGCTCATCTTCCTGGACGTACTTGGCCCGGGCGATCCGTTCCCGAACGGGAAGGGCCAGTAGTTCCTCGATGGGAACTTCCCTCTCTAAAGCCAGCAGGGCCCGTTGGTGGAAGTACATGACCAACCGCAACATCCGGTACTGCTTATGCAAAGATGCATAGGTATCCACATCGTGGAAAGCATTTTGGTGGAGGAAGTCTTCCCGGATCGATTTGGCCGTTTCCATAGTCATCCGGTCTTGGGCCGAAAGGGCATCGACACCGATGAGACGGACGATTTCCTCCAGTTCCGCTTCTTCTTGGAGGAGTTTCATGGCCGTCGCCCGCTGTTCATAGAATTGGGGGCTGACTTGTTCATCGAAGTAAGCTTGGGCTTGAGCCCCATAGAGGGAATAACTATCTAACCAGTTGATCGCGGGGAAATGACGGCGATAAGCTAGGGATGCGTCTAAACCCCAGAAGACCTTCACTACCCGTAAGGTAGCCTGGGTCACCGGTTCCGATAAGTCCCCACCGGGAGGAGAAACGGCACCGACTACTGTTAGGGAGCCTTCCCGGGCATCTTGGCCTAAGTTGATCACCCGACCGGCCCGTTCGTAGAATTCGGCCAAGCGGGAACCGAGATAGGCGGGATAACCTTCATCACCGGGCATTTCTTCCAACCGACCGGACATTTCCCGAAGGGCCTCGGCCCAGCGGGAGGTGGAGTCGGCCATGAGGGCCACGTTATAACCCATATCCCGGAAGTATTCAGCAATGGTAATCCCCGTATAAATCGAAGCTTCCCGGGCGGCTACCGGCATGTCCGAAGTGTTAGCCACCAGTACCGTACGCTTCATCAGGGGTTCACCGCTGCGGGGGTCTTCCAGTTGGGGGAATTCCCGCAAGACGTCAGTCATTTCATTGCCCCGCTCCCCACATCCAACGTAAACGATGATATCGGCATCGGACCACTTGGCTAGCTGGTGCTGAACGACGGTCTTTCCACTGCCGAAGGGACCGGGGACACAGGCTGTTCCACCTTTCGTAATGGTAAAGAAAGTATCGATGACCCGCTGTCCTGTAATCAACGGGATTTCCGACGGTAATTTATTTTTATAGGGACGGGGGTTGCGCACGGGCCAACGTTGGACCATGGTAATATCCTTTACCCCGTCCTTCGTTGCCACTTGAGCCACCGTATCCTCGATGGTCGCTTCCCCTTGATGGATAGAGACGATTTCCCCTTCAATACCGTGGGGCACCATAATCCGGTGTTCCACCAGGGTTGTTTCGGGGACCACTCCGATGATATCGCCGGGAACAACCCGATCGCCCTTTTGCACCTTAGGCTGGAAGTCCCATTTTCGTTCCCGGCGCAAACCGGGCACTTCCACACCACGACCGATGCGGGCCCCAGTCTGTTCCATAATCACATCGAGGGGACGCTGAATACCATCGAAGATGGATTCGATCAACCCTGGGCCCAGTTCTACACTCAACGGTTCTCCGGTCATCATCACAGGCTCACCGGGACCCATACCCGAGGTTTCTTCATAGACCTGGATGGACGCCCGGTCGCCCCGAATCTCGATCACTTCGCCGATGAGGCGTTGTTCACTGACCCGGACCACTTCAAACATCTTGGCATCGCCCATTCCCTCGGCGACAACCAAGGGACCAGATACCTTGATTACGCGTCCTGTGTTTGTCACTGGCTACCCTCTTTTCCTGATAAGATATCGGCACCCACCGCACGCTCGACGATACGGCGGATTTTTTCAAGACCCATCCCGGTACTCCCCTGGTTATTCGGGATATACAGGATGGCCGGCAAAGGATCATCGGCAAATTCTTGGACTACCGGCAGCATCTCTGCACCGACGTTTTCAGTGATAAAAATGACTGCGTAATCCCTCTTACCGATGCGACGGAGCACTTGGGCCCCTTCTTCCCCATCGGCCACTGGGAAAACTTCTAGCCCAAGGGCCTTAAAGCCGAGAATAGAGTCGTGATCACCGATAACGGCCATCTTATGCATAGACATCACTCAGCCTTTCCCTTATGGCCTCCTGGGGTAGATTATTGATCTTACCCACCATGATCATCCTAATCAGTCGGGTTTCCAGCTCCTTGGCCAATAAGTAAGCGGAGATGGGTTCCGGACCGAAGGCCACATACTTGGCTGTCCGCATATGTTCCAATAAATGGGCCTCAGCTAATGCTTCATAACCCGTTAAACTATTGTTGGACTCTAGGTAACGTAAGCCCTCTTGAACCACCGCGGCGTACTCCGTTGCCGAAAACTTGGCTGCCAAAGAGTCCCAGGGCTCCCGTAATGCTTCCTGTAACAGTCTTAAATCGACGGTTCCATGGGGCAGGAATAACCAATCTAGGGATGGCCGCTGTCCACCGATCCTCTTGAGCCGTATACAGGTCTTAATGTTAAGTAGATCGATTTCTTTGACCAAATAATTAACGATCAGGGGATCCCCCAAAGCTTGCCCTTGCTTGTACATATAGTCGTACATATAGTAATCGGGGACTAAATCTAAGAGTTGGGGATCACCAGTCTCGCTGTATTCCTCTTCCGTTCGCTGGACCGTTTCCCTCAATTCTGGTGGCAGTCCTCCCTCGGTCCTTAGCTGTTCCTTAAGGCGTTGGGGCTCGATCCTGCCCAAATCGACCAACAAATCATCCCGCTCGAGACCCAAATGTCGGGCCTTTAAGAGCACTTTCAGATTATGAAAATCGTATCGGCTGCGCAGCAAATCGAACAGTCCGTCGTCGGGAGCAAAACCCTCGACGACAGCATAGACCCTACGCAATTCCGCATTTAAGAGCTCTTCATAGGCTGACGGGGCCGGTAGTTCAGCAAGGGAGTCGGCATACTCCGATTCGCTGAGTACCCGCAAGGCCCCTTCGGCATCGCGGGCCTCGAGCATACGGCCGATTTTCCCTTTATCTAATAGCCTTGTTTCCATGGCCCTAATTCTGGCCACGGCGTAAGCGTACTTTCCCATCAGTCTCCCCCTCTATCCACCAGGGTTCGGGTCTTAGGCGAATAAGACCTCGGCTACCATCTGCTCCAGTTCATCCCGCTGGACGGCCACCAGGGCTTCGAAGGAATTGTTGACCTCCACGGTGGCTCCCCGAAGGATGAAACCGCCCAGCAGGGGTTGAGTCTCCTCGGCAAGCCTTAATTGGCCCTTTTTGCCCCTTTGGATGAGCTTTTCGTTGACCCTGGCCAGGAAATTGCCGCTGAATCGCTCTTGATCCTTTTCGGCGACGACGATTTCCTCATCACCGGTCTCCACGCTTTGCAGGAGGAGTTCCTCCATGAAAGACATATATTTCCCTTCATCTAAGGAGGCCAGTTTTTCCATAGCCAAAGCGAAGACTTCCTCGATGGCTGTCTGTTTCGCCCCCAGGATTTCCCGGCGGATGTCCAAATTTGTCATGGTGATAATCCGCCGGCTTCGTTCCTCGGCCTGCCGATGACCCCGAGCTTCGATTTTAGCCACGGCAGCCTCAGCTTCTTGGGTAGCCCTTTCTTTTAATTGGGCCGCTTTAGCTTCCGCCCCTTGGCGGATTTCGGCAGCTTTCCCTTCCGCTTCCGCGAGAATACGCTCTTGTAATTTATTGACACGGCTCATTGAATAGCCACTCCCTATAAACTAGCCAAAATTGGCTGCAACATTAAGAAGGAGGTTAGGAAAGCCAAGATGGCGTAGAATTCGACCATAACAGCGAAAATCATGGCCTTAGCCAATTCTTCCGGCCGCTTAGCTATGAGGCTGATACCGGTGGCCGTCACTCGACCTTGGTAAAGGGCCGAAATCAAGCCGACAATACCGATAGGCAAGCAGGCCATGATAATGGAAATCCCTGTTTCCACGCTGACCGATGCTACCGGTCCTCCGATGAGACCAAGGCCTTGGATAGTCAAGAAGCCGATGAGGAACCCGTAGATACCTTGGGTTCCGGGAATGACCTGCAAAATAAGCGACTGCCCAAACTTGCTAGGATCCTCGGTGATCAAGCCTGAGGCCGCTTGACCGGTCAAACCGACTCCATAGGCGGAACCGATCCCCGCCAGCACTACTGCCAAACCTGCGCCCAGTAATCCAAGAACAAGACCCAATTCCATTCTGCATGTACCTCCCTAATTATCTTTGTTTAGAGCTATTTGCCCGTTGATTCCAGATGAACATAGGTTGTTTGCGGCTCAAAGGGGACGAAAACTCGCCCGCCTCCTTCATAGAACTTACCAAAGAATTCTACATATTGGAGACGGCTGACGTGGACATAGGCACCGATAACGTTGATGAACAGGTTAAAGGTATGGCCCCCGATCAAGATGATCACCGTCACTAAAGGACCAATAACGGGAACGCTATCGGCAACCATGAAGGCTACGGTGTTGATGACACTACCGATGACACCGGTAGCCATGCCTAGGCCCAGAAGCCTAGAGTAGGATAAGATATCGCTGGCGTAACCGGTGACATCATAGAGGCTGTATAGGCCAGCGCCAAGGCGAGCGAAAATGTTTTTATTCTGTCGGCCTTGGAATAACACTAGACCGATGGCGCCGACGATACTAGCCCATTTGCCGATTTGTGTCAGTTGAACGTTAGCTTCACCAGCGCCCACCCACAACAGCAGGCCAGCGATGGTGATCATCCACATTCCTTGGTCGTAGATGGCCGAGGCCCAGTCTCCCCGCTTGACGTTGCTGTAAAAGGCGATCCCTAACCCCACGTACAGATGGATAGTCCCTAAAACAAAGGCGAGGAGAAGGAACTTAATGGCATTCTCCCCTTCCGTAGGGTTAAACCACAAGGGTGGAATGGAAATCAAGTCGCCCCAATAACTGCCGGCCAGAAGCCCGAAGAACATGCCGCAGACACCGCCGATACCTAACAGTTGAAAAGTCTTGCGGCCTAAATCGGACATGCGGATATTGGTCAAAAGGTAGTAGCAAAGGAGGGCCAGCATCAGACCGTAGCCCACATCGCCCAAGGACATGGCAAAAAACAGGGAGAAAAAGCCAGCGATGAAAGGGGTTGGATCGACTTCATGACGCTGGGGTAGATTGTATAAGTGGACGATAGCCTCGAAGGGTTTCGCTAAACCTTTGTTTTCCAAAACAATGGGTACATCATCTTCCGGTTCCGGATCCTTGACCTGGAAAACGGCGCTTTCTAACTGAACCTCCAGACTCTCCGTCACCTTCTCCACATCGGCATCCCGCAGCCAACCTTGTAAAAAAACGGCCCGTTCTGTGCGGAGAAATTTACCCGTTTCCAATAGCCGATCCCTCTTTAGATTCAATAGATCATAGAGGGCATACAGAGAAGTCCGGCGATCCACCAGCTCCTTGGCCTGGTCGATGAGGCTTTGTTCTTCTCCTTCTAACCGGTCATATTCCCGACGACCGAATTCTAGGTACTGGGCCACCGTTCCGCTATAGGATGGGAACTGCACCGGTAGGAAATCGAATCTGGCTAAAACGTCCCGGACCAACTCTAGATCATCCTTAGGTACGAACAAAACCAAACGGATCCGATCCTGGTCCCCGGCCACCTCTTGCCAGCAGACTTCCGGTGAAGCCCCTTCTATTTCCGCCTCGAATTCGGCGGCTCCTCGAGTAGCGATACTACCGATGAGGATCCGAATCCATTGGGTTTCCTGGGGGGTATCTAGGGGCAGATCCAACTCCCGCCAGGGCTCCAGCTGTTCAAAGGTCGTCTCCCAACGACCTTTTTGGTTTTGGATGTCGTTGATGGCTTCATCGATCCGCCGACATTCTTTATGTAAGCCTTTGTAATCCAAATTTTCGACGGCCTGCTCCATGGCCCCCCAGTCCATGGGAACCTTCGAACCCGCGAACTGTTCGATGGCTGTCCGTTTCACCGGAGCGTATCTGTCGAAAAACTCCAGTATATAGCGGACCTCGCCGATCTGATCTTCCAATCCAGACAATTCAGAGCCAGGAGCATCGCGCTGGAGCAAAGGTAGATCCTCGGCTAGAGCATCGGGCTGTAATTCTTCGATCTCAACTACGCCCAGCCTTTGTAGCTCATCTAGTAGCTTCTCCCGTTCACTGTCATGGACAGCGACGTAGAGTTTTTTCATTTGGGCTATTGCCATGGATTATTCACAACCTTTTCCAAGAGAAGTTGGACCGCCTGCTCCTTACGCTGGGCTGCCTTCCCTTGAATGTCGGCAATTTGCTGCCGACCTTCCTCCCACAAGGCTTCCGCCTGGGCCCGGGCATCGGCTTCCGCCTGCTCGATCAGCTCTTTAGCCTTAGCCTCCGCCTCAGCGATGCGTTCTTCCCGCAGCTGGGCCGACGCTTCTTCCGCCGCCTTCAGCAGGTCCTCGGCTTCCCGTTGGGCCTTTTTGATGATTTCTGCTGCCCGGCGTTCACCCTCGCCGATTTCCCGTAGGATCTCCACAGCCAAAGGTGCTCACCCCCATTATTATCCTGATTACACATGCTGGTAATAGTTCCACATGGGTAATAGAAATCCTTTTTGGGGTCCCCCTTACCCTAAGTTTTCCCCTTAGACTTAGAGATTCTTTTCACAAGTTTCTTTTTCTAGGAAAACCTCGTTTTTCCTCCTAGCATATCCTAAAACGGGCCTTCCATACCGTCCTCCCCTTTTGTTTTCCCGTAACGAAGGGATGGCGCCGATAAGTGGCTAAGTATTAGTGTTAACAACTCGCCTTGGGAGGTGGCCCGATGTTATTGCCTAAAAACTTAGAGGAAATACCGACGCCAGCATTGTTGATCGATTTGGATATCATGGAAGAAAACCTGCGCCTTATGGGGGAATACTTTGCCAACCGGACGACTAAACTCCGCCCCCACGCCAAAACCCATAAAAGTCCCACCATCGCCTGGAAACAGCTGGACCATGGAGCCATCGGCATAACCTGTGCCAAGTTAGGGGAAGCGGAAATCTTGGTCCGTAGTGGCATCAAGGATGTGCTCTTGGCTAATCAAGTCACCCAGCCCGCAAAGATCCGCCGCCTAGTCGCCTTAGCCCGCCACAGCAACATCATCGTCGCCTGTGATTCCCCGGCCAATGCCGACGACTTAAATGAGGCCGCCTTAGCCAAGGGCGTGATTTTAAATGTCCTCATTGAGGCCGATGTGGGATTGGGGCGTTGTGGGGTTCAAGATGCTGCAGGTGCCGTGGAGTTGACCCAACATATCGAGAGACTAAAGGGTCTCCGGTTCCGGGGGATTATGGGCTATGAAGGCCATTGTGTCTTTATCGCCGATGCCCAGATCCGTCGGGAGAAGGCGGCCCAAGCCAACGGCCGGTTGGTAGCCATTAAAGAAGCGATCGAGAGGGCGGGGATCCCCGTCGAGATCGTTAGTGCCGGTGGTACCGGGACCTATGATTTAGCCGGTAGTTTCCCCGGAATCACCGAGATCCAAGCCGGTTCCTACCTTTTTATGGATGCCACCTATGAAAAGTTGGGACTACCTTTTCGGCCGGCCCTCTTTGTGTTGACCAGCGTCATCAGCCGACCCCGACCCGATGTAGCCGTGGTCGATGCCGGGAAAAAGGCCATCACCGAGGAATTCGGCCTGCCCCAACCTTATCAGCTGACCGGCGTCGTCCTGGAAAAGCTGTCGGAAGAACACGGTTTGCTCCGTCTGGGAGAAGATGCCCCAAAGCTGGAAGTAAATGATTTGATCCGGCTCCTACCCACCCATTGCTGTACGACCATCAATCTCCATGATCGGTATTATGGGATCCGCGGTGGGCAAGTAGAGACCATTTGGCCCATCGCGGCCCGGGGAGCCATCCAATAAATCATAGGAGAAAGGCCAGGGGGCATACTAGCGACGGAGGTGTCGTGATGCTTTTTTGGCTGGCCTTTCTCCTGCTACCTTATCTAATCGTATTGTCCCTCATCCCTCTAGAACGCTGGCGGGACTGGGTTCCCTTTGGGTTTTTCGGCGGGTTTCTCCTGGAAGGGGTCTACCAGTATTTAGGGATCAACATCTTTTATTTGTGGATCATCCGGGGGACCCTCCTTAACTCTAGTGGGATCCCCTATCTGCTTTTGTTAGCCAAAATCCCCCTCGCCGCCGCCTTCGGCTATTTTTTCCCCGCCCAGGGTTCCCGTTTAATCTTCTACATCCCCGCCTTTGCCCTGTTGTCCGCCTTGCAGCACCTACTGTTAAGCTACTTCGGCTATTGGGTCAATATCCGTTGGGGATTCGGGGCTAGTTTCTTCCTGGCCATGACCAATTTCTCCCTCTTGGGCCTTTATCTAGTCTTGCGTCCCAGGATTAAGCCTGCACCGGGACTAGACGATGGGAATTGAGGAGGACTAACACCTTAGCCTGGGGACCGTGCTTTTCTAGGGCATAGGCTAGAGCCCCTTGGGCCGAATCCATGGCCTTAAGATGCATCGATTCCAAAAGCTGAGGATCCATTTGGGATTGGGCACAAATTACCTCGTGGTCCACGAGGATCTTCGCCACCCCGTAAGCCCGATGTTGACCCGGTTGGCTCACACCATCCCGCAAGATTTTGGCCATGACCTCCGCTGGGGTTTCCCCCTCCTGGAGACAGCGGGCGAAAACTTCATTGTAGACTCCCTCTTCCATGGGAGAGACCAAAATTATCGTTCCCTTCTTCCGCACACATGGGGTGGGATTAGCATCACCGGCCACAATACAAACGCCCTCGGCCATCCCGTGGTACAAATTACCATCTTTAGGATAGCCGGAAGAAACGACGACAATATCGGCCGGTTCGGGGAAGGGGACCTTAAACATCACATCGGCCGAGCGCCGGACCAATTCTCCATGGGCTTGACCGACCTCGCCTGCAACCACATCGACCAACCGACCGTCGGGAAGCACCGTTGCATTGATCAACATCCCCAAGTTGATGGCCCGGGCCATTTCCAAGGAACCTAAATACATGGGGTTACCTTCCAAGACACCGAGGCCTGTGTTGGGATGTTCCAATGTTTCAGGAGTGTGGGTGCTGGCAATAGTTTCGGCGCTGGCCACCCCTACGGCGATGGCTTTCCCCCCGCCGCTATAGCCGGCAAAGGGATGGGGCAAGACGACGCCGATGGCGATTTTGAAATCGGCTTCGACGATGGCTTTGTTGATCTTAATGGGGTAGCCTTGGGAGGTGTAGCCCAAATCGGCCATGGGATCTATGCCTGCCCGGTGGTTGACGATGGTTGCCCGTTCCAGCAATTCTTCCCCCAGCATGTCGATGAGTTCTTCCCGGGTGGCAGGACGGTGGGCTCCGGTGCCGATACCGAAGATCAGGTCCTCTTGGGGGATACCCGCCGCGGCTAAACGAGTTACCAGTTCGGGAACGATCTTCGCCTCCACGTTGGGACGGGAGGCATCGGAAATAACGATGGCCACCTTCATACCCGGACGGACCATGGCTTCCAGTTTTTCCGTCCCGATAGGGTTGTCTAAAGCCTGGCGGATTAAGGCCCCCTCATCGTCCGCTCCTTCTACTTCTGGAGGTTCCAAAACCCCGATCAAATTCCCGTCAGGAATCTCTAAAGGGATAGTCTCTGTAGGCCCATAGGGCAAATGTACGAGCAACTCCTATCCTTCCTTTCCAGCATGTTACCCTTTAATTTCTCCTCTAGGGGAGATTTCCTTCCAAAAAGTCTTTAATCTTCCACCTGTTCCAATCCTTCTAAGACCTTTTTGGGGATCTGGGCCCCGACGGTATAGCGCAAGGAATAGGATTTGACCATTTGATAAATATTGATCCGAAATTCCGGGTGCAGACTAGGCAGCATATAAGCCTCTTGGGGGGTGAGACCGTATTCTTCAATCAACCATTCCATCATGTAGATGATCGCCCCCCGGACGGCCTCTTCTAGGGGAATATCGCAGCAAAGGGCAATTATTGAGTCAGCCGTTTCCACCCGGGGGAAAGGTATGGTGCGGTTTTTTAGAACCTGACAACTGACTACGACCTCAGCCCTGGTCTCATCGGCATTACTGTAGAATTCAGTGTTTCCCTGGGAGCCGTGGACATCGCCGATGAACAAAAGACCGCCGGGATGAAAACAGGGTAGGTACACCTTGGCACCCTCTTGAATGTCCTGGCAGTCTAGATTACCGCCCCAGGGTCCCTGGCCCATGGAAGTAGTCAGGACCTCCACATCGGGAGCAACACCGATGGTGCCGATCATAGGCTGCAAAGGCCAGCGAAGCCGGTGGTTAACAATGGCTTTTCCATCCCTAGTGGTGCCCGAGGGACCGGGTCGATGCTGGATGATATGGGTTTGAAGTTCGTTTAATTCTGGCCAGCGGGTCCATTGGGCCAAGGGGCCGATGCTACCGCCGAAATAGGTGACACCTTGGGGGGCTGGTTCGATCTTTTCCACATTGACCACCAACACATCGCCCCGCTCCACTCCCCGCACATACACGGGACCGCCGGTAGGATTTGATAGGGGCGGCACCCGCCGGCGTAATGGAGAATGCTCCGGTGTTAACAGATCAGAAGCATCCTTTAGGTAACCCCCGGGGGCATCCTCCGTCTCGATGGCGAAAGATTCCCCCAATTCCACATAAAGGGCCGGCTCCAACCGGTGATCGAAGGTGAAATTCATGGCTTGACTCCGAGGAATTCTCTGCATAAGACCACCTCCCGCCTAAATCCTTCACCATCAGGGATACTTTCCCTTTAGCTACCCGAGGAGATCCCTGCCGACTGGAAGGTGGCCATCTCCGCCAGCAGTTTCCCTACAGCATCGATGATGGGAAAGGCCAAGGCGGCACCGGTCCCTTCCCCTAAGCGCATCTGCATATGGAGCATCCCTTGCAGACCCATGGACTCCAGTAGTATTTTATGGCCAGGCTCCTCCGATAAATGGGACGGGATGATATAATCCCTCACCTGAGGGGCCAACCTGATGGCCGTCAAAGCAGCAGCGCTGGAAATTAAACCATCGATGACCATGGGCACACCATTAGCCCCGGCGGCTAAAATCGCTCCCGTCAGCCCGGCGATCTCTAATCCACCGACCTTGGCCAACACATCGATGGGATCATGGGGGTCGGGGTCATTGCAGGCTAAAGCCTTCTTGACCACTTGGATCTTGTGCTGTCGCCCCTTTTCATCTAAGCCGGTGCCGATGCCGATAAGGCTGTCAACGGGCAAGCCGGTGAAAGCGGCGGCGATGGCACTGCTGGCCGTTGTATTGCCGATCCCCATCTCTCCCGTGGCCAACAGCTGGGCCCCTTGAGCAATCTGTTCTTGGGCGATACGGGCCCCCGTCTTTATGGCTGCCATGGCTTCTTCCCTGGTCATGGCCGGACCCCGAGCCATGTTCCCTGTCCCGGCCCTGACTTTAGCGGCCACCAACTGGGGATGGTCGATAGTTTCTTTCATCCCTAAATCGGCCACAAGAACCCGGGCACCGCTGTGGCGGGCCAAGACGTTGATGGCCGCCCCCCCTTGGAGGAAATTGTGCACCATCTGGGCCGTCACCTCTTGGGGAAAGGCGCTGACCCCCTCTTCCACCACACCGTGGTCACCAACCATGACTAAGATGACCTTGTTCCGCAGATCTGGAATAATCTCTCCGGTGATCCCCGCCAATTGCACCGCGATCCGCTCTAACACCCCTAAACTACCGGGAGGCTTAGTCAGACTATCGAGATGCCCTTGGGCCTTTTCCATGGCCTTAACATCTAGATTACCGATCTTCTTAATCAATTTCTCCATAATTAAGCACCTCCTAAATAGAAAAAAGCCCCCGACTAAGGAATTAGTCGAGGACTTTACCGTCATCCTCCAACCCTTTGTTTAGGCAGGTCTCCTGGCTCCGGTGCATCACGATGGCCGCCTTCCCAGTCTCCCGGTGGCCCTTGGCCTCGCCTTCCCGCATACAGTGGTGGGTCCGCGTCCTTTTGAAGACTTCCCTATTCTCCCCCACAGGGGCACCTAAACAAATGCGTTGATTTATTTACCTTCATTATTCCCCTTTTCCTAATACCTTTCCTTCTAACTAAAGTGATCATAGGCACCAGGTTTTAGAACTTCCCGGCGGCCGCGCCCGTCCACCAGTTCGATGGCCGGCTCTCCGGGAATAATCTGACCGATGACCGAAGCCCCAGCCGGTAAAGGTTCCTCCGGGGGGATGGTGAAAAGCAGCTCATAATCTTCTCCACCCCGTAGGACCCACTCTAGGGGGTCACATCCGACGAAATCGGCCGCCTCGTAGACGGCCGGGGATATAGGCAGCCTCTCCAGTTCAATTTGGGCCCGCACCTGGCTGGCCTGGCAAATATGATGGAGGTCTCCCGCTAACCCGTCGGATACATCGAGCATACTGGTGGCCACACCGGCTAATTGCCGTCCTTCCCTTAGCCGCGGTTGGGGCAGTAGATGCTTGTCCACTACTTCAAGCAAAGAAGGAGGAATCTCACCGCCTCGGCTCAGGAGGGCCAGACCTGCGGCAGAGTCGCCTAAAGTGTTAGTCACACAAATTAGATCTCCCCTTTGGGCTCCACTACGTAGGACTGCTTGGCCCGCGGGAACCTGGCCCAGCAGGGCCACGTTGATGATCAATAGCTCAGGATGGCTGACCGTATCGCCTCCCACGATGGCCACCCCCCCTTGGGCAGCTATAGCCTCCATCCCCCGGTAGAGTTCTTGGACGAACGCCACCGAGAGATCGGGGGGCAAACCGAGGGAGATGAGGGCAAAGGTGGGCCAACCTCCCATGGCCGCCACATCGCTCATGTTCACCGCCAGGGCCTTATGACCCAGCTGGCCGGCCGTCGTCGTTTCCAGGCTGAAATGGACCCCTTCCACCAACATATCGGTAGTGTATAACAACCAGTGGCTACCATGTTCCAGGACGGCCGTATCATCGCCGATGCCGACCAGCACCCCTGGATGGCCTCCTTCTTGAGGGGCGATGAGCTTAATGAGGCCAAATTCGCCGATATCACGCAACTGGGTCATCGTTTCACCTTCTTAATAATACTTGTAGAAATGATGGGTTGGTCCCGCTCCGCGTCCTAGAGACAGCCCATGGGCAATAGCTCCCGTGATATATTCTTTCCCTTGGGCGATGGCATCGGTCACCGACAGGCCCTTGGCCAATCCCGCGGTGATGGCCGCTGCGAAGGTACAACCGGTACCGTGAACGTTTTTTGTCGGCAAACGCCGGGCCCTGTATTCCCTGCCTCCCGTGGGACCCAGGAGCAAATCGACGGCCTCAGGACCCGATAAGTGACCTCCTTTAAGGAGGACATACCGGGGTCCCATGGCTAAAATCCTCTCCGCCGCCCGGTACATATCCCCTTCGTTTTTGATCTTCCAGCCCACTAAGACTTCAGCCTCGGGAATATTTGGGGTGACTAGCAGGGCCAGGGGAAGTAGTCTTTCCATCAAGGCCCCTTGGGCATCTTCCTCCAAAAGATGATCGCCGCTGGCGGCCACCATGACCGGATCGACCACTAGGTTTTCCACCCCGTATTTCTCCATCCGCCCGGCGATAGCCTCGATGATTTCGCCGTTGGCCACCATCCCCGTTTTTACGGCCTTAACTTGAATATCGGTCAGCACGGCATCGATCTGTTGGCCGACGAAATCGGCATCCAGCTGGACTACTCCTGAAACACCACAGGTATTTTGGGCTGTCACTGCGGTGATGGCGCTGGTTCCATAAACGCCCAAAGCGGCGAAGGTCTTAAGATCAGCCTGGATCCCTGCACCACCTCCGGAGTCGGAACCGGCGATGGTTAAGGCTACATTATATTCCATATCCTCATCTCCCTTAGCGATAGTTTCCTTGCCAGTACCTAAGGGATGATGATCGAGACAAAAAACCGTCTCCAGAGGTAGGAAGACGGTTATTCACTGTCATCTCCACTTTCCTACGCTGGTGTTATCCAGACCGGCACTGGCCGGTATCCAGGTTCAAAGGGTATCAAGACTTCAACGCGTCTTGTTCTCAGCCTGACTCACAAGCTCCCCTAGTGGATACGAATATACAATTTGTATATCTATTTCCCCCTAAGATGAAAAAATCCTCCCGGGAGTTCGTTAACGT
>JBMNRY010000011.1:0-32283 GCA_050944915.1 Limnochordia bacterium
GCCCAAAAATTCCATGTGGCTGCGCCACTTCCCTCCGTCGTATCGGCCCTGCCAACCAACAAATTTGCCCAGGCCGATGGTCATCCTCAAGCTGGGTTGTTCCCTGATCTCCGCCTGCAAGGAATAGCTAAAGGGTAGTAATAAAGGTATGATGAGCAAAACCAAAAACAAGGCGGCGATGATCCCCAGCCAAGACAAAGGAAACACCTCCTCCCCCAGCTCCCATCGATGGGGCCTTTGCCAATACTTTACCTTTCGAGATCCTGCCAAGTCCTATTTCGCCGCTCCCCTGCAGATCCCTAGGGGAAAGGCCATTTAACGACTATTCTTTTGATCCTCGATGAGAAAACCACCCCGGCGGGCCCGTCGATTCAATTCCCTGATCATAGCCCGGGCTTGTCGCATGGGAGCAGTGATCCGGCGGCCGTAAAACCAGACCCGACCACGGGGAGCCTCGCTGCTGCGTCCACTGCGCCCCGCCATCTGGATCAAGGTACCCACATCGAACAGGGGATGATCGGCAAAGAGAACCATGACATCGACCCGGGGGATGGTGATTCCCCGTTCCAGAAGGCTGGTGGAGACAAGGACTCCCCCCTCTTCCACAAGGCGTCGTTTGCGGTCCTTTTCCGGATCTTGGGAATGGGTATAACCGACCTTTCCCCGAGGGAGAAGGGAACATAGGCCCTCGGCAGCAGCGATGGTGGGCACAAAAATCAACAAGGGGTGGGCTGCAGCTAAATAGCCGGCCACCTGTTGAGCTAACGAAGGGGGGATTTTCAAAGGCTGTAGGCTTAGGGGCAATTTCTTCAGTTGGGGTTCCGGCAGGGGATAGCCGTGGTGGCGGGCCGGGATGGTGACCAGTTTCCCCAAACCCCACCGAGCCCGCCGCAAGGAGCCCGGATCTGGTGTCGCTGTCATGGAGATGATCTTCCCCCCGGGTTTGGCCGCCCGATGCAGGGCATAGGCTAACATACGGCTGCCCCGGTAGGGATAAGCATCGGCCTCATCGAGGATCACCAGATCAAAGGTCTGGTAAAAACGCAGAGTCTGGTGGGTGGTAGCGATGACCAAGGGCGCGAGGCCCGGCGGTTTCGGAGCACCGCCGTAATAGGCGGCGATGTCCAACCCGGGGAAAGCCTTGCGGAACCGGGGGATCAACTCCCGCACGATCTCCCGGCGGGGAATAGCATAAAGGACCCGCCCCCCTTGGGCTAAGGCTTCCGCGGCCGCGGCGAAGGAAGCTTCCGTTTTTCCCGCGCCGCAAACGGCCCAGAGCAAGCATTCCCGCCGACTATCACGGGCAACAAAATCAGCCAGCTGTCTGGAAGCCTGGATTTGGGGCTCAGTTAGGGCAAATTCCAAATGGGGCTTAACCTGGAAGGAAGCCATGGCCGGAGGGGGAGCATAATAAAGGAGGGTGCAGGAACGGATGGTACCCATGGTCGCACATTCTCCGCAATAGTAGCAATCGGTCCGTCCACAATGGGGGCAGAAAGACCTGGGCAGATCGACGGTCCCACACCGCCGGCATGTACCCTCACCCCAACAGTCCACCTGCACCGCCGGTTGGCGCTGGAGTTTACCTTGCAGATAAAGCCAATGGAGTTCTTCCTCCGGGCGGCCGGTCTCCTCCGGTAGGAGCAGTCGGCCCTGGAGCTGGGGGATCTCCCTTACCAATGGGGGCGGGGTCAGATCCACCCCTTGGGAGACGACGAGGGGCAGATCCCGGGCCCTTAACCAGCGGCGGGCCCCGCCGATGATCCGCTCTTTCCCCTTATATTTTTTCAAAGATTCAGCTAATTCTTCCGCCAAGTAGGCGGGCAGGGGCGGACTGAGGCAGAGACCTTCCCCGGACCGCCGTTGAAAATCCAACCCTGGTTGGGGAGAATAGTCGATAATGGTTTTCGAACGATGGTGTAGATAATAAACGGTGTACACAAGGATTCCCCCCTACAGTTCCCCGAGCCACTGGGCCAGGCGGCTGTAGCGCACCTCAATCTTATTGTTTTTCACCGCGATGGCCACCGCCTTTTTGGTACCGACCAAGACAGCTAAACCCTTGGCCCGGGTTAAAGCTGTATAGAGCAGATTCCGCTGGAGCATAATGAAGTGCTGGGTGGTCACCGGGAGGACGATGGCGGGAAACTCACTTCCTTGACTTTTATGGACGGAAACGGCATAGGCCAGAACCAGCTCGTCCAAATCCTCCGGTTGGTAAGGCACCAACTTGTCCCCTTGGTCATCGCTGAATTGGACCAGAACCCGCCGTTCTTCAGGATCGATACGGCTGATCCGACCGATTTCCCCGTTGAAGATCATCGTTTGGTAATTGTTCTTAATCTGCATCACCTTATCCCCTTCCCGCAGGACGTAGAAGGGGCAGCGAACCTCGGCTTTGGCGGGACTGGGGGGATTGAGGGCCGCCTGGAGGGTCTTATTCAAGTTTTCCACCCCGGTGATGGTACGCCGCATGGGGCTGAGGACCTGGATATCATCGATGGGATCACAACGGAGATACTTGGGCAAGCGGTCTTGGACCAACTCTTTGATGGTCGTTACGATCCCGGCGGGTTCCTCCATCTCGATGAAGAAACAATCCCCTTTGTTGGAGCTTAAGATGGGGAATTGCCCTTCATTAATCCGGTGGGCATTTTCCACGATCAAGCTGTTTTTGCGCTGACGGTAGATCTTGGTCAAGCGCACCGTCGGAACCCGACCGCTGTTGATGATATCCCGCAGCACGTTTCCGGGACCGACGGAAGGCAGTTGGTCTACATCGCCGACGAGGATCAACCGGGTCCCCGGTCTGAGGGCCTTGAGCAGATTATACATCAGGGAAATATCGACCATGGAGACCTCATCGATGATGACCACATCGGCATTTAGGGGCCTGTCTTCGTTCCGCTGGAAGTGGAGGCCTTCCCCTTCCACATAGCCGAACTCTAGCAAACGGTGGATGGTTTTCGCTTCCGATCCTGTAGCTTCTTTCAAGCGCCGGGCTGCCCGCCCCGTCGGGGAAGCCAGGGCTACTTTAGAACCCCATTGGCGATACAGGGACAGAATGAGGCGAATGATTGTCGTCTTACCGGTACCCGGTCCCCCGGTGATGACCAACAGTCCGTTTTGCAAGGCGCCCTCCACCGCCTCATATTGCTGGGGTGCCAGCTTAAGGCCCGCTTCCTCTTCCGCCCGGGCGATCTCCTTGCTCAAATCGATGGGGACAGGGATGGTACCTTCCTGCAGCTCCACAAGTTTTTCGGCCACACCCCTTTCGGCCGCGAAAAGGACCCGGGGATAGACGGCTTGTCCCTGGGAAGTCTCCACGATGGTGATGGGCCCCCCTTGGATGGTATCAAGGACGGCGGTGATCTCCTCTTCGGCCACATCTAGGAGTTCCCGG
Organism: Limnochordia bacterium; assembly: GCA_050944915.1. Lineage (GTDB taxonomy): Bacteria > Bacillota > Limnochordia > JAAZLZ01 > JAAZLZ01 > JBMNRY01. The sequence continues at coordinate 3,404 of JBMNRY010000011.1, forward strand.
CCCCGCTGGATGAGCTCCTCCCTGGGGAGATAGACATGACCTTCCTCTCCGGCCTTTTGGAGCAAATAGAAAAGGCTGGCCCGAATGCGGGCCGGCGAGTTGGGGGGGATCCCCAGTTTAGCGGCGATGCCGTCGGCGATCTTAAAGCCGATACCGAAGATGTCGGCAGCCAATTGGTAAGGATTTTTCCGCACGATCTCTACCGCTTGCTCACCATACTCCTTATAAATCTTAGCGGCATACCCGGGACCGATCCCATAGCTTTGCAAAAAAGCCAGGACATCCCGGGCTTCCCTCTGGTCCTTAAAAGAGTCAATGATCATAGCCGCCCGTTTTGCACCGATCCCCTCGACTTCCAGCAAACGCTGGGGGGCTTGTTCCAATATGTCAAAGGTTTCTAGGCCAAACTTAGATACGATCCTTTTGGCCATCACCGAGCCCACCCCTTTAATGGCACCCGAGGCCAGGAACCGCTCGATTCCTTCCTCTGTGGCCGGAGCAACCCCTTGGTATTCCTCCATTTTGAACTGGCGCCCATATTCGGGATGGTGAACCCATTGACCCCTTAATTGGAGGAATTCTCCCTCTTCGATGGCCAAAAAGTTGCCCACCACAGTGATGGGCTCGGGGAAGTCGTCGACCTCCAAACGAGCCACTGTGTAATAATTATCTTCATTCCGAAAGACGATCCGCACAACCTGCCCCTGCAGTGCTTCCATAGCTGCCTCCACAAAGGATTGATAGGGACAATTTCGCTGAACGGCCGATATTTCCCTCCTAGTCCAGTTGGATGAGACCGTGTTTAGCGGCCCACAGAGCCAATTTCGTCCGTTCGTCGATCCCTAGTTTGCGGTAGATGTTGCTGATATGATTCTTGACTGTGTGCTCGCTGACAAACAAAGTTGCCCCTATCTCTTTGTTGGTCAACCCGGAAGCCACCAGAACGACGATTTCCCTTTCCCGTGCGGTGAGTTTGGCCTTCCCTTCCGGCCCAGTAAATTTTGTATGATTGCCTTTTCCGTCGACCATATTAAGCCCCCATCCCTGCTTACCCTCGTACTGGACGTTGTTGTCCACGGGCGGGTTTCTTTGTCAGTACATCATATTCCCCCCCGGGTACAAGGGTGTAAGAAGTTGCGGGGAATAGGGAAATGGTGCTACGCGGGTTCAAAGAGGAGACGATCTCCCGGTACCGTTTTCGTCTTGGCCAAGGTGCCCTCGGGTAGCTCCACTACCAGGTGGCTGCCCCTGATGAGAGGTCCCCAGCGGTTAGGCCTGAGGGTATGGGCAGCTAGGACTTGGCCGTGGGGGGAGACATAAAGAACATCAATTGGAAAGGCCATGCCAATACTATGGACCCAGTTGCAAGGCTTGAGGATCAGCCCTTCCCCGGGGGCTAAGCTTCCTTTACCCAATAAACCCCGCAGTCGGCTCCAAAAGCTATCGGCGACCACGGCCTGCTCAGCCAAGGAACACCCCCGGGTTTCATTGATGATCCGCACAGTGATAACCTCCCTTGTTGTACCAACAGCGTCATCTTCTGACATCCAATGGCAAGGAGTTGGCCATGGCCAACTCCCATCAATCAACTCTTCAGGGATCCCCCGGTCCAAGGTTTTCCTTTCCCTTCGATGGGCTAACGGGTAACAGGGCTCACTTCCCTTTCCGTTAGATCCCCTATCCCCTTTTTAGAAGCTGCCTAGAGCTTCGATCATCTGAATGACGGCAGGGCCTAGGAGGACGACGAAGAGCGCGGGGAAGATGAAAAGAACCAGGGGAAAAAGCATCTTAATCGGTACTTTCATGGCCCGCTCTTCCGCCCGCTGGCGGCGTTTGCGCCGCATTTCTTCCGCCTGGATCCGCAAGACGTTGCTGATGGAAACCCCTAGTTGATCGGCTTGGATCACTGCGGCCACAAAGGCGGCCAGATCTTCCACCCCGGTGCGGCGGGCTAGATCCCCCAAGGCGATACGCCGTGGTTTACCAACCCTAATCTCCTGGAGAAGTACACCGAACTCCTCAGCCAAGGGCCCTTTTGTCTTTTCTTCCACCTTAGCCAGGGCCGCATCGAAACCAAGACCTGCTTCCACGCTGACGGTCAAAAGGTCGAGGGTATCGGAAAGGGCATTCCGGATCTGTTTTTGCCGTCCATCGATCCTCCTGCGGAGGAACAATTCGGGCAAGGCCCAACCGCCGCCGGCGGCCAAAAGAGCGGGAAACAAAGGAAAGACGGGGCTGTGGAGGTAGTAGAAGAAAACAGTCAGCGAAGAAAGCAGGGCCAACAACAGTTTGATGGCTAAGAACTCGCTAGTCTGGAGCCGCCAGGGCGTACCGGCCAACAAAAGGCGGGCCCGCACCCGGTCCCGGTAACCTTGGGGAGAATATCGATGGAGGATTTGACCCAAGCGGGCCAATTGGGGCCGCAGTAGGCGCTGCAGGATCGGTTGGGCCATCTCCACCTCCCGCAGGGACGGGACGGGAGAATGTAGATCCAGCTTTTCCAAGCGGACTAGGAGTTGGGGATCATAGGTCCAATAATAGGCGCCGGCGATGATTAAGGCAGCGGCAGAGAAACCGGCCAAGCCGGCTAAAAGCAGAGCCATTCTCTACACCTCGATATCGACAATTTTCTTGATCAAGAAAGCCCCTAGAAGCTGGCCCCCCACCGCGAGGGTGACCATGATCAAACCCAGGGGATGGATGACCAGGCTCTTGATGTAGGCGGGGTTAAGGCCTAACATGACCAAACTTAAGCCGATGGGCAAGATGCTGATGATCAGCCCCGAGATCCGCCCTTGGGCGGTGAGGGTTTGGATCTCCCCTTTGATCCGGATCCGCTGCCGGATGGTCTCGGCGATGGTCTCTAAGATCCGGGCTAAATTCCCCCCCACCTGCCGTTGAATCAAAACGGCGGTGATGACCAGATCGAAATCTTCGCTGGCTACCCGAGCGGCCATAGCTTCCAAGGCCTCCTCGGTCGGCATCCCCAAATTCATTTCTTTCAGAGCCCGGGAAAACTCCCGACTGATAGGGGGCTGCATCTCCCGGGAAGTGATCTCCATAGCCTGGAGGAAACTGTAGCCGGCCCGCAGGGAGTTGGCGGTGAGAATTAGGGCATCGGGGATTTGGGTGTTAAAGCGGGCCAAGCGTTCCCCCTGTTTCCGCCGGACATACAACTGGGGTAGGATCAAACCGATCCCGGCGCCCAGCAGGCCCTGAATGCCGTCTCCCCCGGCCAAGAATCTCAAGGCGAACCACCCAAGGGCCGCGGCGAGCATGTTGAGGGCCAAGAATTCCGAGCCTTTCAAAGGCAAATCAGCCTTCTGCAGGGTCTCTTCCATCCGCCGGGTCACCTTTAGCGGTTGCAAATAACCGCTCAGCTTGGTCAACAGGGATTGGAAAGGAATCCCCCGGGGGGTCTCCTCCTGGGACCCTGCCGCAGGTCCGAAAACCCGCTCTAGCCGGGTGGAAGGTAAGGAACGGTAGAGGAAAAGAAAATACAGTATGATAAAGACCAGGGACGAGACGGCAATAAAGGTGCCTAAACCCGCCCAGAATGCGTTCTTGTCCATGGCAGCCTCCTTAGTAGGGAGCGAAGATATCCGCGGTTAGTTCAACACCAGCCGCGGCCAAGCGGTCCACAAACCGGGGCCGGATCCCCGTGGGCCGCAAACGGCCGCGAATGAAGCCCCGTTCGTCAAGACCCTGTTGTTCGAAGACGAAAATGTCTTGGAGAGTAATCACATCCCCTTCCATCCCCTGGACCTCAGTCACCTGGATAATCTTCCGGCTCCCATCCCGCAGACGGGCTTGCTGGACGATCAAATCGATGGCCGAGGCAATCTGTTCCCTGATGGCCCGCACCGGTAATTCCATTCCCGCCATAAGGACCATGGTCTCCAAGCGGGCCAACATATCCCGGGGCGTATTGGCGTGACCGGTAGTTAAGGAACCATCATGGCCGGTGTTCATAGCTTGGAGCATATCTAGGGCTTCTCCGCCCCGGACCTCACCGACGACAATCCGGTCGGGACGCATCCGCAGGGCGTTGCGGACCAAATCCCGGATGGCGATGGCTCCCTGCCCCTCGATGTTCGGGGGGCGGCTCTCCAAAGAGACCACATGCTCTTGGCGGAGCTGTAGCTCCGCGGCATCTTCGATGGTGATAATCCGCTCATCGCTGGGGATGAAGGAAGAGAGCACGTTGAGCAAAGTGGTCTTCCCACTACCGGTACCACCGGAAACGACCATATTCAACCGAGCTTTGACACAAGCTTCGAGAAACTGGGCGATCTCTGGGGTCAGAGTCCCAAAGGAGATCAAATCCTCTACGGTAAAGGGGTCCTGTTCAAATTTCCGAATGGTGATGGTCGGACCGTTCAAGGCCAAAGGTGGAATGATGGCATTGACCCGGGAACCATCAGGCAAGCGGGCATCGACCATGGGCATGCTTTCATCGATCCGGCGTCCGATGGGTGCAACGATTTTTTCGATGATATGAGCCACATGATCATCGTCGGCAAAGGTGACATCGGTGAGCTCCAGCCGGCCGTTCCGTTCGATGTAAACCTTATGGGGACCGTTAACCATAATCTCCGAAACGGAAGGATCCTGGAGCAAGACGCTGATGGGGCCAAAGCCCACCACTTCATCGACCATCTCCCGGAGGATCCTCTGCCGCTCACTGCGCATCAACTGGGAAGCTTCCCGCTCCAGGAAGTTCTCCACTTCCTCCCGGACCCGGCTTTCCAGTTGGGCCTGCTGCCCCTCATCCCCCGCCGCCTTTAACAACTCCGGTGGGATGTTTGCCACCAGATGATCGTGGATCTTGCCCTTTAATCGGCGGTAGGGATCGATGACCCTGGATGGTAAATTGGGCGTCGATTTTCTTTCCTTGGGCACCCGTTGGGCCCGTTGTTCTTGGAGTCTTTCAAGGAGCATGACCACTTACCCCCTGGCTAAATGAAAAAGTTTACGTAGAGGAGCCCACCGGAAGGATACCGGGGCCTCCTGGTCGGAAGGATCACCGCTGATGGCCGCTACCAGTTCCTCAAGGCCCTGGGTCAGCTTCCCCTTATCGCCGCTGCCCACCAAAGGTTCTCCCCGATTGGCGGCCCTTAGAGCCGCTACTTCATCGACGGGCAACCAAGCCAGGACGGGCAAGGGGAGCTTGTCCCTGACCATGTCCTTAGTCAGTTCACCTTCCCCACAACAGCGGTTAAAGATCAATTGAGTCTTCTCAAGGGGCTGACCGAGGGAGGCGAGGATCTCCCAGGCCAGTTTGACGTTCTTGATGGTGGGAACATCGAGGGTCGACACCATCAGTAGTTCATCCCCCACTTCCATGGCCTGGAGGGCTCCTTCGGTGAAACCTTGGGCCGTATCGACGATGATGTACTCAAAATCAGTCTGTAGAATCTGCAAGATGGCACGGATTTTCTCCCCCGGTACCCGCTCTCCTTCCTCGGGTCGCAAGGGTGCTGCCAGCAGTTGTAAACCTGATTTATGTTCAGTGAGGAATTGCTTCACCGTTTCCAAATCTAAGGTCTTTGCTTCCCCGACGAGGTCGCTGATGGTCCGGGAAGGCTGTAAATCCAACATGATGGCTTGGTCCCCAAACTGAAGATCTAGATCGACTACTACCGTTTTCTGGCCCTGGGCCGCTAAGCTGGCGGCCAAATTGGTGGCGATAAGGGTCTTGCCTACACCGCCCTTGGGACTAAAAACAGTGATGATTTTACCCGGCTTAGCCGGTGTTCGGGGAGCCCGGCGGCGTCTTTCCAAGGCTACCGCCGATTTTACGGCATGGACCAATTCATCGCCGCTAAAGGGTTTGATCAAGTATTCCCGAGCTCCGGCCAGCATGGCCTGGCGCAAATAATCCTGCTCCCCCTGGACGGACATCATGATGATCACCGTCTCGGGCAGGGCCATACTGATCCGTTCCGTAGCCGCGATGCCGTCGAGGACGGGCATGTTAATATCCATCAGGATGCAGTCGGGCCGATGCTCTAGGGCTAGCTCAACGGCTTCTTGACCGTCCCCCGCCTGGGCGACCACCGCCAAATCCCTTTCGAATTCCAACAAACGGGCCACGTTGACCCGGGTTTCTTCGATATCGTCGGCGATGAGCACCCTGATTTGTTCACCCATCTAGTACACCTCCCCGGGGGAAAGAATTTGTGATGTATCCATCTCCCCATGACCCATCATCACCCAGGGAGTGATGAAAAAGAGCAGTTCCGTTTCCTGGCGGCGAAAGGATTCACTGCGAAATAGGGGACCGATGACGGGTAGATCCCCCAGGATCGGCACCTTAGCCACCTGTTTCGATTCTTGGTTTTGAATCATCCCCCCGAGGATCAAAGTGGCACCACTTTCCACCCGGACCTTCGTTTCCACCCGCCTGGTGGTTAAAGCCGGTAGGCGGTTGCCGCCTACTTGGACAGCATTTTGCCAATCGAGGGTGCTGACCTCGGGATTGACGGTGACCATAACCTCCCGACCGCCGGCGACTACTTCCGGCAGGATATGGAGAAAGACTCCGTAGGATTCCCAGTCTACACGGATATCCTCGCCCCGGACGATGACCACCGGAATCTCGCCTCCCGCCAAGAAGGTCGCCTCTTCCCCGGAGAGGGTGAGCAAGCTTGGGGAAGCTAAAATGGTGGCGTTTCCTTCCTCGATGAGGGCTTCCAACTGGACAGCCAGACTGTTGGGACGCCTCCACGGCCCGCCGACCCCTTCTTCGCCGAATTGAATCATATTGGGAGTGAACAACCCCCGGATGACGGTGCCCCATTCTAAACCCAATTGGCTGGCCGCCTGGCGGTCGATCTCTATAGCTTGAACCTGGAGCAAAACCTGCCAAGGTTTTTCCACGTCCAAGAGGTTAATAAACTCTGTGGTATAGCTCTCGGTGATCTCCAAGGCCCTTTTCAGCTCCCTTTGATTTTGAAGGGTGCCTTCCAAGAGAACTCCTTGCTCTAAGGGAATCACCTGAACGCTTTCCCGCCCGATCTGGCGGGCGATCTTCTCGGCCAAGGTGGGGGCCGGCCGCTCCTGGACTTGGATTAGATTCAGGAGGGGCTCATGGAGAATACCGGCCAATCGTTCCGCCCGTTCCCGCTGGAATTGGCTGTCTACCGTCCCTTCTAAAACGAGGGTTTCGCCGACCAAGGAGACAGTAATCTGGGGATCGGCGATGATCCTCCCTATGTGATCAGCCGGAGACTGGTCCGAGAAGACCGGATCCTCCTCGATGGGCACCGGCTTAACCGTCACCTGCAGAAGGTTGACCACATCATCGGCCAAGGCAGAGGCGATATGTAGAGCCCTTTTTTCCTCTAAAGGCGTAGCAACCTGACCTTCCAAAAACACCTTATTGTTAAACACTTCCACCGAAATCGAGTCATTGCCGATGGCTTCCCTTATCGTGTGGGCCAGAAGTTCCCTTTGTCTGGCGCCTACATCGGTAGCCGAATCGACGGCAGGGATTTCCAACAAATTGAGGACGGGCAGACCAAAGGCTTCCGCCAACCGTTGGGCCCGCTGCCATTCTCCCTCATTGGCGGCCAACCCTTCGAGGATGATTTTACCTTCGGTAAAAGCGACTTCCACTTCCCGCCGCCCGATCAAGGCGGCAATCTGTTCCACCAGCTCCTCCGGAGCTTGGGATGGAGCCTCCGATGAAACCTCCCCTTCCAATTGGAGGAGATCGACAACCTGGGGCCAAAAGGCCTCGGCAATGGCCAGGGCCCGCCGCCGGGACCATTCATCGACCACAGTCCCCTCTAAGAAAAGTGTTTCATTATGGATCTGGACTTGGATCTGAGGTGAAGCCAAAGCTTGGCTTACTCCCCGAACCAGCTCTTGGTGCCGGGGTTCTTCTAAGGGAGATACTTGGAGTAAATCGACGACGGGTAAACCAAAGGCCCGGGCCATTTCCACCGCCCGGATCCCTTCCCGGCCGTTGGCCACATGGCCCTCTAAGAAAATGGTGCCCTCCACCACCGTCACCCTAATCCCAGGGCGATCCAAGAGCCTTTCCAATGCTTCCGGCAGTTGGGTAGGGGCTACCCCCTTGGGGCCTTGAACCACTTGGATGAAGGATACTACTTGGGGATGAAAGGCCTGGGCTATACTCACGGCCCGATCCCGTTCCCCTTCATCGGCTGCCGTTCCTTGGAGGAAAATGGTATCCCGATGCTGTTCCACTTGGATGGTACCGGAGCCGATGGCTTCTCGGATCTGTTGGGCCAATTCTCCGGAATCCCCCGCCTTGACCACCAGCAGATCGACCACCTGCAGTCCAAAGGCCTTGCCGATGGCCACAGCCCGCTGCCGTTCCCTGTCTGTAGTCACTTCACCCTCGAGAAAGAGAGTGGAACCCACTTGGCTAATTTGCAGATGGGGCCGGTCGATGGCGGTCACCACCTGATCCGAGAAAGGACCGGGGCTGCCTTGGGGACGGGGTTCGATCTGCAAAAGGTTGACCACCCGCTGGGCATAGGCGCCGGCGATTAATTCCGCGCGACGGGCGGAGCCTTCATGGGGAACGCTCCCTTCCAAAAACACGGTATCACCATGGCAGGTGATTTCAACGGTCGGCTCGCCGATGGCCAGCGCGATTTGCTGTTGAAGGGTTTCTTCATCTACTTCCACCAAGTTGAGCACCGGCGAACCCCAGGCTCTGGCCAAGGCATCGACCCGCGCGTACTCCTGGGAAGTGGCCACTCGGCCCTCGAGGAGCAGATGATCGTTAATCAGGCTGACGGTGACTCCGGGTTGATCAATACGACTGATTAATCCCTCGAGGGTTTGAAGGGAGGAGCCTCCGGAAGGGAACCCTAGGAGATCGATGACTGCATCGGCGTAGGCACCGGCGATCTGGACCGCCCTTTCCCTTTCCTGGGACGAGGCCACATGACCTTGGAGAATGGCCTTCCTGTTCACCAAGGAAACATGGACACCTTCTAGGCCGATGGCCTTGGAAATAGCTTGTTCCAGACGGCTGGAGTCGTCATAAACTATTACTTTGCGGGAAAGCCGTCCACCCCGATGCCAAATATGGAGGGTGGTTTCCCCCGCCCTTTTGCCGGTCAAGATGATTTCCTCGGGGGAGACGACGGCCACATCGGCGATTTCCGGTTGGGCCACAGCCACCCGGTTAACCCCCCGTATTTGTAGAATCCGTGAATGATCGACGATAACAGCAACTTCCGGAACACTTCCCATACCTACCGAGGAGTACAGCAACAATGAAAGAAAAATTAGACAAATGCGGGCGGTTCTATTCGCCATGGCGGCTCCCTCCAGGACTAATTAAGATGGACAATCTCCCTTTCCACGCCTCGAATGACTTCCACTTGCCAGCGGGATTCCAGCGGTCGGTCATCGGTCACCTTTTCGATGACCACCGCCTCCTCTTTGCGAAGGAAATTCCCTCCGACCACTTCCCGCAGAGTAATGGGATTGGTGCTAGCTATCTTCGCCGGGCCGTTGAGAGGTTTAAGGGCCAACCGGAGTCGTCCGTTTTCCTCGGCGAAAATGAGTTTTTCCGCTTCCTTGGGGGTCACGGCCAAAGTAGCTGTGGTACTCACCCGCGGTTCGGCGTCGGGGTCCCGCTCCATCCTCTGGGCCACAGCCAGAACCTGCACGTGTTGGAGGATGGTGGTGGTGACATGATCCCCGGCTACCATATCGGGAAAAGTCGCAAAGACATCGACATAATCCCCCGATTTGAGGAAACCGGCCACACCTAGGACTTCATTGACAGCTACCGTAACAGCGATCTTTCCCTCCGGGATGTTATAAGCAAGGCCGGGCCCTTCCCCTTCTCCGTACAGCCGGCTCTCTAGGATGGGCTCCCCCGCTAAGATATCGGCTTTGGTAAATCTGCCCACCACGGCATTCACATCGGTGATAGCATCGGGATGCACATATTCCAAAGGCACCTGTTGCCGCTTTACCGTTTGACCGGTGATAGTCGTATGATAGGGTATATCCCTGGCCGCCACCAGGATGGGAATGGTGGCCACTTCTTCCTTCTGGGCTTCGGTGAGGGAGCCTACATAACGGTAGACCAACCCCGCTGATAAGAGGCCGAAGAGAAGGGCGATGACCAACAAAAGTCTGGGATTCTTCATCTTTTCACCCCTATTCCACCAAACCGGCTACCATAGTCCCGTAATCGGCCCCTTCTCCCCATTCGCCGTCATGGAAGGAACGGACAAAGCGTCCCACGACGTAATCCTGGGAGTTATCGAACTCCTCTAGGAAAAAGGCGGCAAAACCGACGACGGTAACCAGGCTGCGGCCGCTGACCTTAAGGCTATCGACGACGGGAGTGATTAACAGCCGGGGACAGCCCGGTTGGTAGTTGAGATAGGTACAGGCCGGCACGTGATGATGATGGCAGCGGTTCATTAGTTCCTGCACCCCTTGGCGGGTCTTACCCACCATATTCCCCGGTTCGGTATCCAGTTGATCGTTTATCCGTATCCAGCCTTGGTAACCGTTAACCAGATTATTGTAATAAACATTAGCTCCCTGTCCCCCCAGGGCCAAAACACCGAAATTGCCCCGGAAGGGCCGTTGATCCTTGTTTTGAGCTCCAACTTTCAGATAGTAGGTTTCACCAAAGACAAATTCCTGTTTTTCCACCGCGAAGGGCGCGACACCCCGGGCTCCCGTTAATGTCCAAGCCCGAGCCTTAGCCGACGCCTGGATGCGCATGTTATCTCTACCGAGCAAGCGGGCCAAGTAGAAATCGACCTCCCGGGCCAAGCGGACCGTTAGGCTGCGGCTGTTATCCCCAATCTCCACTTGCACTTCTTCGGGCTGACTGTTGTAATTGGCGTAATCGACCGCGGTAGTTTGGGCATAGACCGGCCGATTGGGCAAAAAGGTCACTCCAGCCAAGGCGGCTGCGTCGGCGGCGTTGACTAAATTCAACCGATGCAGATACAGAACACCGACGTCGATGACCAAGGCAGCCAGACCTAAAATGGCAACCATGGCCACAGAGACGATGACGAGGACGGAACCTTCTTCTTCACGCCAGAGGTTTTTGAGCAACGGCATAATCACTCCACCCGCATGATAGTCTTACCCTTAACGGTAAAGGGGTTTGGTAGGAGACCCGACGGCACCGGGGTGATCAACTGGAGGGGGTAAGCAACCTCGATACTAACGGAGTCACCCCGACTCCTTTGGGCTGGGTCGATGGTGACATCTAGTAACCCTCCATGGAGGCTACCGGCCGCCTGCTGGACCCGCTGGCGGATCACTTGGTCTTCATAACCTAAGGCAGCCACCCGAGCTCCTTCCCGGGAAGCATGGTGGACAACTAGATAGGCATGGCCCAAACGGCCGAACTCGACGATACTCAGAAGCACCAGGGTTAAAATCCCGATGACTAGAGCCAACTCCACCAGAGCCTGTCCCTTGTCGCCTCCCAGGCCCTTCATTTAGATTCCTCCGTAGTAGAAAGCGGCCAAGGTACCGACGGCTAAAGCGGCCCCATAAGGAATTGTCCGTACCCGGCCCCGGGCCATCAACATCACCGATCCGGCTAGCAATCCGCCGGCTAAGGCACCATAGAGAAAAGACCAAAAAACAAAACTAGGTCCTTTTAAGGCCCCGACAGCGGCCAACATTTTGACATCACCGGCGCCCATGCCGCCGCTTACAAAGGGCAACAGCAACAGCAGGCCGCCCAATAACAAGCCTTGAAGAGATCTGGTCAACCCATCGAGACCACCGAAATAAAAGCCGGCGATGAGACCACAAGCCATAAGTCCGAAAGTGAGCCAGTTGGGAATTCTTCTACTGACCACATCCCACAATCCGGCCATTAAGACTCCACCTAACAGCAGGTTGTCGACCATCTCGTCACTCTCCATTCTCCAAAACAAGAGGCGGGAAACAATTGCCGTGGGTATCGCCGCCACAATGCCCACCACTGCTGTTTCCCGCCTCAAACCTTTTTCTGAATAAAAGGGGTTAGGGGGCTGCTACATTCCTTAGTTAACTTGTGGGGCACTAGTTGCCGCCACTGGCATCAGCCAAACCACTGCTGACACTATTCAAGATTCCTTGCAGACTTGTTCCCATGCCTCTAAGAATGGCAATAGCACCAACGGCGATTAAAGCAAGGATCAAACCGTACTCGACCATGCCCTGTCCTTCTTCTTCCTTAAGCAAACGCCAAAGCATCTGAGCACCTCCTTACTAGTTTGTCCCCCGACCGTTCGCTAACAGATAGAACCCTATCGCCGAAGATAGGGTTCTTCTTCCACGACCTCTTCGGCAACTCGACCACCTTGGCCCCATGGGCTTTAGGCTCGAAGTTTTGCGTCCCCTCCTTTCGAAGGGTTTGCCCTTATCGGAGAAAATCTCTTTTGTTGCCTCAATTCTAGCATCTCCGTTGGGCGGTTGCCATCGGTCGTCAGGCCTATTTTTCCTAGGCCTTTAGACCCAGATTAGGTCCTATTATTCATTTTTACCAAGCCTACCCGCAGGGCATACAGGGCCGCCTGGGTTCGATCGGCCACTTGGAGTTTATGTAAGATATTGCTGATATGGTTTTTCACCGTCTTCTCGCTGATGAATAAATGGGCGGCAATTTCCCCGTTTTTCATGCCTTGGGCCACACAAGCCAGGACCTCTTGCTCCCGGGGTGTGAGTTCATGGGCCATCTCCTGGTCTTGCCTTCCCCCTTGGGGTCGCTGGACCCGATCGAAGAGTTTGGTCATCAGAGTTGAAGGCAGGAAGGCCTCCCCTTGGGCCACCTGCTCGATAGCTTCCACGATCTTTTCCGTAGGGGCATCCTTCAAAAGATAACCCCTGGCCCCCGCTTTGATTAAACTATGTAGATAATCTTCATCATCGTGGATGGTAAGGACGATGATCTGCACATGGGGGAAGCTTTCCCGCAACCGCTCCGTCGCTTCCAAACCATTTAGGACAGGCATATTGATGTCCATCAACACCACATCGGGTTCCAACTGTTCTACCAAATCTAAGACTTCCTGACCATCGGCAGCCTGGCCAACAACTTTTATATGGGTTTCTAAGTTGAGGATTTTTTCTAATCCCTGTCGAATAAGTTCATGATCATCGGCGATGAGGACCTTAATGGACTCCATCACAAATCCTCCTTATTTCCAGACAAGGGGATGCTCGCCTTAATGCGCGTTCCCCTGCCGGGAACGGAATCGATGTGACACTCCCCACGGAGCAGCTCGGCCCGCTCCCGCATCCCCAACAAACCGAAACGATCCTTTCCTACCTCATCGAGTAAAAACCCCCGGCCGTTATCCTCAACGACCAGTGTCACCCGGGCGGGAGCAAACTCGACGATTAGCTTTACTTCCGTTGCTTCCGCATATTTTTCCGCATTATTGAGGGCCTCTTGGGCGAAGCGAAAGAGGGTGACTTCCTGGATGAGATCTAAACGGGCTTCTTGGCCTAAAATGACCATGTGCACCGGCAGTCCCCGCTCCTTCAAATGTTCTAGGTAGCGGCGTAAGGCAGGTACCAAGCCTAAATCATCGAGGGCCATGGGACGCAGATCGAAGATGATCCGTCTAATTTCCGTCAAACTATTACGGGCCATTTCCTTTAAGGCGGTCAACTCAGCTTGGACCTGTTCCGTATCCTGGGCTAAGAGGCGTTCACAGATCTCTGCCCGGAGAACCAAGTTGGCAACCGATTGGGCCGGCCCATCATGGATTTCCCGGGCTACCCGCTTACGTTCCTCCTCTTGGGCTTTAATGACTTTGATAGCCATCTCACCCCTTTGTCTCCAATCGGCGATCCTGCGGCTCGCGTCCTTCAGATTACCAATGAGGTAATCCATGGCGATACCCATGTTGGAAAGGAAGTTCTCCGCCTTTTCCACCAAACCTCTGATGCTTTTGAGCATCCGCTCCATTTCATCCCGTCGGGAACGGAGGGCTAACTCCCGCTCCCGGGCACCCATGAGCCGAACCATAGCCCGATGGGCTTCTTCGTAGGCTTCTTTAATCTCCTCTTCCGAATGACGGGAAAAATCCCGGTTAACCCGCAGTAACCGCCAACGGCTCTCCCGGGCCTTCCTTTCTAAAGCGTCGACGACAGCTATCGCTTCCGCTATTTCCGCCCGCAAATCTTCCAACTCCGCCTGGGTACGATGGTATTCATCCCGGGCGGTCTCGGCGATTTCGAATATTTCCTCCTTGCCTTGATGCATGGCTTTGATGGTATCTTGGAGGATCTTTTCAATTGCTTGATCATCTAAAACACGAAGGGCATCTTCGTTCATCGCCGCACCTCAACTGTTGGGATAGGCAATCCTTCGGCATAGAAGGAGAGTTCCCTTTTGATGGGGGTTTTTGCCCCAAAGCGCATCAGACACGATAACAAACTTTGAATAAAAGAGTCCACCCTTTGCCCGCCAGTTCTCTAACCGAAGGGCACGTCCCTAAGGGAAAAAACCTTCGTTGAACCCGCAAGAATAATGGGAACCAAGATGTTCATCAGGGTTCGACAAAGAAATCTCCTACTTCCTTTGGGAAGCTGGTAGTCGATCATCAAACGAAGGTTTCTTACTGCAGATCCTTAAGTTTCGAAGAAAGCAAGCTCCTGGCTATGGGTACCGGTCAGCTTGCTTTCTTAGATACGAGTGCTTCAAGAAGATCCGAGCTATTCTCCGATGAGAACTTCCTTAATCTTTTCCCAGTCTATTATCTGAAAGCGGCCTCGACCGGGGATGATGCATTGGGCTGCTTGTAGTTCCAGCAGAATCCTGGTGATGGTCTCCCGACTGGCCCCTACGAGGGCTCCTAGATCTTGATGGGTCAGTCGGACTTCCGGACCCGACGGGCCTTGGACTACCTGCTCGCGAAGGATGGAGAACAAACGGGCCCTTACATCCCTACCGAGGAGTAATTCCAAATGATGATTAGTTTTGCGCAAACGCTCACACAAGAGAATGATGAACTGCAGGGCTGTCTGGGGATGTCGGGCTACAAAGCTGCGAAAGTCCCGTTCTGGAAAGACGAGGACCTCGGTGGCGATCAAAGCTTGAGCCGCAGCACTCCTCCGGGCCCGCTGTAAGACAGCCATTTCACCGAAGAGATCGCCGGGATGCAAAATGGATAAGATTTGTTCCCGGCCATCATCGTGGACCCGGTAGATCTTCACAGCCCCCCGCAAAAGCAAATAAAGGGCATCACCGGGATCATCTTCCCAAAAAATCGTGTCCCGGGGGGCGAATTCCTTGGGAATGGCCAAGCCAGAAAGCTCAGCCAGCTCTTCTTTGCCAAGGGCGGCAAAGATAGGTATTTCTCTTAGAATGTCTACCATATGATTTCGCCTCTTATTGGAGCCCCACCGAGGGGCATTCTCATCGACATGAGATATCTAGGCACTTCTATCCCCTCCGTTAGGCCTTCCTTTGTTACCCGGGAACGGCATCCTGCCCCCACCAAAGCCGATTTACGGCCGTCATCCAATTGCACCAATCCCTGATGAACGTCCAGAATTGTGTCCTCCCGGTGGTTTACTTCCAGGGAAAACACTGTTCCCCGGACACCGGCCACTGCCGTCGGTGTCTCGATGGAAAAACTCCTGACACCTACTACTTTCTCCAGTACATGAACCCAAACCCGGCCTACCTTTACCCGCAAGGAAGCCCGATTATTTTGGCCCTCCAACGGCAACTCCCCTTCTTTAGGGATCTCCAACCGGGCTTTCCCCTGAACGAGGACAGAGACTCCTTCGGGAAAAACCAATTCCAGTTGACTCTCATTTGTTACCCACAACTCATCACCATAGGCCAGTTTTCGACCAACGATTATTTCTTGCCATAGGCTGTCTCCTTGGCGGATGAAGACATCACCTTGCACCAACACAGCGACAGCCGGCGGTAATTCGGCGGAATCGAGGGACACCCTCGTCAGCATTAAGCAAAGGACGACCAAAAAGCCGACAAGGCTCCCTTTGTTACGGGGTTTTTTCACTGCGGTGACCTCCAAGCTACATGAGTTTGTAGCAATGGCGGCATTCCCCCTACCCCAATATCCCTTTCGACACGGCGGCTTCTGTATCCTTGATCACTAATAACCAGATCTTCTTTCTATCCCCGGGAGAGCCAGGCAGAGCCTCGATGACATATTCCTCTGGTAACCTTTGAGCCGTTTCATCACAAATAAGGATTTGCCCCGCCTCTGCTAGTTTTTCCAAATGGGAAGCCCTGTTCACCGGGTTGCCGATCACAGTGTAATCCATACGCCACCAACTACCGATATGGCCAGCGACGGCTTCCCCCGTGGCGATACCGATCCCGACCCCCCGCAGCCCCGAAGGCTGGGGCAAGATTTTCACCCGTCGCTGAATGTCTATGGCCGTGGCTACCGCCTGGGCGACATGGTCACCCCGACTAACAGGTGCCCCAAAGACGGCCATCACACCATCACCGGTATATTTATCCAAGATACCCCCGTGCTTGGCCACCGCATTACTCATGACACCCAGGTATTGATTGAGGATCTGCACTACATCCTCAGGGGCCATCCCTTCGGTCATTTTCGTAAACCCCCGCATGTCGGCAAAGAGAACGGTGATCTGAAGGCGCTCACCGCCTAATTGGACCCCTTCTAAAGAATTGATCACCCGCTCTAGAATCGGAGGCGGTAAATAGCGGCTGAAGATGTCCCGCCAGCGCCGCCGCTCATCGAGGATCCCTTTGTAGGAGCGATAGAATGAAGAACCTAAATTGGCCGTCAACAACAGGACAACGGGCACATAATCCATCCACAGGCTAAAGCGGAAAAAGACAAACAAATTGAAGAACAAGAAAAGGGCATTCGTTCCAAGATAAATCATCAAATCCCTTCGAGGCCTACCACCTAAGGCCAAGGAGCAGAACAACGTGCCGGCCAAGAGACACAAAAGGGATATGAAAGATGACGCACGGTGCACATAGTCATCGGTGAGGATCGAAGCCAAGAGGTTGGCTTGGATGAAGATCCCGGGCATCGCTCCCACAGAGGTGATCGGGGTTAAATGAAGATCATAAGCACTGCCCCTGGCGGTAGCACCGACGATTACTGCCCGTCCTCGAAAAAAATCAGCGGGGATTTGACCTTCGAGGACATCGATGTATGAGTAGACAGGCCAGGGATAGCGACCGGGGCCACCTCGATAATTAATTAGGATTTCCGATTCTTCAAAGGGGAGTTCTTCTTTCCCAAATAATTGGGCAACCCGCAGGGCAAAGGCCGGAGTCTCCCCCAGCTCCACAGGAATACGGCGCAAGATGCCGTCGGAATCGGGTAGGACGGTAATATGCCCGGTAGGGATCCGAGCTAGAGGTCCTGCTGGACCCGTAATCTTGCCCGTCCATACCGACTCACCGAAATGTCTAGTGACCCCTCCCTCAAAGACCGCTGGCAAGACCACATTCCGTTCCCTGCTGGCAACATAAAGGGCCCAATCTTCCGCAAACCAAGGCGCAGGTTCGTTAAAGATAATATCGAACCCAACGACGGCAGCAGAATCCAGCCGTTCCAACAAATCGGCGTGGACATCCCGGGCCCAAGGCCATTGACCTAGGGCGGCTAATGACTTTTCATCGATGACAATGACGGCAACGGGAGCCTCCGAGACGACTTCTCCCCACCGATAGCGGGCTGTAAAACGATAGTTGAGGGTCGTCAATTCCAGGCCTTCAAAAGCTCCCATTAGAAAGAGAACGGCGATGATGAAGAATATGTAGAAGGTCGGTTTATTCTCCCGAATCTTTAACAAATAACGCTGAAACATGAAATCGCCTCAAATCGGACCGTTAATTGGCGGGTTAGATCTGTTCTAGTGGGATGTTGCTGGCGGGCAAATCCAGATGGCGGAAGCCTAACAGGTTATCATTCTAGGCAGATCAACATATTACCTGCGGTGGCGGAAATTACCATTGATGACATGAAAAACGATCCACTTGACCACAGTCCCACAAGAATCGATTTGAATTAAAGGACTTAAGAAAACGATCAAATGGATCATTGACCGATAATCGAGGCGGATAACTGATACAAGTTTCCTCTCCAAAGCTACTCGAACTAGAATCCTAGTGACTCATACTGAATTCTACATATGGTCCTGTACGCTCACCGGCGGTGAGCTCCAGGAGGCCGGGCGGCCGGTATCTATAGCCGAGTCTCACTGTTGCCTCCTTAGACAGCCTCTGCTCTACACCGACACCCCAACCAGTGAGCCGATCTCCAACCCTTGGCTGCCATCCTGACTCTATTGAACCATAGAGTCTATAACCGTCGGAGAAAGGATAGGCCAGCTCCGTTGTCATGTAATTGGTGGTAATGGATTCCTTTGTACTTGGTCGAGTCTTTTGCGTAAACCCTTGTCTGATTTCAAAGGATGGTCGCCAACCCCAGCCCAGATGGACTTTTCGACTACCATGGGGAGAATGGATGTAGTTGCTCACGGACCAATATTGTTTCGATAAAGGATGGTATACGGTCGAAAAACCGAATTCCATCTGATCATTGCCATGAAGGGAGACAGTAAGATCTTTTGCAGCCGGCCAAGAGAGTGTGCCCCCTATTCCCTTACCGAATAGCCACTCCCCGTCTGCCCTGAATTCTTGGAACTGACCGGTGATGTTTAGGGAGTCTCCGTAGGAAGTTAGCGTCCAATTCCGATGATCGTTTTGCAAATACATGTATGGCCATCGATCGAAGCTTGTTGACCAGGTAAAGATCCCTTGGTTTCCCCAGCGAGCGGTCCCACCCAGGTTAAGGTCCCCGTTTCTTATGGCAAAAGTGAGCCCGGCACCGGCCTGACGCCAACCAAGGGCCCACCCCCCGTGTTCATTGAGACCCAGATGCCAATCACCCGATAGATTGCCTTTCGTTAGAAGAATGGATTTGTAAGGACGGACAGACAAATCTAAGGAGAGTTTTCTTTCAGGGCTACGCCATCCCCAGCCAAGACTTAAAGGTTCTTGGGTCTCCGGGGCCCAAACCATTTGTCCCGTCAATTCACCTGACGAAACCTTCTTCTGCCATCGTAGTCCCAAGGAACTAAGCAGATCCTTACCTATTCCGATGGCCGCCCCCATAGTAATCTGATTTGCGCCCACCGACTGATGGGTGGTTGAAAAACCTAACCAAAACCGATCATCGTGCTTCAAGAAAAGCTCAAAAGGCAGCTGCTGCTCCCGGCCCATATCGAGGACAAGGAGTTGCCCGACCTCAGATAGGAAGAGTCTGTTTCGTCCCCAATGCAGTTTGAGGGTTTCTTCGGAAAATGAGTTGCCCACATTGGGAATTGGCGACCAAGGGTAGATGTGCCTACCGTATTCTAGCAACACATCCTCAGACCATATTTTCAGCTGTGGTTGTCCATAGATCGGTGGTTGTTCATTAATAGACAAATTAGCCGTCATTGACAGATCCCCGAATCCAAAATCTCCGATCACATCAGCGCTAACACGGGGGCGTCCCCCCACCCAGCCGAGGTGTAATCGGGTAAACCCAGCATCCTCCCTCTGACCTTCGACAAGGGAAATATCCACCTGCTCCCCTAACCCCGGTTTCACATCCAGCTTGACATAGCGGGGATAGGCAATCACGCCCGGAGGCAGTTTGTGGTCATCGATAATCAAAAGGTAAGTTCCGGCGGGAACCCGAGTCTGGAAAGAACCGTCCTTTGCCACATGGATGGATTTGAGGCCTGAGACAATTAGGCTTACAGATTCTAAATCTACAGCACGTTCACTTTCGTTATGTATCCGTCCGATAATAAACCCATCGTTGAAAAAGGAGTCAGTCACAAATCGAACCGGCGCTTCCACCTCGTAATAGCGGTCATCAGTATCTCCCTTGGCCCTCGCGTGTATAATTTGAGTTTTCTGGTTGGTAAGTCGGGCCAACACATTTAACCGAATTTCCGCCTTTCCGTTGGGTTCTAAGGTCTCGAAATACCACGTTAAGAACGTTCCCTTTTTCAAGGCTTCCGGTTCAGTGTTGATAGGTACGAGACTCCCGCCCAAATCAAGTTCGACTTCGCAGTCTCTTATCACATGATCAGTCATGTTCTCAACGACTACGGTAACGGGAATGATTTCCCCAACGGAAGTTTCGATAGTATGAGGTTGAATGCGCACACGCAGGCGATGACTAGACTGATGGACTTCTGTCGTAGTTCGTCCCATAGCGGCCGCCACAAATCCTAAAGAGTTCGCCTCAACGGTCAGCCAACCCTGGGCTACCAATTCCCCTGTGTCTTTTGAACTGATCCTATAAGCGTACCTTCCGTTCGGTACATAGTATCCTTGGGAATCTATGCCGCTCCATTCGACCCTGTTCCACCCTCTTTTGCCTATCTCTACTTGTTCATAGAGGGTCGTTGAGTCATCGTTAATTTGTAGGACAACTTGGGTATCGCTTGAAATGTAATAGTGTATAACAATCGAACCATTGGGCAGAATTAAGGGGTTACCCTCCAAATAGGAAGAGACAAAATGACCACGCCCAGTTAAGCTGTATTTAACATCCCCTCGATAGGTATCCGGACTATCTTCCCAGGTGACATTCATTCGGTATTTTATACTTATATGGCTCCCATCTTCTCCCGTAGGCTGCCCATTACTAACAATGGTCGTTAAACCACCGGTGGATAGAGGTCGCCAAGCTTGTCCATTAACGGAGTACTCGAGCCGATCAATTGGTAAGATCTGTCCCGTTTCCCTTGAAATAAAGTCATTATGCGCAACGACAAGAAGTGACCAACCGTGCTCTTGGGAAAACACCGTCAAATGCTGTTCTAAAGGGAATTCCTGGGGTGAAACAAGAGGAGACAGACTCCCAATTGACATGTAAGAGGCTTCGGCGTTTGCGACAAAACTAAGGCTGATTATACAGCATAGGACAACACCAAAAGACACGATCTGTTTCATACGTTTCCGGATACCACCGTTTTTGCTAGTGGGACAATGATTTCTTTCTTTTCTAGAGGTTTTCCAGCATGATAGCAGATTATCGAAACAACGATTTGTTCGTGGCATAGATCACTTATATAGGGCAACTCGGTTTCGACCTTGAACTCTTCTCCTGGCTGTAAAACGTCCATATTAAGGGCTAATTCGCTTAATATTGATCCGCTCAACGAAGAGATTCTAGCGTTTGCAGTGGGAGTGATATTTATGTTCCCAGTGTTTGACCCCGAGAATCTGATCTTTATTGAGTCTTCTTCACAGCTGGCTTTAATTGTATCGATTTCTAAAGCTGCCTGCCCCAAAACAAACGGCTCTATTAGTTCAAATTCTGTTTCTTGCCTTAGAACGCAACCAGGGCTTATCTCAAAGAACGCAATGGCCTTATACGTACCAACGTCCTTTTCGGTCGGTACCCAAGTTGTAGCAAATTGCCGGGCATAGCCCGGTAACACTATTCCCGTGGGGATGGCGATCTCGTGTTTCTCATTGTGTGGCGTATAGATGATCACTTTGCCATTTGGTCTGAAATGGGTGTTCCCAATGTTTTCAACTATATATGCCAAATCTACTCCCTTCATTATGCTCTGAGAAACTTGTACATCCGACAGATGTGCTTCAAGTGTAGAATCGACACTCGGCTTTACTAAAACCCAAGCCATTAAATTCCCTAAAGCCGTTCCGTTTTTCTCTAAAGTGAATGCTACCAAAGGGCAAATCCCTCTTTCGAAATCTTCTTCTCTCAATTTAATGCTAACAGTGCGTGTTTGACCGCCCTCCAACGAAAACGATTTTGGATCAATATCTGCTGAGTTGTACTTGCCGCAACTATCCCAGAAGAAGATTGGACTACCGTTAAGATCGTGACCTCCTCTAACAAGCTTAACAGAGACATCATAAGCTGTTTTGCTCATGTTAGAGATACTTAATTCAAATTTCTTGTCAAAAGTAGTCTCTATAATAGCCGGAAATAAACGGATACTGGCTTGATTAGTTCCCGAAAAAACCAAAGAAGATAATATCACTAAGAACCACACAGGTTTAAATGATGTAGGTGATATTGGGTGAAGAGACACAAAACTCACCTCTCTTAGCGACTACCTATGGTCTTAATCAAAATATGACTTATAGTACTATGTACCACTGTAAAATATATTCCGCGTAGAAACAGGATTCGAAGACCATTGTCATTTTTTGTAAGAATTCCGTAGGCAAACGACCAAAGAAGTCCTAACATAAAACTCTTTAAGAGGAAAAATAACATCGACTATTCACCCCGTGCGATTGCTCGGCACACTGGGCGCCGAGCAATCGTCTATTATTGGACCTTCCTACCAGAGCCCAATATTGCTACCCAACAATCGTACCAAGCGACTACCACAATGAGCTGCTACACCATGTAAGGTCCCCTGCGCAACCTGTAAAACAAAACCTCCCGAAATCGGCGTAGCCGCAATCAACGTCCCTGTAATCGCTCCAGATAAAGTTGAGGCAAAAGCCTCAGTTCCGTTCCAGGATTTTTCATATAGCGCATCTATTGCGTAAGAAGAGAAACCAACCGCGGCCCCAGTAAGGGATCCGATCAAGAGAGCTGATGCTCCACCAGTAACATCTTCCAGCTCGGTTAATTCCACAATTTCCCCATATTCGTTGTATTCTGATATTTCGGCATATGCATTCGCAACTGGGCCAACTAATGCTTGCATGAACAATGCCACAACCACAATTATACTCAGCCTTTTTGTCATCCTTTTTCACCCCGTTCAATCAAATTTCAGAGAGACGGTCCTATTGAATACACAAGCCCTAAACGATATACCCGGCCAGGGGTAAGAATCTTATCTTCCCACGACGGATTTACCTTGATCCTAATCGAAATATGCTCCCCTTCGGGTCCTGTCTTGGGCATTATGGGGAGAATTGGCTCCATTTCACCGTTTAGCTCAAACCAATTTCCCCCATTAACACTCACCAAAACTGGATTTGACAACTTTTCCCCCGCATAAGTGTAACCCCCGGCATCTACATCGTATTCAGAAAACGTACTTTCCCCATTTTCAGTTCCGAGATAGATAACCCAACTACTATTCGACCGAACTTCCAGATGTATTGGTTCCGAAACAACTTCTCGCCCTGGCACCAAATCAGGCAAATGGATTTCCTGATTAACCCAATCAACCAGCTCAACAGCTCGAACTACGCTTGCCGAAAAATGCGTGCTAGGAAGCTCATTCGCATTCACTGACACAGCCAAAATAATAGTCAGAACCCAAGTTGCCCCAATAGAACGTTTAACCATTGTTACCCTCCTTTCTATTTTGTTTACTTGTACTTTACCATAAACGAGTGTCTCTTGATGTTGAAAATTGTCGTCCCTCATTTTTTCGCGTTTTTGGGTCGCTAAGATAAAAAGCGAACCACCTTGACCATTACCTCTGTCATATGGAAGTCATCATGGACTTCTACATAACAAGCAATAAATGGGTGGTCAAGGTGGACAGTATCAGGTTTGATTAAAGGATTTTTGCACCAATAAATTTCGCTGATACTCGGAACTTATCACCATGCATAAAAAGACTATGAGCGCGATTTCTGTTGTCCAGGAAACCATTTAGCCGAAGGTTACCCAGCCAGGGTAAACCACCAATAAAGCCCGCCTACTGGCGGGCCTGCAACTACGTTCCCATTGTGTAGCTCTTCAAGTAACTTTCTTGTTCCGGAGTCAACTTACCTATCGTGATTGCCATCGTTTCTAACTTACGTCGAGCTATATCTCGGTCTATATTCTCCGGAACATCATAAACCTTTTTCTCCAGTTTCCCTTTCACGTCCAGTAGCCAACGACATGATAGGGCCTGGTTAGCAAAACTCATATCCATAACCATGGCGGGGTGGCCTTCAGCGGCAGCCAAGTTGACCAACCGTCCTTCGGAAAGAAGACGGATCCGTTTCCCGTCTTCGAGATGGTACTCCTCAACCTCATCCCGAACAACTTCTTTCTTGGCGGCTAGTTCTTCTAAACCTTCCACATCGATTTCCACGTTAAAATGCCCTGCATTGGCCACGAGTGCTCCGTCCTTCATCAAGGGAAAGTGTGCCCGTCCTATTGCATGGAGATTTCCCGTAACCGTTAAGAATATGTCTCCATAGCGGGCCGCTTCTTCCATCGGCATGACTCTGTAACCATCCATTACTGCTTCCAAGGCCCGGAGGGGATCGACCTCGACAACAATAACATTGGCACCCATCCCTCGAGCTCTACTTGCCACTCCTCGACCACACCACCCGTATCCCACAACAACAAAGGTGCTCCCCGCAATTAAGAAGTTTGTCGCCCGAAGGATACCGTCAATGGTGGACTGCCCTGTTCCATACCGATTATCGAACATATGCTTAGTATAAGCATTATTTACGGCTACGATCGGATACTCTAAGAATCCGTCTGCCTCCATAGCTTTCAAACGAATAACGCCTGTGGTCGTCTCTTCGGTACCACCAATAATATTGACCAGCAGGTCCCTTCTGTCGCTATGCAGGGTGTTAACCAGATCCGCTCCATCGTCCATGGTAATGTGGGGTTTAAGATCAAGGGTCTGATGGATATGACGATAATATGTTTCTTTATCTTCGCCACGAATGGCATAGGTAGAAATCCCGTAGATTTCCCCCAGGGCTGCAGCTACATCATCCTGGGTACTCAAAGGGTTGCTGGCACACAATGCAACCTCGGCTCCACCCATTTTCAGGGTGCGCATCAAATTCGCCGTCTCGGTGGTAACATGTAAACAAGCGGCAATTCTCAGGCCTTGAAGTGGTTTTGTATTCGCCCACTCTTCCCTAATTGAGGCCAAAACCGGCATACTATCATCGGCCCATTCAATTCTTTTCCTGCCCAGATCTTTTTTCTCCGGATCCAGATAGTCTCCGTTCAATTTGTAGCCTCCCTATGCTTAAATACCCAGAGCCCTAGCTATTTGCTCAGCCTTATCCGTCCGTTCCCACGGAAGATCCAAGTCTGCTCGACCAAAATGGCCATAGGCTGCAACTTGCTTGTAAATCGGTCTCCTAAGGTCCAAATCACGAATAATTGCTGCCGGACGTAAATCAAAATACTTGGGCACCAACTGAGCAATCTCCTCATCGGAAATGCGCCCGGTACCGAAGGTATTGACCATTAAAGACACTGGTTTGGCGACGCCGATGGCATAGGCCACCTGTACCTCACATCGACGGGCCAACCCGGCGGCAACTATGTTTTTAGCCACATAGCGCGCAGCATAGGAGCCAGAACGATCAACTTTGGTGGGATCCTTACCTGAAAAAGCACCCCCACCATGGCGACCCATACCACCATAGGTATCAACAATAAGTTTACGGCCCGTTAGTCCCGCGTCTCCTTGGGGGCCACCAACTACAAAACGACCGGTGGGATTAATAAAATACTTGGTACGCTCATCTAGAAATGCGGGAGGAACCACGGGAAGAATGACTGTTTCTATAAGATCCCGCTCAATTTGTACCTGAGTAACTTTCGGGTGATGTTGGGCCGAAACAACGATAGAATCTACCCGTTTCGGTTGATCATTCTCATATTCAATGGTCACCTGTGTCTTCCCATCAGGACGCAAATACTCCAATTCACCACTCTTGCGCACCTGGGCTAAACGCCTGGCCAACTTATGGGCTAGGGAAATGGGCATTGGCATTAACTCAGGGGTTTCATCAGTAGCATAGCCAAACATCATCCCCTGATCTCCAGCACCAATTTCGGCGTCCTTTGCTTGAGCTTGTCTCTGTTCCAAGGCCGCCTCCACCCCTCGAGCGATATCGGGAGACTGTTCATCGATGGAAGTCAAAACAGCACAAGTGCTAGAATCAAAACCATACTTAGCCCGAGTATAACCGATCTCCCGGATGGTTTCCCGCACCACCTGAGGTATGTCCACATAACACTTAGTAGTAATCTCACCCATCACCAACACTAACCCGGTTGTTACCGCTGTTTCACAGGCAACCCTCGCCAAAGGATCGACAGCCAAGATCGCATCCAAAATGGCGTCGGAAATCTGATCACATATCTTATCAGGATGCCCTTCGGTAACCGATTCCGATGTAAATAAATAGTCCCGGGCCCCTATATTATTCATGAGCCTGTCCTCCTCCCACAACCCAACTCTATCGGCAATTACCTCTATTTAACCTTCCCAAAGACGTCCCGTTTACGCGGGCATTTTACCACGATTTACCGGTCCCGTCAATCGTGGCGATTTCCGAAGAAAATCGCATAATTTCCATCCTTTTCAGTCCCCAAGGCCTCTGAAGACTTACCATGCGCGGCAATTCCTTTAATTTCCCCCAAACAATGCAAGGGTAGTGGGGTCCAGCGGACCCAGCGAACTACGGAAAAGACAATGATTTTTTCTTTTCTTCCCCCATACTGAGTTAATAAGAAGGCTTGGGTAACAACACAACCGGATAGAACCATAATATCGAAGAAATGCAGCTCAATGGTCCATAGGCATTATCCCAAAAAATGGTGATAGAGTCAAAAAAGACTTGGCCTGTAAAGACCTTAAGAAATTGTTTGGAAATATCTGGGAACCAACATGTAAAATAACGGCTCTGGTATTCCGGGCAAGGCTGGAAAAATCTGATGGAGAGCTGAAAATCAGATTCTGGGAAATGGCCTTTGTCGGCCAATAGCTGACCTTCGGCCATTTCCACCCCTTGACTTCTCTGGAATTTCTGTTATCATTAGAGTCAATGTTCCAGTGCACACAATTACATATGTCCCAAACTCCGAATTTCCTCATGGAAAGCGGGAGACCCAATTAGATTGTGTTGGGGTTAATCCTGTTTATCAGGTAGGGCAACTTGGGTGCCCGAACCCGTCAGCTAACCCCGTAGGAGTACCCCAAGCGTAGAGCTTTTATTTTGGCCCTGCGCTTTTTCGCGTTCACGACACAGCTTGTTCTCTATGTTCTAAATAACAATTTTGAACATTCTGCAAATAAACGCTGCTCTAAGGGGTGACTTCCCGATGGGTCTTCTTTCGCTAAAGCAATGGAAACATTTGCGTGGTGACATAACTGGTGGCCTCACTGCTGCTATTGTGGCCCTCCCTCTGGCACTGGCCTTTGGTATCGCCAGCGGTGCCGGTCCCTTGGCTGGATTGTACGGCTCCATCTTAGGCGGCTTGGTTGCGGGACTTTTTGGAGGGTGCGGTGTGCAAATCACCGGCCCCACAGGTGCCATGACCGCCGTCTTGGTAAGGGTCTCCAGCCAATACGGGCTCGGTGGAATGCTACTGGCCGGTGCCTTGGCGGGCCTCATGCAGATAATCTTTGGGCTCCTTCGTTTAGGCGCCTTTGTAAAGTTTTTACCCCGACCGGTAATCTCCGGATTTACCAATGGAGTCTCCATTCTGTTTTTCATGACAGCCATCGGAGATGCCTTGGAAACCCCATCCATAACTTTGATTACCATCGCGGGGATTCTCATAGCATCCCGCTTACTAAAGAGGATACCCGATTCCCTCGTCGGACTGATTATCGGTCTGACAGCCAATCAACTGTTCATCGGCAGCCCCCATGTGGTCGGTAATATCGACCTTCAGCTGCCGACATTTTCCCTGGGCTCAATGCCTTTCGATCAGCTGACCAATCTGTTACTGCCAGCCTTCACCATTTGTCTATTGGGGAGCATTTCGGCACTACTTTCAGCGGAAGTAACCGACGAAATGATCGGAATCAAACATGACAGCAACCGGGAACTAATCGGTCAAGGATTGGGAAATCTGGTTGCGACCCTGTTCGGCGGAATACCTGTCTCAGGGGCCGTCGTCCGCTCCGCAGCTAATATCAACAGCGGAGGGCGCACTAGGCTTTCCAGTGTCCTCCATTCGATTTTTTTACTGCTCATGGTGCTGCTTCTAGCCCCCATTGTCAAACAAATTCCCTTAGCCTCCTTGGCGGCGATCCTAATGGTCGCTTCCATGCGCACAGCGGACTGGAAGGGTCTCCGACTTATTCCCCGGGTCCGTTGGAGCTATGGCGCCATCGTTATTCTGACCACCGTATTGACGGTAGTCAAGGATTTGACCGCCGGAGTGGCAGTGGGCCTTTTGTTTGCGGGAGCCGTTGCCTTGGTTGAGTTGGCCCGTTCCCCCGAGGGAAAATCGGTGGAGTTACCGGCATTGTTTACTAAAAGACGGAAAATCAAGATCATAGCCCTGCACGGCCCATTGTTCTTCGTTGGTATTGAAAACCTGCGGCGCAAAATAAATGATGCTGCTGATGCCGAGATTCTCGTCTGCGACCTTTCATCGGTCACCGCCATAGATGAAAGCGGCGCCTTTGCCCTTGGGGATTTGGTCAGGAGACACCGAAAAGCAGGTCGGGAAATATACCTTCGGGGGATGGGAGAGAAACATATACAAATGTTGACCGACATGGGAGTAATCGAGAGTCTAGATTGTCTACGCATCCCGCCGGAAATTTCAGGAATTATCGATGAAGCATTGGACAATGACAGCCATGAACAACAATTCAACCAATTAGAGCTGGCTTAGCACACAGATGTAAAGGAGAGGTGATTTATATGAACAAACAGTCATTGGCACTTTTTCCCCTTCTATTGATGTTTTGGATCGCCATCTCGGGCGCCATGGGTTGGCAGCAGCTCTTGGTAGGAACCCTGCTCGGAGTGATGACGGTGGTAGTCTGGAGCAGCCTGGATTCTAAACGACCACGGGTCCTCTCCTTTAGGGAGCTGCTGGCTTTAGGCCGCTGCGTCTTATCGATTATCTTGGCTGCCGTCGAATCTAATATCGCGGTGGCGAAAACCATACTGTTTTCCAAGCCTAAGTTGAGTCCCGTTGTACTGT
>JBMNRY010000012.1:0-31297 GCA_050944915.1 Limnochordia bacterium
CTGCCCGATATCGCGGAGGTCGAAGAAGGTTTTGAGCTCGATTTCAGTGGCTTTGAAGTAGGTCTAGGAGTCGTACTCTACTTCTAGATGAAACAACATATTAACAACTAAGGCGAATGGGCTTGGCCTATTCGCCTTTATTGGTTCACCCTGCATGGGTATAGTCTAACGGGTGAAAGTCCCGAACACACCCTGATAGTGGGAAGTGTATTGCTGAAGACAAGGGTGTCCTCCGGGAGGAGGAATCTGAAGGAAGAAAGACTCCATGTGAAACTCGAAAGAGGCGGCGATTTCTCTGCTACCCATGGCCTTACCGAATACCTGGTTCGAGGAACTTGGTCTAGTAGACCCCACCAATACGAGGTTGGAATCTTGCTTCGTTACTATCCAAACGACTGAGGTCTGACTTAGCCGTGGACGAGGCTCGTACGCACCGTTCTGTATGAGGGATGACGCTGGATTGATTGATTACCCACCGTCACCCGACTCGACTTTTCGCTGTCGCCCTTTTTGCCCGCCCGTCATCGCAAATATTAATTATGCAGTATGTCCGATCTCCCAAACAATTGCTCCCCCAAGCTAATGCGAGATCTACATTTCATTTGGTTGATTGGCATGTCGCTGAGCTTCCAAGTATAAGTATCTCCAAAGCCATTACAAATTTTATCTTTTCATGTTAGAACAGACAACCAAACCCACCCTTCTGTAGGATGAAGTAGGACATTCTAGAAGGATTGCGTTACTTTTTGGCGAACAAAGTCTTAACTGGCCAGCTCTGGGAGGGGAAAATAGACGTAGGTGGGTTGTTATGACGATTAAACTAATGGTGGCAGACGATGACCGCTTCTTTTGTCGAAAGATCGAAGAACTCATAGTTTCAGATGCAGAATTAGAATTAGTCGGTATCGTCCACAACGGCAAATCAGCGTTGGAGAAAATTGAAGAACTGCAGCCGGATGTACTTCTGCTAGATCTAGTCATGCCGGAACTAGATGGAATCGGTGTCCTAGAAGGTCTAGATCGAAGTAAACTAGGTAACCTCAAGGTCTTGGTCATGTCTGTCTTTGGACAGGAAGAACTGGTCAGTCGGGTTGTAGCCTTAGGTGCCGACTACTTTGTCGTCAAACCCTTCGATGTAGAATTAATCCTCCAGCGAGCCAAGGAATTAACAGAAGCCCACAAACTGTACAATCCCCAAGGATTCACCCAAAAACAGCATGACGTGGAAGCTGAAGTGGTTAAGCTTTTAGTCCAATGCGGTATACCTGCCCATTATAAAGGCTATACCTACCTCAAAGAAGCCATCGGTCTTGTCATCCAAGAAGCCGATCTGATTAATAAGGTGACCAAGAAACTATATCCCACAGTGGCGGAGCGATGCAACACAACTCCCGAAAAGGTAGAACGGGCCATCCGTCACGCTATCGAAACAGCATATACCCGAGGAAACTTGGAAGTTCTCAACGAAATCTTTGCCTATACTGTCGATTCCCAAAAGGGAAAACCAACCAATTCGTCATTTATCGCAACCATTGCCGATCGGATTCGATTGGGAATAAAAGCAAGCTGAATTTTTTCGACCGCACTGATTTATACTAAGGGTGGAAAAGGGGCCGTGGGGCCCCTTTAACGCGTAATGGAGTGGGTAAAATGACCATCAAAGGATCGGTGCGGGTCGATGAAAGAACGAAACGTTTAGTAAACCGCCTCCAACCGGGCGAGATCGCGGTCATCAGCCACCGGGATATCGATGAAGTAGCCGCGGTTAGCTTGATCAAGGCCGGAGCCAAGGCGGTCATCAACAGCGAACCCTCCATTAGCGGCCGCTACCCTAATCCGGGACCGTTGCTCCTGTTGGAGGCTGGTATACCCGTCATTGATCTCGATGTGGTATTAGTAGAGGGGGAAGAGATCGAAATCCGCGATGGTGCCATCTGGAGGGGAGAAACAGACTTAGGCACTGGTCGAGTCTGGACGGTGGACGAAGCCAAAGAAGCCATGGAACAGGCCCGGAGGAATCTAGCGGGGGAAATTCAGAAATTTGTCGCCAATACCCTTACCTATGCGTGGAAAGAAAAGGACTGCTTGTTGGGGCCCGTTGCTCTTCCTCCTATTAAAACCCCCATTCGCGGGCGCCATGTGGTCATCGTTGTGCGGGGACCGAATCTCAAGGAAGATCTCCTGGCCATCAAATCTTACATCGACGAAGTAGAACCGGTCCTCATCGGTGTCGACGGTGGAGCCGATGCTCTGGTAGAGCTTGGTTATCGACCGCAGATAATCGTCGGGGATATGGACAGCGTCAGCGATGAAGCCTTGCGCAAAGGAGAGGAAATCATCGTCCACGCTTATCAAGACGGCAAAGCCCCAGGCTTAGCTAGGGTGGAAAAGCTAGGAAAATTCGCCCATATCCTACCCTTACCTGGAACCAGCGAGGATATGGCCTTTTTGTTGGCTTACGAAATGGGCGCCGATTTAATGGTCGCGGTGGGTAGCCACTCCAACATGATCGACTTCTTGGAAAAGGGACGCCCGGGGATGGCCAGCACCTTCCTGGTGCGGATGAAGGTTGGCGATTTGTTGGTCGATGCCAAGGGTGTTAGTAAGTTATATCAAGGGAAACCAAAGCTAATCCATTACTGGAAACTAGCCGCGGCGGCTTGTCTTCCAGTAATTGCTTTATTGTTAGCTAGCGATTCTCTTCAACAGGTGGGCAGGTTATTAGTACTAGCCCTACGGGTGGTCTTCGCCAGATAGGAGAGAAGGCAGATGCTCGTTGATTTTCGTTATCACATCGGCTCCCTGGTAGCCGTATTCATCGCTTTGGGGATCGGGATCCTCGTTGGTCATGGTCTGTTGGGCTCCGAAGGCTTTGTCGCGGAGCAGCAGCGGTTACTGGTTGACGAACTAGAAACCCGCTTTGCCCGGATGCAGGAGGAACGAAGCCGCCTTGAAGGGCTTATTAAGAACCTAGAAGGGGAGCTAGCCCAAGCGGGAGAGTTCAACCGGCGGGTCTTGCCCTTAGCTGTAGCCGACCGATTAAAGGGACGAAGCCTTCTTTTGGTGGTCACGGGCCGGGGGTTAGCTAAGGATGATATCCACGGCGCGGTAGATATCCTCGAACTAGCCGGGGCCCAGGTGGGCGTTTTGGAGGTTGTCAACCCCCGGGGGGAGTGGGTCCCCGAGTTGATGGCTTGGTTGGGGGAGGGGGGACGAGCCCTGCCGGGGATTAATATCTTGAAGGAGCTGCCTGAAGGGATCGATAGCGTCGTTTTGCTAGGTGGAGGCGGGGAGGACCGAACGGGGGAGATCGACCTGCCCTTCTTGCAAAGCTACACCGGACGGGTCATCGGTGCCGAGACCTCGAAGGCCTTATGTTCCTACATGGGGGTTTACCAAGGGGAGGGGATCGCGACGGTTGATAATATCGATACTCCCGCGGGGCAGTTAGGCCTTGTGTTGTTATTGGCCGATGAGAAAATAGACCATTTAGGCATCAAGGAGACGGCCCGCAGGCTGTTGCCTGAAGGGGGACCTTAGTGTGGTCAGCGTGCTCATGCCGGCCTATAACGAATCCCAGCGGATCCAAAATTCCGTCCGCGCGGCCCTGGGGATTCCGAAAGTGGAAGAAGTAATCGTCATCGATGATGGCTCCGTTGATGGCACGGGTCAACTGGCGGAGGATGCTGGGGCAAGGGTTCTACGGCTGGAGGAGAACCGGGGTAAGGGGGCTGCATTGAATGCGGGGCTGGAGCTCGCCAAGGGAGAGATCCTCTTAACCCTCGATGCCGATTTAGGTTTAAGTGCCCTGGAAGGGGCAAAACTCTTAGAACCAATCTGGGGCGATGAGGCCGATCTAGTGGTGGGGGTTTTTCCCCAACGGGGGGGAAAATCAGGTTTTGGACTGGCCAAAGGTTTAGGCTCGGCTGGGATCTACCTTTTAACAGGCCAGCGGGTGCGGGAGCCCTTATCTGGTCAGCGGGCCATCAGGAGGGAGATCTTGGAGAGAACCAACGGTTTTGCCGGGGGGTTTGGGGCGGAGGTGGGCCTGACTATCGATGCCTTGCGGTTAGGCTATCGGATCAGAGAGGTGGAGGTGGAGATGAGCCATGCCAAGACGGGGAAAAGTCTTGCTGGATTTCGCCACCGTGGGCGGCAATTCGGTCATATTCTCCTAGCTCTGCTGCGCCGGATCGGGGGTTAAGGGATGGTCCTCTTGATCATGGCCGCTGGGGCCTTGGCCACTTTTTTGGCCTTGGAAGGTATCTTGGAATTATCTCAGGAGGCTGGCTTTGTCCGGGAGAACTACCGGGGGGAGCGGATCCCCTTTTGCGGTGGTTTAGCGGTCATCTTGGGTTCTTTCTTTGGAGGGATCGTAGGTCTATTTTTTGGATTCTATGACGAAAGCCAGTTATCACTCCTCAGCATCACATTGTTCGGCTTTGGTTTGTTGGGCCTTTTGGATGATGTGGGGGGAGATCATTCGGCCAAGGGCCTCCGGGGTCATGCTCGGGCGTTAATGGAGGGGCGTTTGACCACCGGGGCGCTGAAAGCCCTTTATGGTGGTCTGTTGTCCTTGACTTTGGCCTATTTGCTGGGGGGAGGGTTGATCCTCAATGGCTTGATCATCGCTTTGACCACCAATGGACTTAATTTGATGGATCTAAGGCCTGGTCGGTGTGGGAAGGTCTTCGTATTGGGTTTGTTGGTGGTTTTGCTGGTGGCCAGGGACAGTCGGTTGGAAATCTTCGTTCCCGTGGCTGCCGCGATGATGGTCTATTTGCCCTGGGATTTGGGGGCGAAGGTGATGTTGGGCGATATGGGATCGAATCCTCTTGGTGCTTTGTTGGGGGTCGGTTTTGTGATAGCTGGGGGTGGTCTGTGGTTGTTGGTCGGGTTGGTGGTGGTACATTGGTATGCGGAGAAGTATTCGATAAGTCGGTTGGTGGAAGGTAGTCGATTGTTGCGATTTTTGGACAAGTTAGGCCAGAGTTAGGAGGATCTGGGAGCTTAAGCTCGAACAAGACAGCAGGGGTGAGAACCATGGCTCTGCTGTTGAGTTTGCTCCTTTGCTGTCTGATTGGGGTCCCTGCTTATGGGGGGACCTATGTGGTTCAGCCGGGGGATACTTTATATGCTATCGCGAGGAAGTTCGAGGTTCATCCCAGGGAGTTGTTGGCTTTAAATCCCTTGGAGGATCCCAGCTTGTTATCTATTGGCTTGGAGCTGCGGATACCAAAGGTGGAGAAGATGCCGGCAAGGGAACCCACCGAGGAAGATATGGAGTTGGTGGCTAAGGTGGTTTGGGCTGAGGCCCGGGGAGAAGATGAGCTGGGTCAGTTGGCTGTGGCCGCGGTCATCGCTAATCGGGTCAAGGATCCTCGTTTTCCCGATACGGTGGAAGAAGTGATCTATCAGCCGGGGCAGTTTTTGGTGGTGGAGGAGGGATTGCTGCCCGATGAAGTGCCCGAGAGGTTTGTGGCGATTGCTCGAAGGGCCTTTCAGGGGGAGGATCCCACCGGTGGAGCTTTGTTTTTCTATAACCCGGAAAAGTCTCGGGCTTTAGATTTTTGGGCCACAAGGCAGACCTTAACAAGGATCGGTAACCATAATTTTGCCCGCTAGCATACCCCTTCCCCTCCTTGCATAGGTTTTTCCTGTAAGGAGGTGGAAGGGGTGTATGTTTATATCCGCAGCAAAGCTTGGGCTGTAATCGCCGTTATCTTGTTGGCCTTGGTAGTCAGTGGACTGCAGTATTTAGGGAGCCGGGCGGTACAGACGGTGAGCAGCTTTTTGTTGGCCCGGCAGGTTCCCATTTACCGGGTGGAAGTGCCCGATAAGAAGGTGGCCATTTCCTTTGATGCCACTTGGGGTACCGAACGGACCGATTATCTGCTCGAGGTCTTAGATAAACATAAGATAAAGACGACCTTTTTCCTGGCCGGTTATTGGTTAGAAAAACATCCCGACTATGTGAAGAAGATCGCCGCAGCAGGACATGAGATCGGCAACCACAGTTACACCCATCCCCATATGAATTCCTTAAGTAAAGCCCAGATCAAAGAGGAGTTGGCCCGCACCCATGAAAAGATCAAGGAGTTGACGGGACAGAACGCCTTTTTGTTTCGGCCACCCTTCGGCGAGTATAGCGATAAGGTGATCGAAGGTGCCGCGGAGTTGGGCTATTTCACCATCCAATGGTCCCTCGATTCCCTGGATTGGAAGGATGTTTCGAAGGATTATATCGTGCAGCGGATCCTGAGAAGTGTCCAACCGGGGGATATTATTCTCTTCCACAACAACGGGACCTACACGGCGGCTGCCGTCGATGAGATCCTGAGTGAGCTTCATCGGCAGAATTACACCGTCGTCCCTGTCTCCCAGATCATCTATCGAGATAATTACTATATCGAGAACCACTCCGGCACCCAACGGCCTAGTAAGACGGTCCCCGACCGTCTAGAAGAGTAGGGGGGTAATCAGGATGTGGTCCATCGTGGTGACCAAAAGGATGCAGCGGCGGTTGGGGATCATCTTATTGGTCCTCCTACTTTGGGGTTTTGGGCCCTCTTTAGTCGATGATATCCATCGGAAGTTGTATGGTGCCAAACCGGGGGTCACTTTAGGGGATCTGCCGGTGGAAGGGATGTTGGAGCCAGAGCTATATTCCT
The DNA here is from genome assembly GCA_050944915.1 of Limnochordia bacterium. Classification (GTDB taxonomy): domain Bacteria; phylum Bacillota; class Limnochordia; order JAAZLZ01; family JAAZLZ01; genus JBMNRY01. The sequence continues at coordinate 6,672 of JBMNRY010000012.1, forward strand.
TCGTCTCCCAGTTGGCTAAGGAGATGAGCATGGAGCCTGTCGATGCCCGTTATGATCCTGTTACGGGCAGGGTGGAGCCCGAGGTGGTCGGTTATTGGATCGACGTGCCGGCGACGGTGGAGCAGATCCTCGGGGCTTGGCCGGGGGCCAAGGTGGATTTCGTTCGCCAGGAGCTCCTGCCGGTGATCAGTCAGGATTTCTTCGAACCTGTTTACCGGGGTCATCCGGGAAAGCCCTATGCTAGCTTAGCCATCAACGTCGATTGGGGTGAAGAGGTTCTTCCCCGGATGTTAGAGGTTTTCCGGGAGCATAATGTGGTGGTTACCTTCTTTTTGACCGGTCGTTGGGCGGAAAACAATCCGGAAATGGCTAAAGCTTTGGCGGAAGCCGGCCATGAGATCGGCAACCACGGCCTGTGGCATGCCCATCCCAATTCTCTGTCGGCAAAACAGCTGGAGGATTTGTTGGTAAAAAACGAGGATTTGCTGGATCGACTCACTGGCCAGTCCAACCGGTTGTTCGCTCCGCCCTATGGGGAATTCAACGATCGGGTTTTGGCTAAGGCGGGCTCCCTAGGTTTCCGCACCATCATGTGGACCTTAGATACCATCGATTGGCAAAATCCCAGTCCCGAGACCATAGTGGAGCGGATCGTCCCCAAAAGCGAAAATGGGGCCATCGTATTGATGCACCCCAAGGAAAATACGTTGAAGGCCCTGCCGGAGATCATCAAGGGGATGAAAGCTAAGGGCCTCCAGTTGGTTCCCGTCGGTGAGTTGCTCTACCACCTCTAGGGTTTCAGTCCCCGGGCGGCCGTCTCCCAAAAGGCGGGACTTTCGTAGCTTAAGCGCCAGAGGGCGATTCCGGCTAGATCGTATTTGTTAACTAGGAACAGTTTATGGGCGAGGCTGTAGCTATCTTCAAAGTAGACCTGATGGCGCCGCCCCACATCGGTATAGGTGAAATAGGACACTTTAGCTTGCTCATCCCATTGGATGGGCACGTTTTTCGTTTGGGCTAAGGTCCGGGCTTGTTTTTCGGTGAGGGCCGCAGCCTGCCATTGATCGGGACCCCTTTCTTCCCAGTTGTAGCCGTAGCCGGCGATACCGAGGAAGAGCTTCTCCCGGGGGATATGCTTAGTCGCATATTGGATCACATCTTCCACCCAGCCGATGGAAGCGATAGGTCCCGGTGGCCCATCCCGGTAGTGTTCATCATAGGTCATGAGCATCATTTGATCCACATGGGGTGCTAAGGCCCGGTAATCATAGGCTGCATGCCAGTTGTGCTTGCCCGTTTTGGCCGGTACCGACATGGTGACCAAAAGATTTGCGGGACGGAGTCGGGCTGCCAGCTCGGCCATGAAGGCCGTTAAGTTATCCCGTTGTTCGGCGGGGACGTTTTCTAAGTCGATGTTCACACCGCTGTAGCCCCAACGGGTGAGGGTGTTGTAGATATTCTCTACAGCTCGACGGCGGTTCTGGGGATTGGAGAGCAGTTCGGTGATCATAGTTGCATCAAAGGCTGGTTCCCGGTAATTATGGATCAAAGCCAGGGTTTTGATGTTGGCTTGACCGGCATGATCTAAGACCCGGGCGGTGCTTTGACCTTGGAGTTCTCCCTGATCATCGAGCATATAAGACCAGATGGCTACGGTGTCGATGAGATGGGAGTGTTCCGTAAGGGCGGCATAGGAGGCACCTCGGCCATCTTCAACATAGTAGCCGACCATTTGACGGGCTTTGTTTGTGCTTAAGTAAGGGGTAGAACCATCGGCCCGCAAGAGCCAGGCGGCGATCCAGCCTTCTGACTCAGGGGTGGTGATGTAATACCAGCCATTCCGGGTTTCGACGATTTGCACCCTTTGGCCCTTGGGAATTGTGTCCACCACGGGATAATCAACGCCAGGTCCTTCTCTTAGTAGGGCTCCTTCACCCTGGATGATGGCACCTTGGCCGGGGGCTAAGCCCGTCGATTGGGGAGAGGAGGGCGTCCCGCCGCCGAAGATACCGGCTAAGGAGAGGATTATGGTCAGTAGGTAAGCGAGGAAGGTCTGCAAAGGTTGTCATCCTTTCCAGGGGTAATCATTAGGGAGTTTCCCCGTTGGGGTGGAGGGAACCTCTAGGTAAATTTCCACAGGTTTAGGGCCATTTGGTTCCTTTCTTGGCGGTACGTTAAAGGATCGAGGCAGGTGGAGGCGAGAAAATGTAGAAGATCGGGAGCAGTACAGGCTGGGGGAAGTAAGGAGGTAGTTTTTTGTACCAGAAGACAGTCTTAGATAACGGTTTACGCATCGTTACCGAAACGATACCCCATGTGCGCTCTGTGACCATCGGGTTTTGGTTCCATACGGGCTCCCGGGATGAAACCCTGGAGAACAACGGTATTTCCCACTTCATCGAACATGTAATGTTCAAAGGGACCAAGACCAGGACTGCCCGGCAGATCGCCGAGACCATGGATGCCACCGGTGGTCAAATGAACGCCTTTACCGGTAAGGAAAGCACTTGTTATTACGCCCGGGTTCAGGACAAGCATTTATCGACGGCCGTTGAATTATTAGCCGATATGTTCCTTAATTCTACCTTCCGGCAGGAAGAATTAGCCAAGGAAAAAAGCGTCATCTTGGAAGAGATCAAGATGTATGAAGATTCCCCCGAAGAGCTGGCCCACGATCTTTTTGTGGGGGCGGTGTTGAAGAACCATCCTTTGAGCTTGCCCATCATGGGTACGGGGGCCAATATCGCTCGGATGGGGCTGGAGGATATTCGGGAATATATGGGGATCCAGTATGTGCCGGGAAATCTGGTGGTGGCCGCGGCGGGGAATATTGAGCATGACCAGGTTGTGGCCGAAATGGAGAAGCACTTCGGTCATCTCCAGGGAGCCAAGCCTCCGAAAAGGGTCTTTGAGGGAGCTACACCGGAACGGCTGGTCTTTCGCCGTAAGGATACAGAACAGATCCATTTATGTTTAGGTACCAAGGGGGTCGATCGCTCCCATCCCGATAAATTTGCCCTTTATCTCCTCGATGTCATCCTCGGCGGGGGCATGAGTTCCCGGCTCTTCCAAGAGCTGCGGGAAGAGCGAGGTTTAGTCTATTCGGCCTACTCCTTCCATTCTTGTTTCCAGGATACGGGCATTTTCGGTGTTTACGCGGGCACAGGCCCCGATAACGTGGAAGAAGTTCTGAAGGTGATCTATGAGCAGCTAGAGCTCATGGGTCAGTCGGGCCCGACGGCCCAGGAGTTGCACCGGGCTAAGGAACAGCTGAAGGGCGGTCTCCTTTTGAGTCTAGAAAGTACCACCAATCGGATGAGCCGCATCGCCAAATCGGAGCTCTACTACCAAGAAATCCTTACCCCCGATGATCTCATCGCCCGGATCGATGGTGTGAGCACCGAGGATATCTGTCGGGTGGCCCAGGGACTTCTCCGTCCCGAGGAGTTTAGTTTAGTGGCCATCGGCCCCACCGATGATGCTTTGTTGGAGCGGGCCGGCTGAAAGGAGGTTAACTTCGGTGGACAAGCTAGAGCATATTTTTGAGAAACAGCGCAGTTTCGATGAGGAATTGATCCAGCGCCGGGGGATCGATTTCGATATGGCCACTTGGGTCCAGAAGGAAACCTTGGCCATCATTTCCGAATTGGCGGAGTTGATCGATGAGGTCAATTTCAAATGGTGGAAGAATCCCCGGGAGATGGATCGGGAGCGGATCACCGAAGAACTGGTCGATGTCTTGCATTTTTTCGTCAGCATGTGTTTGAAAGTGGGCTTATCGGCCGATGACCTTTACCAAGCTTATTTGGTTAAGAACGAGGAGAATTTCCGCCGCCAAGATGGGAAATCCTTGAAGGAAGGTTATACTGCGCCCACGAAGTAAGGAGCAACAGATAGGTCCCCAGGTACACCAGACCCGAAGGAGGTTGTGGTGTGCGTTACTGGTGGGCCTTTTTTCTTTTGTTGATCAGTCCTTGGGTCAGCGGTCAAGAATTAAGGAACAATCTTGAGTTAATTCCCCAATTGAGTTACCGCCGGGAAGGTCCTATTTGGACCATCGATACCCTGTGGGGGCGAGATGAGGAGCATTGGGGCTTCATCGAGGGCCAGGGAAGTTTGGTCCTAGGTCATTTCAACCTGGACATATTGTTCAACAAAAGGCATAGAAGTATTAATGACCCCTTTCGGTTAGTGAGCCCCGGGGTGCGGGATCCCCGCAAACCGGCGGTGGTCCTTACAGGCCACTATGGTCCCCAGCGGTTGCTGCTCCAATATGTCCAACGGGAGGAAGCCCATTTTTTTGGGGGACAGTGGGAGGCAGCTACACCCCGGTGGCGTTTGGGAGCCGCGGCCATCGGAGAGCGAAGGGAAGTTTGGGAGGCGGCCATGGGCGATGTCTACGGCCGCCTGCGCTGGGGTCTTTGGGATTTGCAAGGCGCGGTAGGGATGGCTCTAGATGGGGAAACGGCCCTTTTGGGCCATGGGCGCCTTTCCCTCGGCCGGCTCCAGTTGCAAGGAGGCTACCAAGCTTTAAGTCCCGGGTGGAAATCCTGGGCCAATTGGGAGGATCCTTACCGCCATGACCGTCACGGTTGGCGATATGGGTTGGGTTGGTCATCGCCTTGGGGCCGCATCCAGGCCGGTTGGAGTCAACTGGTAGGCTGGAGCGATGGGTTGACCTACCGGCAGCGCTATGTGGATTACGCGCCGCCGTCTTTGGGCCTGTGGCGTTTTCGTTTCCGCTGGGAAGAGATGGCCACCGGTCCCCGTTGGGAAGGTCAGACTATCTGCGGCCCTTGGACCTTGACCCTCATCGCCCGGGATTTGGCCGCCGGCTGGGATCGGCGGGTTCGTCTGCAGCGCAATTTTCTCTGGGGGCGGGTAGTTCTTGGTTGGCAGGAGCGGGAAAGTCGGTGGCGGGTGCAGCTGGATCGGAGCTGGTCCCGCTGGTCTTGGCGGGGTGTGATCAAGGGCCGCAGGCGAGAAGTCCCTGAATACTTCTACTATTTGCGGGCCGAGCGGAAGCCTTTCTACATCCAATGGGGCAGCTACGATGAAGGACGCCTCGATGCCTATTGGGACCAGGATCGGACGTTGCGGGTGGGATACCTTTATTCCTTTTAGGTGGTGAGGAAGGTGCGTTATTCGGAGTTGGCCGGCAAGGAGATCATCAACGTCGATGAAGGGGTGCGGATGGGTTTAGTCGATGATGCCGATATGGTCATCGATACTGAGACCGGTCGCATCGTTTCTTTGCTCATGCCTTTGCCTAGCGGTCCCCGATTTTTCAGCCGCCAACGGTGGGTGACTCTGCCTTGGTCGGGGATCAAAAAGATCGGTGTCGATCTGTTGATCATCGATATGTCCGAGGCCGAGGAAGGGAAATAGGGAAGATGTATAGCCGATTCCCCTTGGGGCAGAATAGCCATGAAGGCATTCTATCTGTAAAGGGGGATTGGTCAGTATATGGAAACGCTGATTGGTACCTTTAGTTCCCGGGATCAGGCGGAAGACGCCTTAGAGGCCCTGCGGGATGAAGGTTTCGATGAGTCTGAGGTCTCCATCGTGGCCAAAGATGAAAGCGGCCAAGGCGGGGATGATATGGCTGGCGAGGATATGGCCGACGGTACCGCCTGGGGTGGTGCCCTAGGTGGTATGGCCGGACTGTTGGCCAGCGCCGGTGCCTTAGCCATCCCTGGAATTGGTCCCATCATCGCCGCTGGTCCCTTGGCGGCCACCCTTTCGGGAGCTGTTGCCGGCGGTGTGGCCGGTGGGCTCATCGATTTGGGGATTCCCGAAGAACGGGGCCGCTATTACGAAGAAGAAGTGAAGCGGGGTAAGATCCTGGCCGTCGTCGAATCCGATGACGAGGATCGATTGGAAAGCGCCGCCGATATCCTCCGGGAATTCGGTGCCAATGATGTGGAAAGTCATTAGTAAGCTACCCAGGTAAGGTCGCCACGGAGGGCGGCCTTCTTCTTTATGGGCAGGAAACCGCCACCCTCCGGTAGAATCCCAGCCCTGATGGTTAGCGGCTCCTTTGGCCCTGGCGGTGGGGCGGTGGTCGGGCGGTAAGGTTTCTTCCTAGGTTGAGGTGGTTTGATGGCCAAATCCCTTGGGCACCGATGTTTCTATATTAAGTCACCTTCAAGGGCTTCACGGGCGCTCCTCGTACTTCTTATGGTTTCCTTGGGAGTGATCATATCCTTCGGGCAGGCCCGGGCGGAAAGACAGTATGATTACCAGGTGGTAGCCAGCTATCCCCATGATCCTTATGCTTTCAGCCAAGGGTTGGTATATGTGGATGGTTACCTCCTTGAAGGGACGGGGCTTTACGGTCAATCTTCTTTAAGGCAAGTCCGCCTCGCCGATGGGGTGGTGGTGCGGCGGTTAGATTTAGAGCCTCGTTTTTTCGGGGAAGGGATTACAATTTGGGAGAATCGGATCATCCAGCTTACCTACCGGGAAGGTGTGGCCTTCATTTATGATCTGGAGACTTGGGAGTTAATCGATGAGTTTTCCTATGAGACCGAAGGCTGGGGTTTGACCACCGATGGGAAGTATTTAATTATGAGCGATGGTTCGGCGATCTTAAGATACCTGGATCCGATGACGGGAAGGAAGATCAAAGAAATTACCGTCCAAGGGCAAGCTGGTCCGGTGAGCAATCTCAATGAGTTGGAGTATATCCACGGGGAAATTTATGCCAATATCTGGTTAACAGATCAGATCATCCGCATCGATCCTGTTACGGGGAAGGTCCTGGGCTGGATCGATCTCGAGGGATTGTTGCCCTCCCACAGTCGGATTCCCTTCCATACCGATGTCCTAAATGGGATCGCCTATGATGAAGCAGGGGATCGTCTCTTTGTCACCGGAAAAAACTGGCCCTATCTTTTTCAAATTCGGTTGCTACCCCGGGTTAATCGGTGAGCTGGATTTGTTTTAGACCAGGGGAAGGATCTTCCTCCAGGTCTTTTAAGGCTTCATCGAGGAGGGCCTGGAGACCCAGGAGGATTTCTCCCTGGGCCCGGCGGAAATGGTCCCGGGCTGGAGCAAATCTGGCCCTACCTTCTTCTAGAAGATCGAAGATCCCGTCGATGAGGGTATGGGTTATTTCCCCCTTGTTCATGGGTTGATCACCTCACTAGTCATTATTCGGGGACCGAAGCGGATAAGGAGTTTGCCATGGGCGAAACGGGCCCCTAGGGTTGGACGACCTAGAAGTTTTCGAGGTAGGATGAGCTTGCGTTTGTACCAACCGACTTGGATGGTCAACTCATCGCCCCTTTGGGAAAGGGCGAGATCTTCCTTGGTAATTAGAGGAATGGAGAGCTTTAAGAGGTATTCGTCCCCATCCTTTTCCACTTCCTCGGTAGGTCCTTGGTGCAGAATGTCCGAAAGATTCGTTGTGGCAAAGACTTGGTCCGCCAGTTCTTTGAGTCTGGATATGCCTGTCACTTCCTGGGGCATGAAGGGAATGGAGAAGATCGGTAAGGGATCGAAGGAAGTCTTGATTTCCTCCATGTATTTAGCTTGGATGGGCAGCCAATCTTGGAGGTAGCTCCCTTGGATGCCTGGGGGAAGGACCCGGTTGACCATAATGGCGTCGGTGTTGAAACCGAAGAGATTCAAATAGGTATAGGTTCGGCGGGTTTCGGCGGTGACCATTTTCTCCGGGGTGAGGACCAGGCGGACGGAGGTACGGTTTTGGTCTAGGAGCAACTGCTGCATTTGTTTTAGTTGGCCGATGAGTTCCTCTGTTTCGGCCATGGCTCCTTCGGGGGGCAGTTCAAAACCGCCGCCGACGGCCTTGACCACCGGTCGGGCCCAGCGGAGGATCCGACGCTTCTGGGGAAACATTTTCTCCAGCCGCCAGTAGAAAGTTTCGGGAAAACTCAAAAGCCGCAGGGTTTCCCCCGTGGAGGCACAATCGACGATGATGGTCTCATAAAGGCCTGTCGCGGCCTGGCGGTGGATCTGCAAAAGGCTAAACAATTCCTCGAGCCCAGGGAACACCAGTAGTTCTTCGGCTTCGATTTCCTCGACATTAGCCCAGGCTAAGAGATCGCCCAGCCACTTTTGAAAGGAACCCCAATTTCTTTCCCCCTTCGGCAAGGCTGTCTACTTCTTGGGCCCACAGGTTAGGGGCGATTGGCCGTGGTTGGGCTTCCAAAGGGGTTTCTAGGGCATCGCCTAAGCTGTGGGCCGCATCGGTACTCATGATCAGGGTCCGGTGGCCTTGGGAAGCTAGCTGGGTCCCCGTGGCCGCGGCCATGGTCGTTTTGCCCACACCACCTTTACCGGTATAGAGAATAATCCGCATTTGTTTACCTCCCCCTTCATTCGATCTCGATCTGTTCTAAGGACGAAGAAGTCTTTTCCTTTGGTTGCATCTTGGCCAATCGGGTGAAGATCTTTTGGATGAGTTGGATCAGTTGGGCTAACTCTTGGGGGGTGAGGGCCCCTTGGATAGTCTGGAAGATCTCCTTGATCTGGGCTTGTAGGATGCGGGCTGTTTCCTCTCCTTTAGATGAGGGAGTGAGTCGAAAGGCCCGCCGATCCTTTGGTGAACGTTCCTTGATGATCAAGCCCCCTTTAACGAGCCGGTCCACCACGCCCGTCATGGTGCTTAAAGGTGCTCCTAAACCGGCGGCTAGCTCCGACATCGATGCTTCTCCTAGACGGGAGAGGAGTAAGAGGGCGAGGGCATCGGTTTTCGACAGCTGCCGATCTAGTTGCAGAAGTTCGGGGGAAAAAAGGGATAGACCCATAGGGCTGTCGAGAAATAGATGGAGAAGTTCTTCCATTTTATCACCCTCATTTTATTACGAAGTCGTAGTAATTTGATTATACTACGGGTTCGTAGTAAATGCAAGGGTAACTTGACAGCTAGGCGTATTTGTAGGAGAATGGAGAAAATGCTAATAAAGGAATGAAAGGGGGAGAAAAATGGATATACGTGTCTTAGTCAGTGGCGCTGCGGGGAAAATGGGCCGGACCGTCTTGCGGGCCGTTAGTCAAGGGCCGGGGATGGAGTTGGTGGGTGCCGTAGATCCAGGAGCCGTCGGGGAAGACACCGGTATGCTGGCGGGTTTGGGCCCCAACGGAATTTTAGTCCAGAAGGATTTAGGGGCGTCCTTAAGGGCCAGTGGAGCCCAGGTTATGGTTGATTTTACTACCCCCAGCGCTGCCTTTGATAATATTGTTACTGCCCTAGATGCCGGGGTTCGTCCGGTGGTGGGCACCACGGGACTGGGGGAGAGCGAAAGGGAGAAGCTCGCCTCTTTGTGTGAAAAACGGGGGCTCGGTTGTTTGATCGCGCCCAATTTTGCTATCGGTGCCATCATTATGATGAAATGCGCCCAAATGGCCGCTCCCTTCTTTCCCCAGGTGGAGATCATCGAACTCCATCACGATCAGAAGATCGATGCTCCTTCGGGCACGGCTATAAAGACCGCGGAGATGATCCGGGAGGCCAGGCAGAAGGATTACCAACGGTCGGGGGAATGTTTAGAGAAGGTCAAAGGGGCCCGGGGAGGCAATTTAGGTGGGATCCAGTTACATAGCATTCGCTTGCCCGGTCTTGTGGCCCATCAAGAGGTAATCTTTGGCCTTGAGGGACAGGTTTTGACCATTCGCCATGATTCCATCAGCAGGGAATCCTTTATGCCGGGGGTTATCTACGGGATTCAAAAGGTGGGTCAACTAAAGGGACTAGTTTATGGGTTGGAAAACCTTCTCTTTGAGGACTAGATAAGACAAGCACCCTCTGCCCGCTTGGCTCATATAATGCAGCAGATAGAGCCTAGTTCGGTTGGCGAGCAGAGGGAGGCGATACCCATGGGGGGGCGTTTGCAAGGCATTACCATCGGTTTGCTGGGCGGTGACCGCCGGGAGATTCGCTTGCTAGAGGCCTTGGTAGCCGAGGGAGCCCGGGTCCATGCCGTTGGCTATTTACCCTCCATGCTACCCCCCGGCGATGTCCATCCCTTCTCCGATCCTGTGGCCGCGGTGACGGGGGTCGATGTGGTCATCGCGCCTATGAGCAACACCGATCAGGAGGGATGGATCAAGTCTTGCCCCGATCCCCAGTTGACCATCAAAATCGATGCTGCCTTATGCAGGGTTTTGCCACCGGGGACACCCCTGTTGATCGGGGTAGCTAAACCGATCATACGCCGGCTAGCCCGGGATTATGACCTCCAATTAGTGGAAACGGCGGAAGATGATGAACTGGCCATCCTTAATTCCATTCCCACCGCGGAAGGGGCCTTGCAGTTGGCCATGGACGAGCTGCCCATAACTATCCACGGCAGCCGGCAGGTGGTCATCGGCTTTGGTCGCTGCGGCATCACCTTAGCCCGGTTGTTAGCCGCGGTTGGAGCCCAGGTGACGGTGGTAGCCAGAAGCAGCGCCCAGCGAGCGCGGGCCTTGGAGATGGGGTTAGGTGCCGTCGATTTCGGGGAACTCAAGGAGGTCTGCCGTCTGGCCCAGGCCGTCCATAACACGGTGCCCCATTTAGTTTTGACCCGGGAGATCTTGGAAGTCATGGCACGGGAAGTAGTGATCATCGATTTGGCTTCCGCTCCGGGAGGCACCGATTTCCAGGCGGCCGAGGAGTTGGGGATCAAGGCCCGGTTGGCCCTGGCTTTGCCGGGTCAAGTGGCCCCCGTTACCGCCGGTGAGATCCTCGCTGCTACCTATCCGGGAATCATCCTACGTTCCTTACGCCACCGAACGGGCCCGGTTGGGGGTGCTCCATAATGTATTGGAAGGACGTACGGATTGGTTTTGCATTGACGGGATCCTATTGTACCTTTGAGGCCACATGGCCCCAGTTGGAAAGGCTGGTGGCCCTGGGGGCCCAGGTAACCCCCATCATCTCTTGGGAAGTGGCCAAAACCGATTCTAGATTCTGCCGGGCCGCCGATGTGATCAAGAGGTTAAGGGAGCTCACGGGGAAGGAACCTATCGCTTCCATGGTCGAGGCTGAACCTTTGGGTCCCCAGAGATTGTTGGATGTAGTTGTCATCGCGCCTTGTACCGGTAATACCATGGCTAAATTAGCCAATGCTATTACCGATAGTCCTGTTCTGATGGCGGCCAAGGGTCATTTGCGCAACGGTCGGCCGGTGGTGGTGGCCATTTCCACCAACGATGGACTATCGGGGAATGCCAAAAACCTCGGTTTGCTGCTCAATACCCGTAATATTTATCTGGTCCCCTTCGGTCAAGATAATCCCCTCCAGAAAGAGCGGTCGCTGGTGGCCAAGATGGAGTTACTCTTGCCCACCATCGAAGGGGCATTAGAGGGGCGACAAATCCAGCCTATCTTGGTAGAATATAAGGGGGAAACCGGATAGAAAATTTCAATGTAGAGGAGAAAGGTATTTTGCGTAAGGTCAATGTAGCTGTTTTAGGTGCGTCAGGGGCTGTCGGGCAGGAGTTGCTAGATATTCTACTGGAGAGGGATTTTCCTATCGCTAGCCTACGTCTACTAGCCTCCGCTCGGTCAGCGGGTAAGAAGGTCTCCTTCGGAGATGAGGAGATAGTGGTCGAGGAAGTAACTCCCCAATCCTTCGCCGGTGTCAATGTGGCCTTCTTCTGTGCCGGCGGCAGGGTCAGCCAGATTTATGCCCAACATGCAGTCGAGGCCGGTGCCGTCGTCGTCGATAATACCAGTGCCTTCAGGATGGATCCCGATGTACCCCTGGTGGTACCTGAGGTCAATCCCCAAGCCATCCACGAGCACAAAGGTATTATCGCCAATCCCAATTGTTCCACAACCATCATGGTCCTGCCTTTGAAACCCCTCCATGATGCCGCCGGCTTGAAACGGGTCGTCGTCTCCACCTACCAGGCCGTTTCCGGTGCCGGTGTGGCAGGTATGACCGAGTTGGAAGACCAGGTCAAAGCCTACGCCAACGGTCAGCCCATGGAAGCCAAGGTGCTACCCTTCGGTGGGGCTGATAAGCATTACCAAATTGCCTTTAACTTGCTTCCCCATATCGATGCCTTCCTGGATAATGGTTATACCAAGGAAGAAATGAAGATGATCGATGAGACGAAGAAGATCCTGGATTTACCCGAGCTGGCGGTGACGGCTACTACGGTGCGGGTGCCGGTGCTTCGCAGTCACTCGGAAAGTGTCAACGTGGAATTCCAACGCCCCATCACCGCTGAAGAAGCCCGGGAAATCCTCAAGGATGCCCCTGGGATCATCGTCCAAGATCGACCGGAGGCCATGGAATATCCTATGCCTTGGGATTGCTCAGGGAAAGATCCCGTTTATGTCGGTCGCATCCGGGTCGATGATACGGTACCCTCTGGGTTGAACATGTGGGTGGTCGGAGATCAAATCCGCAAGGGAGCCGCTCTCAATGCTGTCCAAATTGCCGAATATGTCGTAGCCCACAATCTTTTTTAGAGAATAAGGTGGGTATGCTCCATGGCAATCATCATTCAGAAGTTCGGGGGGACGGCGGTAGCCACCCCCGAAGGTCGAGGGGCCTGCCGGCGCTGGGTGGGGCGGGCCCTCGATGGGGGCAACCAAGTGGTCGTCGTCGTTTCGGCCATGGGCCGGAAAGGAAGTCCCTATGCTACCGATACCTTGATCGATCTGGCCGGCCCCGTTCCTCCTCGGGAATTAGATCTCATCATGGCCTGTGGGGAAATTATTTCTGGGGTCGTCTTTCAACGGGAACTGTTGGCCGCCGGGTTAGAGGCTGTCGTCTTAAATGGAGCCCAGGCGGGGATTACTACCGATGGGGTCTACAACGGGGCCCGGATTGTAAATATCGATACCACTAGGATTCGCCGGGAATTGGAAGAGGGGAAAGTGGTCATTGTGGCCGGCTTCCAAGGGGGAACACCGGAGGGTGAGATAACTACCCTGGGGCGGGGTGGGAGCGATACTACCGCGGCTGCCTTAGGGGTGGCCCTAGGGGCCGAGCAAGTAGAGATCTACACCGATGTCGATGGGATTATGACCGCCGATCCTCGCATCGTCCCCGAAGCCCATGTGCTGGAGGAGCTGACCTACCGGGAGATCATGGAGATGGCCCATTTAGGAGCGAAAGTCATCCATCCCCGGGCGGTAGAGATCGCCATGCAAGGCAGTATTCCCATCGTGGTCCGCTCTGCCGACGGCCAAGGAGAGGGTACCCTAATTAAGGAATGGGGAGCCGGTGTGGACATCACCGGGGATCGGGTGGTGACCGGTATCGCCCATTTAGCTCCTTTAGCCCAACTGGTCATCCGTTCCCGGGATGGTTCTAACGGCCAGCTGGAATACCAGGTCTTCCGTCGTTTGGGGGAAGCCCAGATCAGCGTCGATCTCATCCAAGTTAATCCCGGCCTCATTGCCTTTACCATTCTCGACAACCAGGCAAAAAAGGCTGCCCAATTACTAGGAGATCTACCGGTCGATGTGGAAATAAATCGTCAGCTGGCCAAAGTCAGTGTTGTCGGAGGGGGTATGCGGGGAGTTCCAGGAGTGATGGCCAGGGTAGTCGGTGCCCTATATCATGCAGGTGTTACCATTTACCAAACGGCAGACTCCCATGCTAATATTTCCTGTCTAATCAAAGCCGAGGAAGTGGCGTCGGCAGTCGGCGCCCTGCATAAGGAATTTCGGTTATAACTTACAACAAGGGAGGGAAGGCACAAACTTCCCCGTCCTATGCAAAGGTCGGGGTACCTTGTGCCGATGGAAATGAAGCGATTTGGTAACTTACTTACGGCCATGGTTACCCCATTCAAAGAGGATTTGTCCGTCGATTACGATAAGGCGGCCCAGTTAGCCGTTCGCTTGTTGGAATCGGGCAGTGATGGTGTCGTCGTCTGTGGGACCACCGGGGAATCGCCTACATTGACCGACGAAGAAAAATTAAATCTTTTCAAGGTGATCACCGAAGCCATCGGCGGCAAAGGGGTAGTCATCGCCGGCACGGGGAGCAATAACACCAGGGAGAGCATTCGGTTATCCCAAGAGGCGGAAAAACTAGGTGTCGATGGGATTATGTTGGTGGTTCCTTCCTACAACAAACCTAGCCAAGAGGGTCTTTACCAACATTTCCGGGCGGTGGCCGAGGCCACCAGTCTGCCCATCATGTTGTATAACATCCCGGGTCGGACGGCCATTAATATGCAGGCCGCAACGGTGGCTCGGTTGGCGGAAATCGACAATATCCGGGCGATTAAAGAATCTAGCGGCAATATGGAGCAGGTGGGTGAGATCTACCGGACTACCCCCGATCATTTTGCCATCTACAGTGGTGATGATGCCTATACTTTGCCCATCATGAGCTTAGGTGGGGTCGGTGTGGTCAGTGTAGCTGCCCATTTGGTGGGACGGCAAATGAAGGAAATGATTAATGCCTTCTTGCAGGGGGATGTGGCCGAAGCAGCCAAGATTAATGCCCAATTGCTACCCCTCTTTAAGACCATGTTCATTACCACCAACCCTGTGCCTGTGAAGACGGGGGTCAGTTTGACCGGTTTTGATATGGGCGGTTTCCGTCTGCCCTTGGTCGGACCTACCGAAGCTGAGCTCCAGGCCATTAAGAATTGTATGCAACAGGTCGGTTTGTTGGATTAACGGCGGCCGGGGATGTCCCTGGCGACATCCCGGCACGACCCCCTTGATGGGGGTTTTTTCATTTTAAAGTTGCCAGATTGCTGGCAATTTGGATCCCCCGGCCTTGTACTTCCCTTCAAAGGGGGATATAATAACTTAGATGCGATAGGGACGGTTTACCTTCGTACGAAAGAAGACCGGAAAGGGACGCCGTGTTCCGGTCGAGACAACCAAGGAGGTGTTGGCCAGTTATATGGCTAAGAAAAACAACGATAAGGTCTCGGTGATCCCCCTCGGAGGGGTCGGCGAGATCGGGAAGAATATGACTGTCGTCGAATGCAATGGGGAAATTGTCGTCGTCGACTGTGGTGTGATGTTCCCCGATGAAGATATGTTAGGGATCGATTTGGTGATCCCCGATTTTACTTACTTGCTGGAGAATAGGGACCGGGTGCGGGGGATCCTCCTCACCCACGGTCACGAAGACCATATCGGCGCGCTCCCCTATGTACTGCGGGAGTTAAATGTCCCTGTATACGGCACCAGATTGACTTTAGCCTTGGTGGAAGAAAAGCTGCGGGGCCATGGTCTTGAACGTTCCGCCCGTTTGCATCAGATCAAGGCGGGACAAACCATCAATCTGGGGCCTTTCACCGTCGATTTCGTCCATGTCAATCATAGTATCGCCGATGTGGTGGCCCTAGCCATCCATACCCCCCAGGGGGTCATCCTCTTTGCCAGCGATTTTAAGTTCGACCAAACGCCCATCGATGGGCGACCGACGGATTTCCACAAGCTCACTGAGTTGGGTAACAAAGGCGTTGTCCTGTTATTATCGGACAGCACCAATGCCGAGAACCCCGGCTATACCCTATCGGAGAAGGTGGTAGGCGAGACCTTTAAGGATGTCTTCCGTCAGGCAAAAGGTCGGATTTTAGTAGCCACCTTTGCTTCCAATATCCATCGGATCCAGCAGATCGTCGATGCTGCCTATGAGCATGGGCGCAAGGTGGCCGTCATCGGCCGCAGTATGGTCAATGTGGTCGGCATCGCTTCGGAATTGGGCTATTTGCAGATCCCTCCGGGGGTGCTAATTGAAATAGAAGAGATCGACCAGGTGCCCCTGCAGGAGCTGGTGATCATCACCACCGGTAGCCAAGGGGAGCCCATGTCGGCTTTAACTAGGATGGCCATGTCCGATCACCGGCGCATCGAAATCGTCCCCGGCGATACGGTGATCCTGTCTTCATCGCCTATCCCTGGCAATGAAAAGTTGGTGGGCAGGACCATCAACCATCTCTTTAAGCAGGGCGCGGAAGTGATCTACCATTCTGTTTCCGGTGTCCACGTTTCCGGCCATGCCAGCCAGGAAGAATTGAAGTTGATGATCAATCTCTGCCGACCTAAGTATTTCCTACCTGTCCACGGGGAATACCGGATGCTGGTTAAGCATGCCCGTTTGGCGGAAGAGGTGGGCGTTCCCCGTAAGAATATTTTCATCTGCGATCCCGGGGATACCATCGAGATCAGCAAAGGCAAGGCTTATAAGGGTAATAAGGTGCCTTCGGGGCAGATCCTAGTGGACGGATTAGGTGTCGGCGATGTTGGCAACATCGTCCTGCGGGATCGGCGCTTGCTGGCCAAGGACGGCATTTTAATCGTGGTGCTGACCATCGATAAGGTGACGGGCAAGATCGTTGCCGGCCCCGATATCGTCAGCCGCGGCTTTGTTTATATGCGGGAGTCGGAAAAACTCATCGAGGAAGCCCGGGAACGGGTCAAACAGGCCCTCTCGGCCGAAGAATTAGTCAATGTCACCGAATGGGGTGTCCTCAAAGATCGGACCAGGGAGACCCTCAACTACTTCCTTTATGAGCGGACCAAAAGGCGTCCCATGATTTTACCAATTATCATGGAGGTCTAATATTTATCCCCCATCGGCAACATACTAACATTATCGGGCCAACCGATAATGTTAGGCCGAAAGGGTGAAGCCCATCGTGGATAAAGATGTGCGATTTGCCGGTGGAGGAGCTCCCTCCGTGGAGACTCCCCCAGGGCCGGAAGCCGAAACTGCCCAGAGTGAAGTCATGGAGGCAGTGAAACAATTGGGGCAGATGGCCCCACCACAACCCTTTGAGTCCAATATCCATTTTCTATCTATTGTGGGGCAGATCGAAGGCCATGTGATCTTACCGCCGAAGAATAAGACGACTAAATACGAACATATCATCCCCCAGCTAGTCGCCATCGAGCAGAATCCGAAAATCGAAGGTGTATTAATCGTCCTCAATACTGTGGGGGGTGATATCGAGGCCGGATTGGCCATCGCGGAAATGATCAATACTATGTCCAAACCGACGGTCTCCTTAATCTTAGGTGGCGGTCATTCCATCGGTATCCCCATCGCGGTGGCTGCCGATTACTCCATGATCAGCCCCACGGCTACAGTGACCATCCACCCTATTCGTTTGACGGGGATGGTCATCAGCGTGCCCCAGACCTATGAGTATCTGGACAAGATGCAGGATCGGATTATCCGGTTCATCATCGCCAATTCCCGCATCGGCGAGGAAAAACTAAGGGAATATACCTTCCGCACCGGCGAGTTGGTCCGGGATGTGGGTACCGTCCTCATCGGCAAGGAAGCGGCCGATGCGGGGTTAGTCGATGCTGTAGGCGGTTTGTCCGAGGCCTTGGCCAAATTGAACGAATTGATTGCCTTGGGCAAAAAGAAGGTCTTAGGGGGAGCGTAGATGTTACACACCATCGTTCCCGTAGAGGATGTCATGGAAGGTTGGGAAGAATTTAACCCCCAGTATGTGGAGATTAGCCAAGGGGGGCTGACCATGTTGGTTGAGCCCGTCAGTTTTGGCCAAGGCCGTCTGGTGCGGATTTTCAGCACCGATCCGGCCGCCTATCTCGATCCTGCCCATCAGCCCGGTTCCATCATCAACTGGTAATAGGCCGACCCTATCCCTTCATAGATTAGTCAGGAAGGAGATGGGGTCATGGCTATTTTTTTCTTTCTCACCGGATTAGCGATCCTCATCCTGGGTATTCGGACCATCAGTCGGGGCTTATCCCGGGCTTCTGGCCCCCGACTGCGCCGTTTAATCCGTCTGGGGACGAAAACACCATTCCTGGGCATGATCAGCGGTACCCTGGCCGCGGCCCTCAGCCAAAGCAGTAGTCTGATCACCGTCTTGTTGGTCAGTCTGGTTAACGCTGGACTCTTATCTTACCGTCAGGCCTTCGGTGCCATGTTGGGGGCCAATATCGGTACTACCTTCACCATCCAGTTGATCGCCTTTTCCCCCGAGGAGTTGGGCCCTCCTTTATTTCTCCTTGGTTTGATCCTCAGCGGCTGTTTCCCCCGGGGTTATTTCCACTATCTAGGGACCATCATGCTGGGCTGTGGCAGTATTTTCATCGGTTTTAATACTATGAGTCTTGCCTTTTGGGCCTGGCGGGATCACCCCGATATCCTCCGTTGGTTGACCTATATGGGACAAAACCAGTATTACGGGATCCTGGGCGGAGCGTTAATTACAGGGATTTTGCAAAGCAGTAGCCTGGTTTTAAGTATGGTGGCTGCCATGACCCGCCTGGGCCTCCTCGATTTAACTACGGCCATCGCCCTTTGTCTGGGAGCCAATGTGGGCACCTGTGTCACCAGCCTTCTGGCATCCCTGGGGACGGGGTTGGCCGCCCGCAGGACCGCCTTTGCCCATTTGTTGTTTAATGTGTGGGGGGTTCTTCTTCTCTTGCCAATTTTAGGATGGTTCACCGGCTTTGTGGCCCGCACCGCGGTGGACCCCGCCCGGCAGGTGGCCAATGCCCATACTTTGTTTAATGTGGCTACCGCCTTGTTAGCTCTACCTTTGACCCATTGGTTTGTCCGCTTGGTGGAAGTGTTCATCCCCGACAAAAAGTAAGGGTTTAGAGGGTTTTTTGTCCGTTGGAGAGAATCCTAATTTGTGAAAGGAGGGGCTTCGATGACGGTTTTCCAGGGGATCTTCTTAGGTGTCATCCAAGGCTTAACGGAGTTCTTGCCCATTAGTTCCAGCGGCCATTTGGTCCTCTTCCAGGAACTTTTGGGGATTCAAATGCCGGGGGTCACCTTTGAAGTCTGCGCCCACTTCGGCACTTTATTGGCTATTTTCGTCGCCTTCCGGCGGGAGCTGGGAGAGATCATCGCTAAGACCCTCGCCTACCTGCGGGGTACCCGACGCCATATCCGGGATATTCAACTGCCCCTTCTTTTAGTTTTCGGCTCCTTACCGGCGGCCATCGTCGGTATCGCTGGACGGGACTGGCTCACCGGTCTCTACCAGGGTAGCCAAGTGGTAGGCTGGGCTTTAGTAATCACCGGGACGATCTTGTGGTTCTCCGATAGACTAGCCCGTTACCAAGGGAAATTGGCCGATCAGATCAGCGTTGGTGATGCTCTTTTCATCGGTTTAGGCCAGGCTTTAGCCCTGCTGCCCGGCATCAGTCGTTCGGGCTCGACCATCGCCTTCGGTCTTATGAAGGGCTTAGAACGGGAAACGGCGGCCCGTTTTTCTTTCCTCTTGGCCATCCCCGCCATCGGGGGTGCCACCCTTTTGGAGCTGGGAGAACTAGGAGCTTTAGGTCAACAGATCGGTTTAGCTCCCCTGGTGGCCGGGACCATCGCCGCGGCCCTTGCCGGCTATTTAGCCATCGGACTCTTGTTGCATCTCATTCGCCGGGGCCCCTTAATTCTCTTTTCTTATTACACTTGGACTGTAGGCGCTTTGTTGATTATCTGGTCCATTTGGAAGTAGAGGTACATTATGGGTAAGGTTATTCCATTACATAGACGTCGAGTCAACGGCAAATTAGTCTTGGGTTTTTTTCTGTTGCTCGTGATTTTGTTGTTTATCTTTGGTCGCTGGCAACTGGTTCGCCACGGCGGGCTGTTCATCAAGACGACCATCAGCCGCCATGGGGTCATGGAGTTAGGTTTCCAGGTCGAAGCCCTGGCCGTTCGTCGGGAGCAAACCTTTTATGCGCCTATACCGGGCCGGATTAGCCTCTTAGTACCTGCGGGTCAGCGGGTTCAGGGAGGTTCCGTCATCGTCGAAATTTGGGACGAAGGGCAGCTCCAAGGGGCCAGTGCCCGCCTCGAAGAAAGCCGGGCCCAATGGCGGGATGGAGAACTGGCGGCTTTGGAGCATATTTATCAGTTGGACAAGGAGATCAAGGCCTTAGAGGCCCAGGGAAAGGGATCCCAGAAGCTTGAGGATTTAAAGGCCTGTAGGGAGGCCCTCCTTTCCCAAACGGAAAGGGAAATCAGCGCCTGGGAAAGCTCCGTTGGTCATATCACCATCCCCACCGCCGGTGTGATCCACTACGAACTGGATGGTTTGGAAGGGGTTTTGACACCGGAGGGGGTCCTTAGTTATTCCAAGGAGGAATTGGTCAAGCTTACTCCCCAACGGATCAAAAGGACCGATGGTCAAGAGGTAGCCGCCGGTGATCCCCTTTTTCGCCTCCTCCCCGATCACCAGTTGTATTTATTAACCTTTATTCCCCCTGTGGATGAGCCCGTGCGGCGGGGTCAAAGGGTAGAGGTCCATATCCCCGGGTTCCCCGAACTTGCTGCTCGGGTGGAAGGACTCGGGCAACCGGGGGAGGAACAAGCCTTGTTATTAGCCCTCGATCGGTATTTGCCTGCCTTCGATACCCTGAGGCAGTTGCCGGTGAAGATCATCATCCAACGCCATCGGGGCACTATTCTGCCTGCTAGTGCCGTGCGGGAATCCCGGGGTCGAATAGGCGTTTACATTCAGACCCCCGAGGGTCCCTTGTTCCAACCGGTTAAAGTCCTTGGTCGGCAGGGGGAAGAGGTTTGTGTCGGTGGCGTCCCCGAAGGGGTGCCGGTTATCGTCCGCGGGCTCTGGTTACAAGTATAGAAGGTCGGTGAAACAGATGAAAACCATCAAGGAAAACATAGCCCGGATCCGGAGGGCCATGGTCGAAGCTGCCGTTCGGGCCAACCGGGATCCGGAAGAGATCACCCTCATCGGGGTAAGCAAAACGGTAGATGTGGAAGGGATCCAGAAGGCCATCGATGCCGGCTTGACCCATATCGGAGAAAACCGGGTCCAGGAAGCCCGGGATAAGTTTCCCCACATCGATCAGCCTGTTCAACGCCATTTAATCGGCCATCTGCAGAGGAACAAGGTCAAGTACTGTTTCGATCTCTTCGATATGATCCAATCGGTAGACAGCTACCCCTTGGCTGAGGAGATCAACAAACAGGCCTTAAGGCGGGAACAAACCATGGATATTCTAGTCCAGGTGAATATCGGCGATGAAGCAAGTAAGTTTGGACTAGAACCAGGAGATGTACCCCAGTTTGTGGAAAAGATATACGATATGGAAGGAATAAATTTTTGTGGATTAATGGCCATCCCGCCCTATAGTCCAGAACCTGAGGATGTGCGACCCTACTTTCGCGAGATGTACAGGTTATGGGCCGATTTGCGGGAGCGCTACCCCGGCTGTACCCAGCTATCCATGGGCATGAGTGGCGATTACCCTGTGGCTATCGAAGAGGGGGCAACCAAGGTGCGGGTCGGCCAAGCTATCTTTGGAGCCAGGGATTATTAGGGAGGCGAAGCTCATGGGCCGCGGACTAATCGATAAGATCTTGAGATTTATGGGTGTACAAGCAGAACCGGAGGAAGCTCCGGCGGAAGAAAGCCCGCCTGAACAGAAGCAGGAGACACCCCGGTGGCCAAAAAAGCGGACACCGGCGCCGGTAGTTAGTTTCCCGGGCCAAAAAAGTCAGATGCGTGTGGTCGTCCTCGAACCACTATCCTATGATGAAGCCCAGGTCATCGCTGATCATCTGAAAGCTAGACGGCCGGTGGTCCTGAGGGTCTTCGATTTGGATCGGGATTTGGCCAAGCGGATCGTCGATTTTGCCAGCGGGACCATTTATGCCCTCGATGGCTCCATCCATCGCTTAGGGGAGGGGATCTATTTCTTCGCTCCTCCCAATGTGCTCATCGAGGCCGATGATGATTTCAACAGCGATGAGTTTTTCAAGAAACTGATTGATTAGGGTGGGTGGCTATGGCGGTTAAATTGGCAGTCATCGGTGGGGGAGCCATGGGCAGTGCCCTCATCGAAGGTGTCCTTAAGGCAGGACTTTATGAACCAAGGGAGATCATCGTCACCGATTTGAATGGTGCGCTAGCCCAAGGCCTGGGGGATCGATTAGGTATTTCCGTAGCCGAGGACAACCAAGGGGCGGTGGTTGGGGCCGAGACCATCTTGTTGGCCGTCAAACCCCAAGGGATCCCTAAGGTCCTCGGGGAGATCCGAGGGAAGGTAAAGCCCCAACAGCTGATCATTTCCATCGCCGCCGGAGTGCAGATTAAGACCATGGAAGCACTACTTCCCCATAACCCCATCATCAGGGTGATGCCTAACACTCCGTGTCTTATCGGCCAAGGGGCCTGTGGGTTGAGTCCTGGTAGTCAGGTGGGGGAGGGGGAATTGGAGGTCGCGGTGGCCATCTTTTCCGCCGTCGGTCAGACGGTGGTGGTGGCCGAGGAGCTCCTAGATGCCGTCACCGGGTTAAGCGGCAGTGGCCCCGCCTATGTTTTGACCATCTTGGAAGCTTTAAGCGACGGAGGAGTAGCCGCCGGCTTGCCTCGGGAGACGGCCTGGAAGCTGGCCTTGCAGACGGTGTTAGGGACTGCCCAATTGGCCGCCCAACTGGGACGCCATCCTGCCCAGCTGCGGGAGATGGTCACTTCCCCCGGTGGGACGACTATTACCGGACTGCGGGTTTTGGAAAGGGAGGCGGTGCGCAGCGCCTTCATCGAGGCGGTAGTGGCCGCGACGGAAAAGTCCCGGGCTTTAGGGGAGTAAGGAGGGAGCCCATTGTTGCTCATCAGTTTGGTCCGTTTAGCCTTCGATTTGTACCGGTGGATTTTGATTATCCGGATCATCTTATCCTGGGTGACCATCAGTGGTTACCATCCCATCCTCCGCTATATTTACGAATTGACCGAGCCGGTCCTGCGCCCGGTGCGGCGGTGGTTGCCGGCTTATGGCGGCATCGACTTTTCACCGATTATCGTTTTTATTCTGCTTAATCTGGTCCAGCGCATCGTATTATCGCTGCTGTTCGCTTTGGTCTTTTAGGGGGAGGAGAAATTTTGTTAGATCGGGAAAGCTTGTTAGCTCCCTTTGCCGGGGAGGACCGGGAAGTGGCCGCCCGGGTTATCGATTGTGCTGAAACAGCTTATCGTAGAAATCAGCCGGAGAGCGGTGATTTCCTCGATCCTAGGCAGCAAAAGGTGGCCACGGAGGTCCTTCGGTATCTCAACGGTTTTATCTTTCGACTTTTTGGCGGTTACAAAGGAGCGGAAAGGAAACGGCTCACCCTCATCCCCGATTATTTAGCCCCTGAGGATGTTCCTTTGCCTGTAGCCGCCTTCCAGATCGAGGGGAACTTTAAGTTCACCGAAGTTAGCCACCGGGATTACCTAGGCAGCATCATGGCTTTAGGCTTGCGCCGGGAGAAGTTCGGCGATCTTATCGTCATCGACGGGGGCTGCCAAGTGGTGGCCGCCAGCGAAATCGGTTCTGTTCTTTGCCAGCAGCTACAACAGGTAAAAGGGGTTCCCGTTCGGGTTGAACCTATCGAATTAGAGCAGTTGGCCGTAGAGCCGGAACATGTGAAATCCATCAGGGCTACCGTCGCTTCCTTGCGCCTAGATGCCGTTGCTGCCGCCGGTTTTGGCACTTCCCGGAGCAAGATGGCCCGGGAGATCAAAGCTGAACGGGTGAAGGTGAACTGGGAAACGGTGGCCAATCCGGCCCGGTCGGTGGCCCAGGGGGATATCCTTTCCATCAGGGGCCGGGGCCGGGTGGTGGTGGAAGAGATCGTGGGGACTACGAAAAAGGGACGGCAGAGTATTATTCTTCAACGATACCGCTAGATTGAGGGAGGGATAGGGGTATGTTAACGCCGCGGGATATTCTCGAAGCGGAATTTAAGACTGTTTGGCGTGGTTACGCGCCCCAAGAGGTAGACGATTTTTTGGGGAAGATTGTTAAGGAATATGAGGCTCTGCAACGGCAAAACCAGGCCCTTCAAGAGGAGATCGTCGATCTCAAAGGACGTTTGGCCGAGTATTCTCGTCTGGAGTCGACCATCGTCGATACCTTAACTACCGCGAAGGATATCGCCGAGGGGAACAAGACCTTGGCCCAGCGGGAGGCGGAAGCCATCATCAAAAAGGCCCAGGTGGAAGCGGAAAGCTTGTACAACAAAGTGCGCCTCCAGGTGGACCGGGAATTGGCCCGGCTCCAGACATTGAAGGAAGAAGAGGCCCTCTTCCGCAAGAAGCTGCGGGCCATGGTCGATAGCTATTTAGCTATCCTGGAAGAGGAGAGTCCCGAAGTTGTAGATCTGGAGCCCACCAAGGTGCTCCCCGAGGTTGTCCCCGAAGAGGAAGCTGCGGTAGCCGTCGAGGAGGACGATCCGACGGAAATCGAACAAACCCGGGAGATAAATGGCCTCAACCCTTGATTTTTCCGTTAAGTTTAGGTTATAATACTTCCGTATAAGCTATTGGCTATGAAGGGAACAGTCCAGGTTAGGATAAGGACCGACAGCGAACCGGAGGATAGGTGGAAGTCCGGTGGTCACCCTAGGCTGGGATCATCCCTGAGCTGCCCTCTGAAGTACTTTAGGTATGGGTAAGAGGTGCCGGGTGATACCGTTATCTATCATTAAGCGGCGCCTTTGGCGTCAGCGGGGTGGTACCGCGGGATTCAGCTCTCGCCCTCGAGATAGGGTGGGGGCTTTTTCTTTGATCTGAAAGGAGGAGCGTTCGATGGATTATAGTAAAACCCTGCATTTGCCCCAAACCGATTTCCCTATGCGGGCTAATCTGCCTAAGAGGGAACCGGAAATCCAAAGGTTTTGGGAAGAAAAGCAGATTTATCGGAAACTACAGGAGGAACGGGCCGGTTTACCCAAGTTCGTCTTACA
>JBMNRY010000013.1:0-30448 GCA_050944915.1 Limnochordia bacterium
GTTCAAAAAGGACAGTGAGGCGCTGTGTAGCGTTGCTTCGTCCAAAGAACTTCCGCGAGTACAAGCCCATCGAAACGCTGCCGGGAGAACAAGCTCAGGTGGATTGGGGTTACTGCGGGAGAACCAAAGGATTCCACTGCAAGGGACCTTAGTAATTGTACCCATGCTGAGGATGGTTATCGAGAGACCAATATGAAGCAACTAATCGCGTATAGCTATGCCGAATCACTGCGAACTGTGTGTTAGGGTGAATTGACTACGGAATGCCGACATCTACGAGAAGATACTCGTGGTGTCGGCGTTTGCTATCACTAGATGACAGGGTTAATCCGCAATAAAATATCAACTCCCAATCATTTATCCAGTTATTCGGTATATACCCTTAACCTCGTCCCAGAGACCAACATCCCCCTAGTGATATTCCAAACTGCTGTGTTCTCATCAACCAGGGTCGGTGTGTTTGCTATATCAATTGGTTTTGGCATCGATACCCCGAACCGCAGGATCGTTTCATCGTGGTTTTCGATAGTAACATCATCCAAAACCGGTGGGATTATTGCTTCGAAGGCGAAAGAACCATCATCCCTTTCGGTGAAAGAGAAGTACTGGGAACCACTTATATCCACCGGTTCGTTAGATATCCATATTGTTTCGTGATATAGAGTGTAATCCCCTTCAGTCAGCTCGTTAAACTGGGTGTACTCCAGATCGAGCTGGGGGAAAAGATAGTTCAGCTGCCAAGCCAAGATCCTCGCCTCTTCTCCTCCTAGGGCTTCATCGGCCAGGACGGCGACCAAAACTTCTGCTTGACCGTCTTCATCGAAATAAAGGCCTCCAACTAGACTATAACATCCTGTTAGCAACATCGCGGCACCAAGCAAAAGGATAAAGGCTAATCGACGTTGTGTTTTGTTCATGGACAGACACCTCCGTGTGATTGGGTCGTTGCCCTTTCAGTGCTTTAGAAGCCACCTGTGGAGAGTTCACTAAAAACGGGGGAACTTGCCTACAGCCCTGGACGCCATCGGATCAAGGGATCCGCTGTTGCTACGGCCGTTGAAGCTTGGCCTACCGGGTAGGCCTTGTGTGACCTCGAGAGGCCTTGGTCAGGACAAAACCATGCTGACTTTGTTCTAGGGTCATCAGGGAATACCTCTATCGGTTCGTTCCAATGTGGTCCGTGGTGTTGAATAGTAGGGGGAAAAGGATGGCTCCGGAAGAGATTCCGGGGCCTTTGCTGTATAATCTCTCCAGTCCCTTCCTGAGTTGGAGTTAACTTCAACCAACATGGAAGCTCCTTCTATATTGGCCGACCGTTCATGATTTCGTCTAAAGACGAAGAGTAAAGGCCCTATGGCGAGAAAAATGAAACGATCAGGGATGGGGGTTCATCGCCTTTCGAAGGTGTTGCGGTACATAATCCCAGTCCTTTTCGTATCATGATCAAGACCCCCGACCAGGGCCTGTCTCCAATGGGTGAGAAAGATCTTAGGGCCTTTTGAGGAAGGGAATAAATCCCGGACGTTGAAAAGGGATATCAGTCAAGGGGTGGATAACATGCTTAGAAGACTAATTGTACCTATATGCCTTCTCCTTTTGGCCACGTGTGTCCAGGCCAACTCCGTCGCCATCAATTTAGGGAAGGCGGAGCCCAATCCCAAGATATTTTACCCCCGGCAATGGTCTTCCCTTGGCTGTTGGGATGGCGGTCAATGGGAACAGGCGGCCGGTATGACCATTACCCACGTCAGACTGAAGTGGGATATCCCCCTAGAGAAAATTCAAGGCCTCCAGGTCCAGATCCGTAGCGAAGACGAGGGAGTCTGGCATGGGGTGACGACCAATGGAGGTTTGACGAATATCTTTGCGGGGCAGCGGGCCGATCAAATCTTCCAAATTCGCTTCCGTGTCGAAGAATATGAAAGACGGGGCTACCCGGCGATCATGTATGCCTATCTCCAGATTTATGCTGAGTAGTCGGCAAAGGGAAATCCACCGTTGCCAGCGAAGTACATCATAAAAGGGAGCAATAGGTAGTTATGGCGAAAATTGGCATACCGATGACCCTATCTTATTACGAATACTACCCTTTCTGGCGTAGTTGGCTTGAAGACTTGGGTCTGGAGGTCATCACCTCGCCACCGACGACCAGGGAAATCCTCGACTGGGGTGTACAGCAGACGGTAAACGATGCCTGTGTGCCCATTAAATTGATCCACGGCCATGTGGTCTACTTGAAGGATAAGGTCGATTGGATTTTCATTCCCCGGATGGTACAGGTGGCTGCTAAAGAGACCTTCTGTCCTAAGTTTTTGGGATTGCCCGATTTGCTGCGGGCCAGTATTAAGAATTTGCCCCCCTTGCTTAGCCCCCGGGTGGCCCTACCCTATGGTCGTCTATCCCTGTATACCCTTTGTGGACGGACGGCTAAGGAGCTAGGCTATTCCTATTGGGCTGGTTACCAAGCGGGTAGGAAGGCCTTGGCGGAGTGGCGGTTATACCAAGATAAAATCCACTCCGGCCTGTTGCCCCGGGAAGCCCTAGGTCTACGACCCCGCTGGAAGGTTCAGGGCAAGCCCATCCGTTTAGCCCTGTTGGGTTATCCCTATCTCGTCAATGATGACTACATCTCCGGCAACATTTTACCCCTATTGGAAAAATTAAATGTCCAAGTTTTCACCGCCGATATGGCGCCCCATCCTCAACGGCTGGCGGAGCGGATGCCGAAAACCCTTTTCTGGCATTACAGCAACCAGGTCCTCTGGGCTTGCATGTACTTTCTCGAACGAAATTTGGTCGATGGTGTCATCCATTTGACGGCCTTTAGCTGTGGTCCCGATGCCATGGTTTCCAAATTATTGGAATTGGAAACGAAAGGGAAGATTCCTTTCACCACCTTGACCCTTGATGAACACACGGGGCAAGCGGGGATTGTCACCAGAGTGGAAGCCTTTTTAGATATGCTCACCAGAAAGAGGGCTGGGTAATGAAGATCACCTTTCCTCACATGGGCAGTTCAGATATTGCCATCGTCGAATTGTTACGCGGTTTCGGTAACGAAGTGATTCCACCGCCACCGCCGACTAAACGGACCCTCGATCTAGGGACCAGGTATGCACCGGAATTTGCCTGCCTGCCCTTTAAGATTTTGTTAGGCACCTATTTAGAAGCCATTGAAATGGGTGCCGATACCATCATATCTTCCGGTGGAGTAGGGCCTTGTCGGGCAGGATACTATCTCTATCTACAAGACCGGATCTTAAAAGACCTAGGCTATGATGTGCAGACCATCGTCCTGGAACCGCCCCGGGGCCATTTCGTTGATCTCCTGCGGAAGATTAAGGGCCTAATCAATGTTCCTTGGAGTCAGGCTTGGCGAACCATCCGCCTCGCTTGGGGGAAACTGCACCTGTTAGATCACGTTGAAGAGCGGGCCTACTACCTTCGTCCTCGGGAAATGGTTCAAGGCATGACCACCCAGGTGATGAAAAAATGCTTCTCTCTCATCGAAAAGGCAGCGGACCTTAAGGAGTTAAGGGAGGCTCGCCATCAAGTAGAAGAAACATTAAATTCCATCCCCTTAGATCCCACAGCTCAGCCATTGAAAGTGGGTATCATCGGGGAAATCTACGTGGTTTTAGAACCCTTCTCCAATGGCGATGTGGCCGAGACCTTAGGGGAGTTAGGGGTAGAAGTCGACCGGTCCATTTATCTAACTAGCTGGACCAAGGAAAACGCCTTTTTAGACTTCTTCCGGATCGAGGCTGAACGGGATGCCCAGTACTGGGCCCGGCCCTATCTTCAGGAAAAGATCGGTGGTCACGGGATCGTCAGTGTCGGCAAGACCGTTATGTATGCCCGTGATGGTTACCATGGAGTCGTTCATTTGGCCCCCTTTACCTGTATCCCCGAGATTGTAGCCAAAGGCATTTTGGCCAAGGTCAGTGCCGATCATAATATTCCGGTCTTAACCCTTTATCTAGATGAACATACGGGCAAAGAAGGCGTCCGCACCCGTCTGGAAGCCTTCGTCGATCTCATCCGGTTTGGCCATCGCCAGCAAGTCGCGGAGGGCCCTTACTAGGAGGTCATTGAACGTGAGCATCTATTTAGGAATTGATGTCGGCTCGGTAAGTACCAATCTAGTCGTCTTGGATGCCACAGGCGAGGTGTTAGCAACGCTGTACCTACGAACCAGTGGTCGTCCAATCCAAGCCTTGCAGGAGGGTCTTGCCGAACTAGGCCGGGAATTCGGTCATCTGAAGGTACGGGGTGTAGGCACCACCGGCAGCGGACGGCGATTGGCAGCTTTGATTGTCGGTGCCGATGCGGTAAAAAACGAGATAACCGCCCATGCGGTGGCCGGTTTGCGGGAAGTACCGGATCTGCAGACGGTACTGGAGATCGGTGGTCAAGATTCGAAAATTATCATCATCCGCGATGGTGTCGTCGTCGATTTTGCTATGAACACCGTTTGTGCCGCCGGGACCGGCTCCTTCCTCGACCACCAAGCAAGCCGCATGAACATCCCCATCGAAAAATTCGGGGAGTTGGCCCTCCGATCGGAATCACCGGTGCGGATCGCCGGTCGCTGTTGTGTTTTTGCCGAATCGGATATGATCCACAAACAACAGATGGGCCATAATGAGGCCGATATCATCGCTGGTTTATGTGAAGCCCTGGTCCGTAATTACTTAAACAATGTGGGTAAGGGCAAAGAGATCTTAGGCCCCGTCCTCTTCCAAGGGGGAGTGGCGGCCAATGTCGGCATCAAAAACGCCTTCGAAAAGGCTTTAGGCATGCCGGTCATCGTTCCCACCCACCACGGAGTCATGGGAGCCATCGGCGGGGGACTCTTGGCCATGGAAGCCGACCATGGCGCTCCCTCCCGGTTCAAAGGTTTTTCCGTTGCCCAAAGGGAGTATGCCACCAACAGCTTCGAATGTCCCGATTGCCCCAACCATTGTGAAGTGGCCCAGGTGATCGAAGATGGGCAGGTCGTCGGTCGTTGGGGTGACCGCTGTGGCAAGTGGACGGCTAGCCCCGATGTCACCGATCGGGCTCGGGTGGCTAGCTGTATCGATTAGACCCAATGGCCTTCATGGGCGGGATGATCATCATCCCGTCCTTCCTTTTTTTGCCCCGCTAAGAGCCTTTGGGGATCGATCAAGAACCAAGCTAAGACTAATACGATGCCGGCCAAGGCAGCGGCACCGAAAAACATAGGTCTACGGCCCAAGGCGCTGGCTAAGCCGAAGGTAGGCGGTCCTAGGGCGACGCCGAAAAAGCGGACCGTTCCGTACAAGCTGGTGACTAGTCCCCGTTCACTGGTCGGGGCGGCTCCGGTGATCAAGAGATTTATAGGGGGTAGGGTGGAGCCAATACTGATCCCCAAAAGGGTCATAGTGATCATAAAAGGCACTAAACCTGTAAACAGGGCAGCCCCTACGAGACTGATACCCGCTAAAGCCACACCGACCAAGATCACCGGCTTGAGAAACTGGCGCCTATTCTGCAAAAGGAAGCCCGATAAATAAGAAACAAGGGCCATGGCGCCCACAGGAATGGCGATGACAAATCCTTTGCGAAAACCACGGATATCAAAACGACCTTCCAAATCATCGGAAAGAAAGCTCAGGACACCGAAGAGGAGGAAGAGGACCAGCATACCGACCATGTAACTAGCCAACAAAGGGACGGCCTTTTTCTTGAAGATCCCCTTCAATCCTTGCCAGTATTCCCCAAGGCTCCGTTTGTTTTCTTCCTTAACCTCCTCCTTGATGACGAACCAAACTAGGGCTGCTACCGGTAGGGCCGCGACACCGTAGGCGAAAAAGGGAGCAAACCAAGCGATAAGACCCACTAAGGAACCTAAGATGGGGCTGAGCACCTTGCCTAGCCCGTTGGAGGCTTCTAATAGGCCTAGGGTTTTGACCCGTTCTTCGGAGGTGAAGATGTCACCGGTGAGGGCCATGGCCAGCTGGTAGGTACCGCCGGCACCGATCCCTTGGACAATCCGGCCGGCGATGACCATCCCGTAGGGTTTAGCTAAGAGCAAGGCCGCAAAACCGGCGATGAGGCCTCCGATACCGTAAATGGCCAAGAAGGGGGCCATGACCGTTTTGCGGCCTACATGATCCGATAGGGCTCCAGTAAAGGGGATCAACAACCCTGCGGGTAGGGAAAAGGCGGTGATGATCAAACCCACCTGAAAGGGGGTTAAATCCATGGCCCGTTGAAGCTGGGGAAAGACGGGAATGAGCATGGAGTTGCCGAGGACCATGACGAAGGGTACCGCGGCCAGTACGGCGAACTGGGCTTTCATTTTGCTTTTCATAGATCTGTCCCGACCTCCACATCCTACAAAAGTACGTCTATTATTTGTTAAAGGCTCCCGAGCTATTCACCCCCCCTTGGGGACCGCGCATATGTTAAAGGGAGGCAAGGTGACTTAGGAAAGGAGTTTTGACCATGGGTAAGGGAACCATCCGCCGTTTCTTCCCGGGGAACAACACGCCGCAGGGTTTTTTCCCCTTCTATCGGTATATCATCCCCGAGGACGCAATGCGGATCTTCATTTTTAAAGGGGGGCCGGGCTCCGGCAAGTCGACCTTGATGAAGGAAATCGGGGCCCAGGTTAACAAACGGGGTTTCCCTGTGGAATACCACCATTGTTCGTCCGATCC
Source organism: Limnochordia bacterium (assembly GCA_050944915.1). Classification (GTDB taxonomy): domain Bacteria; phylum Bacillota; class Limnochordia; order JAAZLZ01; family JAAZLZ01; genus JBMNRY01. Next base: position 6,687 of record JBMNRY010000013.1, read on the forward strand.
CCCTTCCGTCGATGCCGTTGCTTTTCCCACCATCGGTGTTGCCCTCATCGACGGCACAAAGCCCCACATCATCGATCCCCAATATCCGGGATGTGTCGATGAAATCATCGATTTAGGGGTCTATTGGCGGCAGCGGGGTCTCATCGACTCCCGGGGGGCCATTATCGCCTGTACCCGGGAAGTAAGCAGGACCTTTGCCCGGGCCTATCAGTATCTAAAGGCGGCCAAAGCCATCTACGAAAACTGGCAGCAAACCAATGGTTACCGCCTCCAGTGGGGCTTAGTCTATGAAAAGACCCGCCTGTTGGAGGAAGTGGTGGCCGACCAGCAGCCGAAAGAGGCCCCGGGGCGGGAACGTCATCTTTTTGCCCGGGCTATCACTTCCCAAGGGATGGTCAGCCATGTGGCAACAGGGGTTTTACCGGGGATCGAGGAGGTTTACCTGGTGCGGGGAGAGCCGGGCACCGGTAAATCCTATCTGGTGGAGAATCTGGGCAAGATGGCCCTGGCCAGAGGTTTCGATGTGGAGTTTTTCCATCACCCCCTGGATCCTGATCGGGTGGAACATCTGACCATCCCCCAGTTATCGTTAGCGGTAGTCACCGGGATCCAAGAAGGGATCGATGGAGGTGCCACCATCAAAGCTATCTTTGACATGGATAGCTGTTTGGCTCCTGCCGATGGGCATCAGCGGGCCATCATCGAAGAGGACCGGGCCAACCTCAAGCTCCTTATGCAGCGGGCTATCGCCCATTTAGCTGAAGCCAAGAAACGCCATGATCAACTGGAAGGCTATTATCTGCCCCATATTGACTTTGCCGCCATGGAGGGCTTGGGCGAGGAGTTGGTGGAACAGATCCTCTTGTACGGAGTGCGGAGGGCGACTAGGATCTAAAAAGGGTAGAAGGGGATTCCCCTCTACCCTTAGAAATGGACGGGACCTTCGGGCCGTGGGTAGATGGTCGGTGGCCGCCGTTTATGTTGGGAGTTGAGGTGCAGCCTTTCGATCCGCTGGCGGGCCGCAGCCCCTACCTCCCGATTTTCCAGATAAGCATCGAGCTGGGCATAGGTAAGGCCTAACTCCTCCTCGTCGGTTTGGCCGGGCCATAGACCTGCCGAGGGAGCCTTTTCGATGACCTGCGGGGGGATGCCTAAGTGGTGGGCCATCTGGACCACTTCCCCTTTGGTATAGGCGGCGATGGGCAATAGATCACAACCACCATCACCGTATTTAGTGAAATACCCGGTATAATACTCCGCGGCATTATCGGTGCCGACAACCAAATAGTTCAAAGCGTTGGCGATGGTATAAAGGGCACACATCCGCAAGCGGGCCCTTAAATTGGCATCGGCCGCCCTTTGTCGGATCTCCTGGCCGGCCAAAAGATCTAAAGCCGGCTTAAAGAGGGCATCGTGGGCCCCGCTGAGATCCAGTTGGTGATAGGCCAAATCTAGGGCCTTACAGACCAATTGTCCATCTTCCACATCCTTAGGATCGCTATGGCAGGGGAGGAGGAGGCCTAAGGAGTCTTGGGGATAGGCCTTTTTAATTAAACCGGCGACAACGGCTGAATCCAGCCCTCCACTGACGCCGACGATTAAACCTTTGGCACCGGCAGCTTCCGTTTGTTCCCGCAGCCATTGGGTAATGGCTTGAATATCTGAGGTTAAATCTTCCACTTGATTTTCCCCCTATTAGAATGTTCCTAGATACTGCTCCAACTCCCAGTCGGTCACCCTGGTATTAAACAGCCTCCATTCGATTTGTTTAGCCCGCATGAACTGATTGAAAACATGGGGTCCTAGGGTATCTTTGATCACTTCATCGGCGGCCAAGGCTTCCAAAGCTTCACCTAAGGAGCCAGGCAAGGCTTTGATCCCCGCTTCTTCCTTTTCCTGGGCCGTCATTTCGTAAATATTGTTGCTTAAGGAAGGCGGTGGTGTGATCTTGTTTTTGATGCCATCCAATCCCGACTTGATCAACACGGCTAAGGCCAAGTAGGGGTTACAGGCCGGATCGGGCGCCCGGTATTCTACTCTGGTGGCTTTGCCTCGGCTGGTGGGGACCCGAATGAGGGCGCTGCGGTTTTGAGCCGACCAAGAGATATAAACGGGGGCTTCGTAGCCGGGAACTAGTCGTTTATAGGAGTTAACTAAGGGATTGGTAATAGCCGTCAATCCGGGAGCGTGTTTCAGGAGCCCACCGATGAAATAAAGGGCTTCGGCGCTCAATTCATAGGGACCATCGGGATCATAGAAGGGGTTGGTCCCGTTTTTGACCAGGGAAATATGGGTGTGCATGCCGGAGCCGCAGACTCCGAAGATGGGTTTAGGCATGAAGGTGGCATGGAGACCCTGTTCCCGGGCGATGGTCCTGGTGACGAACTTCAAGGTGGCCACCCGATCCGCGGTGACTAAAGCATGGTCGTATTTGAAGCCTATTTCGTGCTGACCGGGGGCTACTTCATGGTGGGATGCTTCCACTTCGAAACCCATCTCCTCTAGGGCCAGCACAATAGTCCGGCGGGCATCTTCCCCTTTGTCTACGGGGCCTAGATCGAAGTATCCCGCTTCATCGGTAGTATGTACCGTCGGTTTGCCGTCGGGGGTGAGGTTGAAAAGGAAAAACTCACATTCCGGTCCCACATCGACGGAATAACCCATGTCTTCTGCTTCTTTGAGGACTTTTTTTAGGATATAACGGGGATCACCAGCGAAAGGTCGGCCATCGGGCATATAGACATCACAAATGAGCCGTGCTTCCGGTACTCCCCGGGAGTTCCAAGGGAAGGGACAAAAGGTCTCATAATCCGGTCGTAGGTTCATATCGGACTCTTCAATGCGGGCGAAACCTTCGATGGAAGACCCGTCGAACATGATCTCGTTATCTAGGGCCCTTTCCAATTGACTGCGGGGGATGGCCACATTCTTGACGATTCCGAGGATATCGGTAAACTGCAGGCGGATGAATTTGATGCCTAATTCGTCGGCCATTTTGATAATCGTTTCTCGGTCCATAAAAAACATTTCCTCCTTTAGTCCTTCTCTAACCGCTGAAGGGCCTGCAACAGTTGGGCTTGGTTATCTACCGGGTAGAGGGAAGATAGTGGTTCCCGGGGAAATAAAGGTCCTTGTTCTTGAAGGTATTGGGAACCCTGCCTTTGGGCCGCGAAATAATTCTTAATCCCGGCGATGGTCCATCCCTTGTCGATCATTTCTTTGATGGATTTAAGTTGTTCTACATGCTCGGTGGAATAAAGGCGCCGATTGCTCAGGGATCTTTGGGCCCGGAACAAACCAGCCTGCTCGTAATAGCGGATCTGACGGGCCGTCAATCCGGTGAGCTTGGCCACTTGGCCGATGGAATAGACAGGCGTATTTTTGGCCATGAAGGGTCCCTCCTTTCCCTACCACAATATACCTTTGTCAGGTTCGTGTCAAGTTTATGTCAACTTTCCCTGGGTGAAGGACGAATAGGCGAAGCCTTTTCGTTTCATTCCTTGACAGCGCCTCCCCGGGGTTGTATAACAGTAATATAATGAAGAATCTGTAACCTCTGACAGGATGGGGAATTCCGGCTCTGCGCCCATGGATGGTTTCCCATCCTATGCATCAAAACATGGTCCATGGAAGCCTTAATGAACATATGGGGGGTTGTATCTGTGTCCGTCGCCGAAGTTCGTTCCTATTTGCCCTTGGCAGCCATCGCCTTGCCCTTTCTCGGTGCTTTAGCCGTCATCCTCGTGGATAAATATGCCCGCCAGTGGCGGGACTGGACGGCCCCTTTCATCAGCGGCATCGTCTTTGTACTTGTGGTCCAAATTGCATTCTTGGTCAACAGCCACCAGATAATTAGAATTGCCTTTGAGCAGATCATGCCCCCCTTCGGCCTGTCCTTAAGGGTAGATCCCTTGAGTTTGGCCTTGGGATTAATAGCCTCCTTCGTTTGGTTCTTAGTTTCTATCTATTCCATGGAGTATATGAAAGGCGAACAAAACGTCCTCCGCTATTACACCTTCTTCCTCCTCAATTTGGGAGCATGCCTGGGCGTTCTCTTCGCCGGGGATTTGTTGACCCTTTTCTTGTTCTTTGAAGCCATGTCCCTTTCTTCTTTCGTTCTAGTCATCCATGAAGGGACCCAGCAAGCCCTGCGGGCTGGCTACCGTTATTTATTCATGATGCTCACCGGTGGGTTGTCTTTGTTATACGGCATTATCTTGGTCTTCGGATTATTAGGTACCGTTACCTTCACCACCGGGGGACTTATCCATGGGATCGACCGCCAGACCTTTATCGCCTTTACCGCCCTCCTCTTCGGTTTTGGGATGAAAGCCGGTGTCTTTCCCTTGCATATCTGGTTGCCCGAGGCCCACCCGGTGGCCCCTTCGCCGGCCAGCGCCTTGTTATCGGGGATTATGATCAAAGTCGGGGCCTATGGGCTTTTAAGGGTTTTATATAACATCTTCAGCCCGGCTATCGTAGCGGCCCATGGTTGGAACAATGTCCTGTTGATCCTTGCGGGGATCACCATGCTCCTGGGCTCCTTGTTAGCTATCGCCCAAAGGGATCTGAAACGCCGCTTGGCCTACTCCAGCATCGGCCAAATGGGCTATATCATCTTAGGTATGTCCCTCTTGACCGAACGGGGACTCATCGGCGATATCTTCCATATCCTCAGCCATGCGGTGATTAAATCCTGCCTCTTTTTGGCCGCCGGGGCCATCATCACCAAGACCGGTAAGCGAAATATCGATGAATTACAAGGTATCGGCTATGAGATGCCGGTGACCATGGCCTCCTTCACCATCGGTGCCTTGGCTATGGTGGGCATTCCGCCGATGAACGGCTTTATCAGCAAATGGCTTTTAGGTCTGGGCTCCCTCGATGCCCACCGGCCATGGTATGCCGTTTTGCTTTTGATCAGCAGTCTGTTGAATGCCGTCTATTATTTCCCCATCATCATCAACGCTTTTCTAAGACCGTCGACGACTACTAAGGCCAATGATGCATCGTTAGTGATGCTCGTTCCCATGGTCATCTTAGCGGTGACTACCTTTTTCTTCGATATCATTCCCACCAACCTGCCTTTGGAAATCTCTGAAGTTACCGCCCTATTCCTCTTCAACGGAAGGGGTTAGTCGTCATGTCCGCCCCTGGGGAAACCTTTTTTCATGTCCTGCCCTTCTGGATTTCTACCAGCCCCCTGCTGGTAGGCTTCTATCTGGTCCTTTTCCGGGGTCCAAAAAGACCGGGGTTTCATCACCGGGTTGCCGTCGCCGTCACCGGCCTCAATCTGTTGGCCTTGATCTATTTGTTCACCTTTGTCAAGGGGGGTACTGTTGAGTATCATCTTCCTTGGATCATGGGCTTTGGCTGGTCTTGGCGGGTTGATCTAGTGGGGATGCTCTTCGCGCTGTTGGGCGGTACCCTCTGGTTTTTGGCGACCCTTTATGCCGGCACCTATATGGAACATGGCCAAAGGCAACCGCGCTTTTACACCGCCCTGCTCCTCAGCCTTGGGGGCTGTATGGGGGTCTTTTTGGCCGGGGATCTCTTCACCCTTTACCCCTTTTTTGAGCTTATGGCCCTTTCTTCCTGGTTGTTAGTCGTCCACGAGCAGAATGAATCGGCCTTCCACGCCGGTGATGTCTATTTGTACATGAGCATCATCGGTGGTCTAAGCCTTTTGGGGGCAACACTATTCCTCGAATCGGCCCTCGGTCATACCCGCTTTGTCCCCGGGGCCTTTCAACTGCAGCAGGCTGGTCTTTCGCCCTATGTCCTGGCCTTGATGTTTGCCGTCGGCTTTGGGATCAAAGGGGGCATGATCCCCTTGCATATTTGGCTTCCCAAGGCCCACCCGGTGGCTCCCAGCCCCGGAAGCGCCCTCCTTTCAGCGGTGATGATTAAAGCGGGAGCTTATGGTCTGTTGCGGGTTTTAACGACCATCTTTGCCGGCTCCAGCTATGGTCTAGCCATCGGTCCCATCTTGGCCGTCCTTGGAGGCCTAACCATGTTCTTAGGGGCCGTGATGGGCATTGGAGGCCGATCCCTCAAAGGGGTTTTAGCCTACAGCAGCATCAGCCAGATTGGTTACATTCTCTTCGGCTTGGGGGTCATGGCCTCCCTAGGTTCTCGGGGCGGTGTAGCCTTCGCGGGGGCTATGCTCCATGTACTAAACCATGGTCTTTACAAAGGTGCCTTGTTTATGTTGGCCGGCTCCATCTATCTCCAAAGGGGGGAGTTGGCCTTAAACAAATTGGGTGGTTTAGCCCGCCCTATGTTCTACACCATGCTCTTTTTCCTCCTGACCGCCGGGGCTATCACGGGAGTGCCGGGCTTAAACGGCTATACTAGTAAGACCCTCCTTCACCACGGGGTGGAGGAAGCTATTCACCTCTTGGATACCCCCTTGTTTTATTATCTGGAAAAGCTTTTCAACGTCGTTAGCGGTCTTACTGTAGTCTATATCAGCAAACTGGTGATTTGTATCTTCTTCCGTCCAGGGCATCATGATCGAGTCCAAGAGGCTTCCCGGGACCATCTAGGTATCTTTGCTCTCCTTACTGGATTAATGCTTTTCATCGGTCTTTTCCCCCATATTATTTTGGAACATCTAATCGTCCCCGCGGGGGCTGGCCTTGGTTTTGACCCCGCGGATCTGGAACACGTCCTCCATACCAACTTCTGGGATTCCCACTCCCTTTTAGGGGCCGGGCAGGCTTTAGCCCTAGGAGCCTTTTGTTACCTCCTCTTGGTTCGCTGGTCTTTGATCAACTACTTGCCCTCTTGGCTAAGCATCGAAGCCCTAGTCTATCGACCCCTCCTTATGATTCTAGGCTGGCCTTTCCGATGGGCCGAGAGAAGGGAGCGGGGGACCAGAGGGTCTTGGCTCCCGGTTGTTTGGGATGGCCTAAGGAATCGCTGGATGTCCCTTAGGCAAATCCCCCTGGGAATTATCGGTCAGCTTCCCCCAGTAGATTTGTCCCAACTAAGCATGGAAAACATGGTCTACCAACCCCTTGCTCGCTTGGTTGCCTCCTCGGCCAGCAACTTGGCCTGGGTAGGGGCCCGTCTGAACCGGGGGTTGAAGACGGGCCTCGATGGGGTTGCCCGCCTCTCTCAGAGTCTCTTTTGCCCTCTGCCAACGGAACGGTGGTGGTCCTGGCTATTGATACAAGTGGATGAAGGAAGACGCCTTTGGGAAGAAGTCAAGGGAACCCTCATCGAGATACTGCGGGCCTGGATCACCTGGGGATGTAAAAAACGGCGAGATTGCCAAAACTTTGTTGTTAAGCTCTCTCGGGGTCATTTCTTCGCACCCCATCGATCCAAAATTCTTCGAACCTTGGATGCTTTGGAAGATAAGGATACCGTCTTTGATATCCTAACGGGGGTCCTCCTTCTGTTCATCCTCTTTTATATCTTCCGCGCTTTCTAAGATCCGCCGGCGCCCTAGGGGCGTTTTTTTATCCAGCAGCTCCGTCGGTTTTGCCGTCTCTGAGCTTCCCTTGGCCGGGAGAAATGTCTGGTGAAGACTCACCCATGGGTCACAATTAAGGGTCGATGAAATTATAAAAGGTGAAATTAAAAGAATTTACAAAAATAAGGAGGAGATCGTCCCCCTCTTTCGAAAAATGTATACAACGAATGCAATGCATACAACGTATACATAGTTTTGCTGATCGTAGGTGATGGAATGAGTTTGATTGACCGTGTTTATGATACCTTGCGAAAAGAAATCTTAGAGGGTCGGCTGGCCCCGGGGACCAGGTTAACGGAAACAGCCCTGGCCGCAGAGTTTAACATTAGCAGGACCCCCGTTCGGGAAGCTCTAGCCCTTTTGCGAAATGAGGGCCTTGTTTGTCAGAAGCCCGGGCGGGGTTTAGTTGTCCGGGAGGTCTCCGTCCAAGATATTAAAGAGTTGATGGGCATCCGCCGGGTTTTGGAAGAATATGCCTTGGAGCAAGCTTTCGATCATTTCACCGAAGCCGACCTGCTCCAGCTGGAGCTGTTCATCAACCAGGCCAAATACTACTTAAAGAAAAACGATGTGCAGGCCATCTTTGAACATAACACCAAATTTCACGACTACATTTTGGAAAAGAGTTGTAACAAACGGCTCCAAGCCATCCTGGGTAATCTGATGGATCCCATCCTGCAGTTTCGGATCATGACTCTGCACTATCCGGGGAATTGCAAAGGTTCCATCGAACGCCATGAAAAAATCCTCCAAGGGATAAGGGATAAAGATCGAGAGCTAGCTCGGCAGATTATGGCCGAAGATGTAGCAGTGGGAGAAGAGATCTTGCTCAAGCTGTTCGATGAGCAAAGCAAGGAAAGAATCGAAGTCTGATCTGGATCAAGAGGGAGGGACTTTAGGGACTAATACAGGAGAGTCTACGCTTAATATTCGGAAAATAAAGGGAAGAGATTAAAGGAGGAAGATTCATAAAACGATTGCTCGGTTTGTTGGTGATTGGTGTCGTGTTGAGCTTGGCCCTTGTGTCGGTGGCAGCCGCCAGTTGGGTGCCCACCCGGGACATCGAATTCGTCGTGCCATCGGCCGCCGGGGGCGGTAGTGACTTGAATGCTAGAACCATTAGCGAACTGGCTCGGAAGTATGGATTCTGCCCCGTGCCCATCATGGTCGTGAACAAACCGGGCGGGTCGGGAGCTGTGGCCTTCAGCTATGTGAATACCAAAAAGGGCGATGCCCACACCCTTATGGTCCTTCACTCGGGTCAAGCCGTCGGCTCTTATGTGAACAACTGGCAGGTAAAAACCGATGATTTGACCTACATCGGCACCGTTGCCTTCGATGAGTTGACCTTAGGTGTGCGGAAGGATAGCCCCTATCAGGATATTCAAAGCCTCTTGGAAGCGGGGAAGGCCAACCCCGGTCGGATCACCATCGGCGGTTCCCAGCGGGGTAACAGTGACCATCTGAGTTTTGAATTGATGAACAAGTACACCGATGGAGAGTACACCTATGTCATGTTTAACAGTTCCGGTGAAGTGATGTCGGCGGTGCTGGGTGGACACGTGGATGTAGGCATCTTCAATCCCGCCGAATGTATCGGTCAGGTGGAAGCCGGGGAGGTCATCCCCATCGTTACCTTCGCGGCCGAGAGACTATCAGGCTTGTTTGCCGATATACCAACCTTTGGTGAGGTCGGTTATCCCCAAATCCAAGTCACTGAAGTGCGGGCCATTTCTGGTTCACCCGACATGCCTGAGGAGGCCATTCGGTTCTACGAAGAATTGTTGCGGCAAGTGACGGAAACGGAAGAGTGGAAGCGGGACTATTTGGACCGAAATTTGTTGGTTGACAACTACATGGATGCTGCCGATACAGAAGCCTACTTCAAGGACATGATCGACCTGAATATTAAGACCTTTAAAGAAACCGGCTATATCCAATAAATTAGAAAGTCGGGTCCCTCTATGTAAGGGAGAGATGTCACTTGCATAACGTTGCACCGCTTTTGGCGCTTTTCGTTGGGCTCTACTGGGTTATCGCTGGGGTGAATTACGGCTTATGGGTGCGCAATGGGCCAGGACCGGGTTTTCTCCCGGTCCTGGGGGGCCTGTTAACCATGGTTTTTTGCATGGCCATCCTTTGGCAAAACAGGGAGAAAGAAAGCCCTATCAAGTTCAACCCCAAGGCCTTCTTGCCGGTGGGAGCCCTCTTGGCCATGGTTCTTTTGTCCCATGTACTCGGTCTGCTTATTTCCATGACCCTTTTCATCTTTCTGTGGCTGCGGATCGCGGAAAGGCAGTCGCCCGCCAAATCCCTGACCATCAGCCTCGGTACGGTATTAGTCGTGTACGCAGTTTTTGTTGCCTGGCTCAGGGTACCTTTCCCTAAGGGCTTCTTAGGCCTGTTATAGATGGGTGACTGAAAGATCCCAAGAACGGAGGTGGTAGATCAAGATGGTGATGGAAAACTTGCAATTCTTACTGGAAGGTCTTCAAGTCGCCTTAACTGTCCCCAACCTGCTTTCTGCCTTGGCGGGAGCCATTATGGGCTTAATCGTAGGTGCCGTGCCTGGCATCGGTTCCCTGGCGGGAGTGGCCTTGCTCCTTCCTCTCACTTTCCGGATGAACCCGACCACGGCCATTATCGCCTTGGCCGCCCTCTATTATGCCAACATGTACGGTGGAGCCTTCAGCGCTATTTTATTGAACATCCCCGGCGACTCACCGGCGGTGATGACGGCTTTAGATGGGTATCCCTTGGCCCGCTCCGGTAAGGCGGGATTAGCCCTGTCTACAGCCATCATTTCCTCCTTTATCGGCGGGACCATCGGGATTCTCATCCTGACCGTTTCCGGTCCCATTTTGGCCCGCTGGGGATTGAATTTCGGCCCTGGGGAGCTGACCCTGCTTATTCTGTTCGCCATGACTTCCATCGGTTGGCTCTTAGGGGAAAACCCTAGTGCCGGATTGGTGTCTACAGGTATCGGGCTGATGTTCGCCACCGTCGGTGTGGACCGGGCCTTGGGGCTATCTCGCTTCGATTTTGGTAACGTTAATCTCCTAAGCGGCATCCCCTTCATCCCTCTGGTCATCGGCATGTTCGGCTTCAGCCAAGTCATCGACATGGTTGTTAATAAGGAGAAGTATGTATCGACTGGTATACACAAGGTCGATTTCCGCAGTACTATGATGACGGGGCAGGAGTTCCGCCAGATCGCCCCGGTGAGTTTGCGCAACGGCACCATGGGTACCTTTGTGGGAGTGATGCCGGGAGCCGGCGCAACGGCGGCCTCCTTTTTGGGCTATATTATCGAAAAGCGGATCAACAAAAGGGGAGACATGATGGGCAAAGGGGCCATTGAAGGCATCGCAGCTGCAGAGTCGGCCAACAACGGGGCTGCCATGGGAGCCTTTGCGCCATTGTTAACCTTAGGGATTCCCGGGGGCGGCACCACGGCGGTTCTGTTGGGCGGTTTGATGATGTGGGGTCTGCGACCGGGGCCGCTCCTCTTTCGAACCAATCCCGATTTCGTGTGGGGTCTGATCAGCTCTATGTATATCGGTAATATCATCTGTCTGATCATCGCCTTTGCTTCCATTCCCTTGATGATGCGGGTGGTTCGGGTACCAGCCAGCGTTATGATTCCCATCATCTCCGTCGTTTGTGTCATCGGCACCTACACCGTTAACAACAGTCTCTTCGATGTATATCTCATGCTGGCCATGGGTGTGCTCAGCTACTTCATGAGTATCGCCGGACTTCCTACGGCACCACTATTGCTGACCTTTGTCTTGACTCCGATGCTGGAAAGCTACGTCAGGCAGGCCTTCGACATTTCCCGGGGAAGTCTCGCTATTTTCATCGGCAGCAGCATTTCCCGGGTCCTGTTGGCCCTAACGGTGATCTTCTGCTTAGCGCCCATCGTGGTTAACATCTTGCAAAAAAGGAAGCCCAAGGATAGCAAGACCGTGGCCTAAAGCTTGCTTAAGGGAAGGAAGGTAGATAAATTGGGAGTTAAGCCTATCGTCGGCGTATTATTAGGAGACCCTACCGGCATTGGTCCCGAACTGGTGGCCAAGTTGGTAGCAGATAAGCAAATGTGGGATTTGGCTCAGATCCTCATCATCGGGGATCGGCGCATTTTAGCGATGGGCCAAAGGATCGCGGGAACGGACACGGAAGTTCCCGTCTGCAGCACCTATGAAGAGATCCAGTTTCCCCTTGAGGGGCCGGCCTTGTTAGATCACCCGGCCTTTGATCCCGGGGATCTACAATTAGGCCAGGTCGATCCTAAAGCGGGCAAATACGTTTATGAGTCGTTATTGTATGCTATTGCCTTAGCCAAGGAAGGTAAGATCGATGGTCTTGTTTTTGCCCCCTTTAATAAGGAGGCCCTGCATCGGGGCGGCTGCCCCTTTGAGGACGAACTGGCGGTCTTTATGAGTGAGTTCAATTGTCCAGCAGTCCGAGGCGAGTTAAATGTGATCGATGAAATCTGGAATGCCCGGGTGACCTCCCATGTGGCCCTTAAAGATGTCAGTTCTTTGCTCACCATTGACAGTGTCTATGAAACCATCCTTTTCGTCGATAGTGTCATGAGGATCTACGGCAACCCGGCCCCCCGGTTAGCGGTGGCGGCATTGAATCCCCACGGTGGTGACGGCGGTTTGTTCGGCAACGAAGAAGGGGAGATCATCGCCCCAGCCATCGCCAGAGCTAGGGAAGAAGGGATCGATGCCTCGGGGCCTTTTCCAGGTGATACCATTTACCTTAGAGTCCTGGATGGCCACTATGATGCAGTAGTATCCATGTATCACGATCAGGGGCAGACAGCTATCAAACTATTAGGTTTCGAAAAAGGGGTCACCGTCCACGGCGGACTGCCGATTCCCATCACCACCCCCGCCCACGGTACTGCCTTTGACATCGTCGGCCAGGGAATCGCCAAGGAGAGTGCCACCAAGCGGGCCTTCACCATCGCCAGCCGGATGGCGGCCAATCTAAAGAAGAACTCGTAGAGATGGGATGAAAAGGAAGGTTTCTCCCTTTGAATGTCATCGACAGAGAACCATCCCAAAGGGCCTATTAGGTTTGGTATCCTAAGGGGCCCTTTGGGCCTTCCTTTGGTAAATAAAGGGGGATTCTAATGATCAGGGGTATTGAACATTTCGGCCTGATGGCTAAAGATCCAGAAAGGTTAGCCCGCTGGTATGCCGATGTCTTAGATTTTCGCATCGTTTTTCAGATCGGATCTCCGCCCAAGGTGTTTATCGCCGGGCGGGAAAAGGGAATGATCGAGATCATTCCTTGGGAAGAGGATGTAGCCGAGGAAAAGGGCAAAAGGACTCATATCGCCATCGAAGTGACTGATTTCCAAAAGGCCTTGGAACGGTTACAAAGGGTCGGTGTAACCGTCGAAGAAATGCGGGATACCTTCGCTGGTGGGAGAGTAGCTTTCTTCCGGGACATCGAAGATAATCTATTGCATTTTGTCTATAGGCCGGAGCCAGTTTGGGAGCTCGATTAGCAAAAAAGTTCTCCTTGCATCACCCGGGGAGCTTTGGTATAATGTTAATGCACTAAACGAGCGCCTATAGCTCAGCGGATAGAGCACCGGCCTCCGGAGCCGGGAGCGCAGGTTCGATTCCTGCTAGGCGCACCATTGGATTATGAAGCGGACTGTTCATTGCAGTCCGTTTTTTTATGGTTAACCTCTACCACCCTTTGGCACTTACATAGATACTAGCCAATTGCCGGGCTCCATGGTAAAATAGTCTTGCTTTCCTGGATTAGGGATATATTCCGACCCCAGGAGGGTCATTTAGGAAGAAAAACAGTAAAGAGGGTATCTAACAGGGGGAGCGGGAATAGGAATAACCTTGGGGTGGGTAGAGTGCTGGAATTGATCGTGGGTCTGGTCGATTCATTACTACTGGCGGTTAACCCCGTCAGTCTCTTCGTCGTCGCCTTTATCGAATCCATTTTTTTCCCAGTGCCGCCCGACACCCTATTACTACCCTTGGTGCTCCTGCGCCCCCAGGGTGCCGGCCTTTGGGCCTTGATCTGTACTGGAGGCTCGGTGACTGGGGCTATGATCGGCTACGGGATTGGACGCTGGGGGGGTCAGCCCCTGCTTAAGCGCTATGTCCGTCGGGAGCTGGTGGAACAGGTCTATCGCTTGTTTAAGAAGTATCAAGTATGGGCCATCGGTATCGCCGGTTTTACCCCGATCCCCTATAAAGTTTTTACCATCGGCGCCGGTGCCTTCGATATGAATTTTCGGCTTTTCGTTCTGGTGTCCCTCATCAGCCGAGGCTTGCGCTTTTTTTTGGCCTCCTTTTTTGTTGCCCTTTACGGCGAACCTATGTTACAGCTGATGGTCGATTATTTCGAACTCTTCACCGTGGCGTTGGCCGTGGTGGCCATCTTCTTCTATTTGATTCTACGTAGGGTAAGATCTAGGTAGGGGGTGAAAAAATGGCCGTTCGGTTGATTAACCAGCGACGGTTTTCCCATAAAGGGGATGTGAAACTGGTGTGGCAAGGGGGACGTATTGCCAAGGTAATATTCTCCCACGGGGTTGTGGTGGAATTTTTTGAAAGGAAAGGCAAATCATCCTAAAGGGGCAGGAATTCCTGCATTCACCTCTAAACAAGAAGGTATTAGGACCTAAGGCGGTTATTTGGGCCTTGGGTAAGAAATAATCTGCCAGGAAGAAAACTGGCAATTCTAATCATGGATAGGTTTTCTACAACTTGAGGGGAGAAAGTTGATGAGGATATTAGTAGCGATTGATTCTTTCAAAGGTAGTGTCGATGCTTCCGAAGCAGCGGAAGCGTTATCCATTGGGCTTAAGAGAGCTTTGCCCGATTCGACCATCGAACTGGTGCCTATGGCCGATGGGGGAGAAGGTACTGTCCGCTCCCTGGTCGATGCTACGGGGGGACGGATCATCACTAAGGAGGTTTGCGGTCCCTTGGGGGAACCGGTGGAAGCCTTCTACGGCATCCTCGGCGACGGCGATACAGCCGTCATCGAAATGGCTGCCGCCTCGGGATTGCCCCTCATTAGGCGGGATCAGCGCAACCCTCGCCTGACCACTAGCTATGGTACCGGGGAGCTGATCCGCTCCGCCCTCGATGAAGGCTGCCGGCGGTTTATTATCGGCATCGGTGGCAGTGCCACCAATGACGGTGGGGCGGGGATGGTCCAGGCCCTAGGTGCCCAACTGTTGGACAAGGAGGGCCAACAAATCGGCCCCGGAGGAGCTAGCCTTTTTGCCTTAGAACGGATCGATGTCTCCCAGTTAGATCCCCGGATCAAAGAGAGCCGTTTTCTCGTCGCCTCCGATGTGGACAATCCTTTATTAGGAGACAAGGGTGCTACTGCTGTATACGGTCCCCAAAAGGGAGCGACCCCGGAGATGATTAAGGAACTAGACCAAGCCCTGGCCCATTACGCTAAGATCATCAAAAGGGATCTGGGAACCGATGTGGCCAACATCCCCGGCAGCGGTGCTGCGGGGGGCTTAGGAGCAGGAGCCATCGCCTTTTTCGGTGCCACCCTGCGGCCTGGAGTGGAACTGGTCGTCGAAGCCGTCGGTTTAGAAGAAAAGGTGAAAGAAGCCGACTTTGTTGTGACAGGGGAAGGAGCCGTCGATGCCCAAACGGTCCACGGCAAAACGCCCATCGGCGTCGCCCGGGTGGCTAAAATGCATGGTAAACCAGTCATCGCCGTAGCCGGCAATCTCGGGAAGGGTGCGGAAGCCGTTTATGATCACGGTGTTGATGCCCTATTAAGTATCGCCCCTGGGCCCATCTCTTTGGAAGAAGCCATGGACCGAGCGGTGGAATTCCTGGAAAAGACAGGGGAAAGATTGGGACGCTTGATTAGAATAGGTTGTTCCGTCAATGGTCAGTTATAGCCTAGGTTGCCGTTTGTAGGGCTGCCCCGGAGCTCTCTCCGGGGTATTTTTCTATAGTTTGCCCTGTTGTACGTGGGGGGAAAAAGGGAACGGCAATCGGGTATTTAATATAATTAAAGAAGTGATGAATGGTTCATCCTTCGTTCTTGGTATCCTGAGGGGGAATATTATGTTCAAGATCGTGCGCAAGGAACAGTTGGCGGAGAAAATAACGTTATTGGAGTTTGAGGCTCCTTTAGTGGCCAACAAGGCCCTGCCTGGCCAATTCGTTATTTTACGGGCCCATGAACGGGGAGAAAGGATCCCCTTGACCATAGCCGATAAGGACCCCGTCGGGGGCACGGTGACGGTGGTTGTCCAACAGGTAGGCTACAGCACCACCTTGATCGGATCCATGGAGGTCGGCCAACATCTTACCGATGTTTTAGGCCCCCTAGGTCAGCCCGCCGATATCCGTAAACTAGGACGGGTCGTCTGTGTTTCCGGTGGTGTAGGTGCCGCCATCATCTATCCAGAAGCTAAAGCCTATAAAGAAGCGGGCAATGAGGTGATCACCCTCATGGGAGCCCGGAATGAATCCCTCTTTTTCTTCACGGAAGAACTGGAGGCGGTTTCCAATCAGGTCCTTTATGCTACCGATGACGGCAGCCGGGGTCACCACGGTTTTGTCACCGATATCCTGCGGGAATTGATCACCACCGGTCCGCCCATCGACCGGGTGGTAGCCATCGGTCCCTTGCCGATGATGCGGGCCACCTGCCAGCTGACGAAGGAATATAATATCGAGACCATCGTCAGCCTGAATTCCATTATGATCGATGGAACCGGTATGTGCGGCGGTTGTCGGGTGCAAGTAGGTGACGAGATCAAATTCTGCTGTACCGATGGGCCGGAATTCGACGGCCATCTTGTAGATTTTGACCAATTGATGGCTAGAAACAACCAGTATGTCCACTTGGAAAGGCAAGCAGGGGGGTGTCAGGGCACATGTCACGGATAAAGAAACGCCAGCCTATGGCTGAGCAAGCGCCGGAGGAACGGATCAAGAATTTCCAGGAAGTGGCCCTTGGCTATACTCCCGAGGAGGCCGTCCAAGAAGCCCAAAGGTGTATCCAGTGTCCAAAACAACCTTGTGTTGGAGGATGCCCCGTGGAGATCGATATCCCTCGCTTCGTAGAGCTCATTGCCCAGGGGGATTTCGGAGCCGCAGCGGCTAAAATCAAAGAGAAGAACAGCCTCTTGGCCATTTGTGGTCGGGTCTGTCCCCAAGAAAGTCAATGTGAAGGGGTTTGCACCTTAGGCCGTCGGGGCGAGCCTGTCTCCATCGGCGCTTTAGAACGTTTCGTTGCCGATTGGGAACGGGAAAACCTACCTCTAAAGGTAGAACGGGCTCCCCGTCGGGAAGGCCGGGTAGCCATCATCGGCTCAGGTCCCGCCAGTCTCACCGCGGCCGCCGACTTAGCCAGACTGGGCTATGAAGTGACCATCTTTGAAGCATTGCATCTGCCCGGTGGTGTCTTAAGTTACGGCATCCCCGAATTCCGGTTGCCGAAAGATATCGTCCGCCATGAAGTGGAATATGTGCAAAAACTCGGGGTGGAGATTAAAACCAACGTCTTAATCGGCCGCACCGCCACCATTACTGAGCTTTTCGAAGCTGGCTATGATGCCATTTTCATCGGCGCGGGAGCCGGTTTGCCCCATTTTCTCGGCATCCCCGGGGAAAACTTAAACGGGGTCTACTCGGCCAACGAATTCCTCACCCGGGTGAACCTCATGCGGGCCTTTGAATATCCCAGCGCCCATACCCCCGTCAAATTAGGGCGTCGGGTTATCGTGGTAGGAGCGGGAAATACGGCTATGGATGCCGCCCGTTGTGCCCGCCGATTGGGCAGTGAAGTGACCATCGTTTACCGCAGGTCCCGGGAGGAAATGCCAGCCCGGTTAGCGGAGATCCATCATGCCCAAGAAGAGGGCATCGAATTTCGCCTTTTAAGCAACCCCATTCGCCTAATTGGCCAAGGTGGCTGGGTTACCGCCATGGAATGTGTCCAGATGGAGTTAGGGGAGCCCGGCCCCGATGGACGCCGTCGGGTCAGCCCTATCGAAGGCTCGGAGTTCACCCTTCCTTGTGATGGGGTGATTATCGCCGTCGGCCAAAGCCCCAATCCCATCCTGGTCGACAGTTTCCCCGAATTGACGACGACGGAGAAAGGTACGGTCAAAGTCGATCCCGAAACTAACGGGACCAATATCCCTGGGGTTTTCGCCGGTGGGGACATCATCACCGGCGGTGCCACTGTCATCCAAGCTATGGGCGATGGAAAAAAGGCCGCCCGGGGGATCGATGCCTATTTGCGGGGTCGGCTAAGCCCTAAACCGCCAGCAGAAATAAGGAGTTGATAGGATGTCGGCCCTGATCATCGATGGAAAACAGGTGGCAGCCCAGATCCGGTCTCAACTGGCCCAGGAAGTTGCCCAGATGAAAGAAGGGGGGATCACCCCCGGTCTGGCAGTGGTCATCGTCGGCGATGATCCCGCTTCCCGGGTCTATGTGAACATGAAAAAAAAGGCTTGTGACCAGGTGGGTATCTACTCCCGGGAATATGCCTTGCCCCAGGAAACGGAACAAGACCAATTATTGGCCTTGATCGAAGAGCTAAATCGCGATCCTGCGATCCACGGCATCCTTGTCCAGCTGCCCCTGCCTTCCCACTTGGAGGAAGAGCGGATCTTAGAAGCCATCGATCCGGCCAAGGATGTAGATGGTTTCCATCCCATCAACGTGGGAAAACTGGCCCTGGGTCAAGATTGTTTGGTTCCTTGCACACCGGCAGGGATTATCCGTCTCATCAAGGAGACGGGTCTGCCCATAGCCGGCCAGGAAGCGGTGGTGGTGGGCCGAAGCAACATCGTGGGCAAACCGGTGGCCCAACTGCTCCTGGGGGAAAACGCGACGGTCACCCTTTGCCATTCCCGAACTAGGGATTTGGCCGAAGTCTGCCGGCGGGCCGACATTCTAGTGGCTGCGGTAGGCCGTCCGGCAATGATCCGGGGGGATTGGATCAAACCGGGGGCCATCGTCATCGATGTGGGTATCAATAGGGTGGACGGAAAACTAGTTGGAGATGTGGCCTTCGGGGAAGCCCAAGAACACGCGGGTTACATCACCCCGGTGCCTGGGGGTGTAGGTCCTATGACCATCGCCATGCTGCTGCAAAATACCGTCCATGCCGCTCGGGCCTAGGGGGAAGATTATGGCCAAAGTCCGCTTTTTCTTCTCCGCCGGCGGGGGCCGGGAAATAGACCTGCCCCCGGGGGCGACCATCCTCCAGGGGGCCCGAACCTTAGGAATCGATTTAGGAGCCATCTGTAATGCCCGGGGTCGTTGCGGCCATTGTCGCGTGCAGGTGGTAGGGGATTTTTCCCCGCCAACGCCGGAAGAAAGGCGCCTTTTGACCCGGGACCAGCTGGATCAAGGGATTCGCTTAGCCTGTCAGACAAAGATCAACGGTCCAGCTCAAGTGTATCTGTCCCCCAGGCCCTTAGGGGAAGGACAAATCCTCATCGACGGCAGCCCCAGGGAGATACCTTTGGATCCCGGTTGGCAAAAAATCAAGAGCCAGATCCGACAGCCTTCCTTAACGGATCTCGATGGTCTTTATGAGCGCCTCCCAGGGGCTTATCAATTATCTCTCCATCAGTTGCGTCAACTGCCGACATTAACCGACGGTGAGCTGACCATCACCAGCTGTGATGGACAAGTGCTGGCTCTAGAAGCCGGCGATACTACCGCCCACCTTTACGGTCTAGCCTTCGATCTAGGGACAACCACCGTCGTCGGCAGTCTAGTCGATCTCAGGACGGGCCGCGAATTGGCTGTGGCTGGGGCTCCCAACGGCCAAGCCCTCTATGGGGCTGATGTCCTGTCCCGGATTCAATATGCCGTGGAGAACCCCGATGGGTTAGTCAAACTCCAGAAGGCTATCTTGGCCACCCTCAATGGGATTTGTGATCAACTTTGCCAAAGGACCGGCATCGATGCTCGCTGGATCTACGGAGCAACAATGGCCGGTAATACCTGTATGCAGCATCTTCTGTTAGGGGTCGATCCGGGAAGCCTCGGTGTCGCCCCCTATGTTCCCGTCTGGTGTTCCCCTTTAAGCTGCAGCGCCGGGGAGTTGGGTTTGGCCATCAATCCCCAAGGTCGTGTTTTTTGCCTGCCCCATATCGCTGGCTTCGTCGGAGCCGACACGGTGGCCGTCATGTTGGCCACCGATTTGATGAACGTCCAAGAGCCGACCCTAGTGATCGACATCGGCACCAACGGGGAAATCGTGTTGGCCGGCAAGGGCCAGATTTGGGCTTGTTCCACCGCGGCCGGTCCCGCCTTCGAAGGGGCCCAGATCAGCTGCGGTATGGCCGGTCTTCCAGGAGCCATCGAAAGGGTAGACTTCATCGATGGTGAAGTCTCCTACCAGGTCATCGGTGGTGGAGAAGCCCGGGGGATCTGCGGTTCAGGTCTCGTCGATGTGGTGGCCGGTTTGTTGGAGGAAGGACTCTTAGAGCCTTCGGGTCGTTTGTTGGACCCCACGGAACACCCCCATGGGGGGTTGGTGGAAGGGCCGGCCTTTAGCCTGGCCCCGGGGGTGGCAATCACCCAACGGGATATCAGGGAACTCCAGTTAGCCAAAGGGGCTATCTACGCCGGTATTCAGATCCTCCTGGGGGAAGCGAGGCTTAAGCCCCAACAGATTATCTTAGCAGGAGCCTTCGGCAGCTATCTGCGTCGGGAGAAGGCCCTGGCTTTAGGCTTGTTTCCTCCTTTGCCTTTAGAGAAGATCAATACCGTCGGCAATGCCGCGAGAATCGGCGCCCAAATGGCCCTCCTTTCCCAGCCCCTGCGCCAACAGGCCCAAGAGCTGGCCCGCCAGGTGCACTATGTGGAATTGGCCGGAAGGCCCGATTTTCAAATGGAATTCGCCCAGGCCATGTTTTTCCCCGGGGAAGAGGAATACTAGTCCCAGTTGACGAAGCTGATCCCCATTGCCGCAATATTCTACCGAAGTTCACAAGAAAGCTACCGAGGGAACTGACCAGGGGAGGCTTAAGTAGCATAAGGAGGTCCCCCGATGGAGATCATCGGTGAATTAATTAACACCAGCCGCCAAAGGATCGCCGCGGCGGTAGAAGCTAAAGATATTCCTTATCTGCAAGGGCTCGCGCGGGAACAAGTGAACGCCGGCGCGAAATATATTGATGTCAATTGTGGGACTTTTATGGAAAAGGAGCCGGAAACCTTGGCTTGGCTGGTCCAGGTGGTCCAGGAGGCCGTCGATGTGCCCCTCTCCTTAGATAGTCCTAATCCAGTCGCCTTAGAGAGGGCCTTAAAGGTTCATCGGGGCCGGGCGATCATTAATTCCATCAGCTTGGAGACGGAGCGCTTCCAGGCCGTCCTGCCTTTGGTCCAAGGCTATGATTGTTCTGTCATCGGGTTATGTATGGATGATGGGGGGATGCCGGAAACGGCAGCCCAAGGGGTCGATTACGGCTCCCGGCTGGTGGAGGAATTAGGCACAGCGGGGATATCCCCAGAGCGGATCTATTTAGATCCCCTCGTCCGCTCCATCGGTACAGGCCCCCATTACGGGCCCATGTTCTTAGAGACGGTGGCTGGACTTAAGCAACGTTATCCCCAAGTACATATTACCTGCGGTTTGAGCAACATTTCCTTTGGTTTACCCCAACGGCGCCTGCTTAATCGGGTTTTTTTGGCCATGGCTATGGCCGCAGGGCTCGATAGCGCCATTTTGGACCCTTTAGATGATGAGCTCATGGCCCAGCTCTACGCCGGGTCCGCTTTGTTAGGCCGAGATGAATTTTGTGGGGAGTATATCGCTGCCTACAGGGAAGGTAAACTGGGTGGTAACCCATAAAAGAGGAGGTCTGTTTATGGCCGATTTAGCACTAATTAGCGAATCCCTCATTAAAGGCGATGCTAAGCAGGTCAAACAACTGACAGAAGAGGCAATAGCAGCGGGGGTCGAACCGGAGATCATCATCAAAGATGCCTTGATCGCCGGCATGTCCGTCATCGCGGAGCGATTTAAGAAGAACGAAATCTACGTTCCCGAGGTACTCATCGCCGCCCGGGCTATGCAGGCGGGCTTGGCCATCCTCAAGCCCCTGGTGGCCGATGTCGAACGGGAGCGGGATACAGTCTTGGTCATCGGGACCGTCAAAGGGGACCTCCATGATATCGGTAAAAACCTGGTGGCCATGATGATGGAAGGGGCCGGCTTTGAAGTCATCGATTTAGGGGTCGATGTTTCCCCGGAACAGTTCATCGAGGCCATTCGGGAACATCAACCACGGCTCATCGGCCTATCGGCCCTGCTGACCACAACAATGGTAGCCATGAAGGATACCATCGAGGCCATCAAAGCTTCGGAATTTAGAGATCAAGTCAAAGTCCTGATCGGGGGAGCACCGGTCACCCAGAATTATGCCGACGAAATTGGTGCCGACGGCTATGCACCCGATGCCAGCACCGCTGTGGAAGTGGCCAAGTCCTTAACCGGTGTGGCCTAAGGAAAAGGCTTCAAACCGAGGGGAGGGGCTTAGCCCCTTCTTTTTTTATTATAAAACGAAATTGGATTTCAAAATATACAAAAAGTGCGAAAACTGCAAAGGGTTTTCTCTAAGGCCTAGAGGGAGATTTTCCCTCCTGGCGAAAGGAGATTAGCTATCGGGTAGCCAAAGATTAATGAATCGTGGAAAAAGGGCCCGCAGGGCTTAGGGTTTTTTTCGCCGGAAGTGGTACAATAAGGTGGCGTCCATGGGGTGTTTGCCTGCGGACCCCTTAGTTTTAGCGAAAGTCTTGCCAGGGGGAGATATCATGCTTAATTATTTTCTCACCGAAGAACAAGAGATGATCCGAGATCTAGCCGCCCAGGTGGCCCGGGAAAGGGTGGCCCCGGTGGCTGCTCGTTTAGATGAAGCTGAGGAATTTCCGACGGAAATTATGGAGATCTTAGCCGAGGTAGATTTGATGGGTGTCTGGTTGCCCGAAGCCTACGGTGGCTTAGGTGGTGGACTCTTTGAACAGATCCTGGTGGTGGAGGAGCTGAGTAAAGCTTGTGCTGGGGTGGCCGTTACCTACGCCTCCAGCGGCCTTGGGGCTATGCCCATCCTCCTCTTTGGTACCGAGGAGCAGAAGCAAAAATACTTAACACCTATCGCCACCGAAGGGGTCTTGGCCGCCTTCGCCCTGACCGAAGCCGAAGCGGGCAGCGATGTGAGCAATATCCAAACCACTGCGGAGCTAGATGGTGATGAGTATGTCCTCAACGGCGTCAAACAATGGATCACCAGCGCCGGTGAAGCCGACATCTACACCGTCATCGCCATGACCGATAAAAGTAAGGGACCCCGGGGTTCTACAGCTTTCGTCGTCGAGAAGGGCACACCGGGGATGACCTTCGGTCCCAAGGAGAAAAAGCTGGGTATCCGGGCTTCCTCCACCCGGGAGGTCATCTTCCAAGATTGCCGGATCCCGAAGGAAAACGTCTTAGGTCGTCCCGGCCAAGGCTTTATCATCACCATGAGGACCTTCGACCGAACCCGGCCCGGTATTGGAGCCCAGGCCGTGGGTATCGCCAGCGGAGCCTTAGAACAAGCTCTAAAGTTCGCCCGGGAACGGAGACAGTTTAACCAATCGATCAGCTCTTTCCAAGCCATTCAACATAAACTGGCCGATATGGCTACCAAAATAGAAGCGGCCAGGGCCCTAGTCTACAACGTGGCCAGGATGATCGATGCTGGGGAGAAAGATGTCTCCATGGCTGCGGCTATGGCTAAGACCTTTGCCTCCGATGTGGCCATGGAAGTCACGGTGGAAGCGGTCCAGATCATGGGTGGTTATGGGTATATGCGGGATTATCCCGTGGAAAAAATGATGCGGGATGCTAAGGTCACCCAGATTTACGAAGGTACCAACGAGATCCAGCGCAATATTATCGCCATGGAGCTCATCAAACGGGCCGTTCAGGGCAAGTAGGTCTTCGTTTCTTTGCACCTATCCTTAACGAGAAAGGGGGAAGCGAGACGCATTCCTCCCACGATGGAAGTCGTGGAGCCCTTGTTGAGCGTTTCGTGATCAAGTGCGGATCTTAGTATGCATTAAACAGGTCCCCGATCCCGACCAGTTAAAAATCGATCCCCAAACGGGGATCCTCATTCGGGACGGGGTGAAGATGATCTTCAATCCCTATGATTATCCAGCCTTGGAGGCGGCATTACAACTAAAAGAAGCTAGCCAAGGGGAGGTCATCGCCCTAACCATGGGGCCGCCCT
>JBMNRY010000014.1:0-30254 GCA_050944915.1 Limnochordia bacterium
ACCACCCCCAAGGTAGAGGTCTTTTATTCCCCAACTACCGCGACACCAATGGAGCGGTTAACGTCTATGGTTTATGTGGTTTCTCAACTCATCTGCCGGTAGACCGTTGTCAAGGTACGTCCGCTTTAACGCTTACGGTCTTTTCGCGTTCTATTGGACCGTTCCCGAAGAGGTTTCGGAATACAAAATGTGAAAAGAATTTTGGGAAAGAAGGGAAAATAATACAACATACGGAAAGATGTAGTTAATTATGGAGGAAGGATTCTCAGCCAGGTTTATGGTCGGACTTGTTAGAGAAGGCCGGAATTCATCAGAGGATAGTTGGAATCCTGGTTAGGGGGTGATCATTGAGGCAAAGGTTTTCGCCGGCAGTGATGACGAGGAGAAAATAATGAGGAGGTTAAGATCATGAAGCGCTGGATGTTGACAGTTCTGTTAATCGCTACTTTGGTCTTCAGTGCTTTCGGTATCGTGGCGGCGGAAAAATGGGTCCCCATCGATACCTTTAAGATCGGTAAGGTTCTCCACATGACCGGTGACATGGCCCTGACCGGTGAATTGCAACGGAAGGGTTTAGAGTTGGCGGTAGAAGCGATCAACGCTGCCGGTGGGATTAACGGGGTTCCTATCGAAATCATTTACGAGGACGACTTAGGAACGAATCCTGGTGCATTAAGTGCTTTGAACAAGCTCCTCTATGATCACGGCGTTGTCGTCACCTTCGCTACCGTTCGCAGTACCATGGTCCACGCCTTATCACCAATCATTGAAGAGGAAGAAGTACCAGCCATTTATGGTGGTAGTGCTTGGTCTTTAAGTGAGTTGCGCAATCCTTGGGGCTTCCGGGTGCGCTGTGAAGACCGCACCGTTGGTACGGCTATGGCCAAGTTCATCGTGGAAGAGCTAGGCCATACGAAAATCGCTGCTTTGCATGACTCCGATGCCTTCGGAACCGGTGGTTATGAAGAAACAGCTAAGGCTTTGAAAGAACTCTATGGAATCGAACCTGTTACTGTACAGAGGTATGCATCGGGTACCAAGGATTACACTGCCCAGTGGATGGCCATTCGGGACAGTGGCGCTACATGTGTTTTTGCTTGGGGTACCCGAGCGGAAGACGACGGCATTATCCTACGTCAACGGAAGGAATTCGGGTTGGATAAGCTGGAGTTTGTCGGTTCCGCTTCCTATGGTAACGTTATTACCAGGGACATCGCCGGTGACACCGTCTATGGTGTTTACTCTCTAAACGACTTTAGTATGAATACCGACGATCCTGTTGCACGCCAGTTTATCGCTGAATTCCACGCCCGATATGGCGATCGTCCCGACACCGAATGTACTTGGCCCCACACTGGGATGACCATTTTTGCCGATGCCATTAGACGGGCCGACGTGCTGAAGGTGGAGAATGGCCAGGCCTACATGCGCCCCTTGCGGGAAACCAGGGAACGGATTCGGGATGCCCTCCGGGAAGTCAAGGGTGTCAAGACGGTCCTTGGCGAGGCCAACTGCGACATCTGGCATAACATGATCCACTCCATCAATGTGATTCGGATCACTCCCGAAGGCCAAGACCATATTGCTACCGTTAGCGTTGACTTCGAACCTTATCATAAATAGAAAGGGACCGGGTCCCTAGGGCCCGGTTGATATCTTGTTCTGGCAAAACAATGGTTAAACCTTTTGATGCCCTCACCTCATAAGGTTCCTAAATGGGGAAAGGGTAGTTGCCGGGCCTTTCGGGGCCCGGTTCTTAATTGAGGGACTTTTCCAGCCAACCGATGATGGTATCCGATAGATTCACCAGTAGCTGATTGGGGTTGGGGATAGTCACTCCCATGAGGGCTAAAACGGTGATGGCCGTTGCAAAGCCCAGGAGAGCCAAAAAGGACCATAATTCCCGTCCCATCTTGTGGTGTAGAAGATAGGGGATTTCATAGGCGGCAAGGATTAAGCTTAAGATGACCATTAAGGCGATTTTCATAGTACCTCCTAGGATTTACGGCTTGTGCGGGTGATAATCCCCGGCCGCCTTAGTTTGGTGACGATGTCCGTTTGCACATCGATGAGGGGAAAAATTTCATCCCAACGTTTGCCTAACCTTTTCCATTCCTCAGGGTTGTTTCGAAAGAGGGCGGCTCCGAAACCGAAAGCATCGGAATTGAGGTTTTGCAGTGTGGTCACCGACTCCATGATTTCGTTGTGGATGGCGCTGGCCATGGCCTTTTCCAATTGTCCCCAAAGGTCTTGGTCTTGTTTCAGCGAGTCCTGGAGCAATCCCTGGCTATCGCCGAGGTTTCCTTCAACTTTGAGCTCTACAAGGACGGTGACCCGGTCCCCTTGGACTTGGGGTTCAAAACTGCCGGAGACCCTAAGGACCTCTAACGAAATTTTGTCGTTAGGCAGTGAGGGGTGTTCCACAACGATGATGCCCCCTTCCACATCCCCTGTCACCCAGTTGAGGCCTCGGGTTTCCTTTTGATCTAACCAACCGACAAGGCGATCTCCTTTGAATACTGCGGCACCGGTAATCCGTGGCGAATGGGTTACCTCAAGCCGCAGAACTTCACCGGTCAGATCCAAAGGCACAGCTTTTTTAGGAATCATTTCGATCCTGGTGGCAACAGGTTCGATGCCTTCCGTATGCAAGCGGATGAGAAAATCATGTAATTTGGTGGTCACGACCGACGATTGACCCCTAGTGGTATTGCGGAGGATCCCGGAAAAGGCGGCGGTAGGCAGAATCTCCATTTCCGACTCCAATTGGAGGATTTCCGTAGCCCGGGCATCTTTGCCGATCATTAATTGAGCCAAGCGGCGAGGTTCCCCATCTCGGTCGAAGAAATCTAGAACATCCTTGACTCCCTCCCGGGCCAACTCTTCGCCGAAGATGATGAATTGATTATGGAAAAAAGAGAGGCGACGGGGAGTCTGGCTGGTGAAGTTGCGGATAGCTTCAAAAACTGTATGACCGGTAGAGGAGACGACCCAAAAGCCCTTTTCCAGTTGGACACCTCCACCTTCGCTGGACGCTACCGAGAAGGGTTTATCCACATGGACGGTGACCATGATTTTGTCGTCCTCGGGAGCACGATCGAGGCCGACGACGGACACAAAACCTAAAGTCTCAATTTCCCGCCGGTTCCAACAGCCTGTTAATAATAGCAGACAAAGGATGAGGAAGATTGCTCTTCTAACCATTGGGTGTTCCTCCCTTGATTAGGGTCAAGAGGGTGAGGAGGCAGAGTAGACCGATGTTTAGCAGTAGCGAAAAAAGGCCGTAGTATTCCAGTTCGAGGAAAGTATCGAGATCGATCACGCTTTCATAAAGGAGTGCCCCAAAGGTGGTGGTTAAGATGGCTAGGGGATAAATTAGTTGTTGATAACGTTGCAGATTGAATACTTGGGCTAGACCAAGGGCACTAGCCCAGAGAAATAGGGCCAACTTTAGGCCAGAACTCAAGGTCCAGGCACCCATGGGGATGGCTTCCACCCGTTCAAAAAAGGTGGCGATTTCGATGAGCCGGGCTAGACTGTAGGCCGGTAAAGAGAGGTGCTGGACCGTGGGACCAAAGGCGGCTACTAGTACAGCGGAGAAGCTCACGATCAAAAGTCCAGCCATAGTCACACCATAGATGCAGTGCCGGGTTGTTTCCTTTTTGTCGGTGATATAGGGGATGACCATGCCGATGACGGTCATTTCCATAAAAAAGGCTAGGGTTGTGCCCATGGTCCGGAGGAGGCTTGTGAGATTGCTATCCCACAAGGGTTTGAGACGTTGGAAATCGATTTGCCCAAAGGGCAAGATCAACAGGCTGAAGGCGAAAAGGAGGATGAGCCAGAGGGCGTTATCCGACATGCGGCCCACTATTTCGATGCCGTGGCGGGCGGCATTGGCCCCCAGAAAGACCATGACCATCATAAAGACTTCGATGGGGGTCTCAGGCATAATGGCTACGGTGTAGGCCTCTCCCAGGGTCCGAGCTGTCGTGGCGGCGATATGGAGCCAGTAAGCGATCAAGAGCAAGCCAGCTGCTTTACCAAGGACAGGGCCGAGGAGAGTCTGGCTATATTCGATGATGGTTTTGCCGGGATGGGCTGCTCCTAAACGGACTACCAGCAGGAGGATCAACAAAGCGACCAAGGTGCTGATGAGATTGGCAAACCATACCTCCCGGGGTTGGGGATTACCGGTGATGGTGGGAAAAGTAATGGTGATGGGTACGATCCTGATCATGATCAGCATGGCCAGCATTTGTTTGGCTTTTATTTGACCATCTTCCAATTTAGCCATACCTTTTCACCCCCCTAGTCATCGGGTTTGGTCGGTTTTTGGTCGGGTCCTTGGCGTACAGGATCCTGACCCCCTACCAGTTTCGGTCTCGTATCTAAGGCCCACCAAGGCAAGCGGAGGATAGTATCCTTCATATCGGTCATGACGATGGGTGCCAAGGGTTCTAAATAGGGTTGGCCGAAGGAACGGAGGGTCGTTAAATGGATCAACAGGGCGAAAAGACCGGCTACAACGCCGAAAAGACCCAGGGAAGCCGCGAGGAGGATCATGGGAAAGCGCAGGAGCCTAGTGGCGATAGCTAAACTAAAGGCTGGGGTGGCGAAGGAGGCGACGCCGGTAGCCGCGACGACCACCACCATGGCCGGCGAGACGAGGCCGGCTCTAATGGCCGCATCGCCCAAGACTAGGGCGCCGATGATGGAGATGGCTGCTCCGATGATTTGGGGTAGGCGCACCCCTGCTTCCCGGAGGACTTCAAAGGTTAGCTCCATCAGGAGAGCTTCCACGATGGCCGGGAAGGGAACCCCTTCCCTTTGGGCGGCGATACTTAAAATTAAAGGTGTTGGTAACATTTCCTGGTGGAAGGTAACGATAGCTACATAAAGGGAGGGGAGTAAAAGGGAGATAAAAAAGGCCGCGATCCGGATTAGACGCAGGGCTCCGGCGATGATGAATCGTTCATAATAATCTTCGGAAGTGGTGATGAACATGGTAAAGGTGGCGGGCAGGATGAGGGCAAAAGGGGTACCATCGGTGAGGATGGCTACGCGACCCTCTAAGAGGGCGCCCGTCACCCGGTCGGGTCTTTCTGTACGCAGTATGGTGGGAAAGGGCGAGAAAGGCTCATCTTCGATGAGTTCTTCGATGACACCGCTTTCATGGATGGCATCGATGTCAATATTATCTAACCGCTGCTTCAATTCCCGCAAAACTTCATCTTGAGCTAACCCATCGATATAGGCGATGGCTATGGGAGTGTTGCTTAAACGCCCCAACTGCCGCTGATAAATCCGCAAGCGAGGATGGCGGATGCGACGGCGGAGGATACTTGTATTGATCCGTAGGATCTCCGTAAACCCTTCCTTGGGCCCCCGGATATTCGGTTCGGTGTCCGGCTCATTGATCCCCCGGTATTCAGCCTTTTGCACCCCACCGAGACAACCCCGATCGACCCCATCGATCAAAAGTCCACAATGGCCAACCATGATTTTGGCGACAAAATCTTCTAAGTATGGTGTTTCGGTGACGTTGTTCATGGCATAGCGGCCCTTCAGATCTTGGTAGGCCTCCTGTCCCGTCGGCCAAGGGCGCCGAAAGGATGTCATGGGCTTTAGTAGGGTTGTCACCAAAAGGTCGGTATCCACCAAACCTTCGATATAAATGGTCATGACCTTGATCCTGTTCTGGTAGCCGATGCCATACTCCCTGATGATCACATCGGAGCTTTGACCGAAGATCTCTTCGAGCCAGGCTCGATTAGTCTTTAGGTCCTTAGTCAATCGGGTTTTAGCCTCGGACTTAGTCTTTTTGGGACTTAATAGCTCTTTGATGCGCTTAAGAATGATGGCCACCCCTTTGTGAGGAGTCGATGATCACCATTTTTTAATGTAGCCAAGCTAGCGTTTATTATACTTAGCTAGCAGATCCTAGGGGGCGGACAGCCCAAATTTGGCTGAAATAAAAGGAAGGCAGGTGGCCAAACTATGGGTGAGGGAAAGGAGGGTGATGCATGGCCAAATCCTTTTTAGAGGCTTTAAGGGAAGCTCTACGGGGCAAGGAAAAGGATCGTGTCCTCGATACGGAAATCGGGGAATTGGGGACCAGGGGACCTTTGGGCGATATGGAGATCGCTGCCGAAGGGGGCATATCCCTCACTCCAACACGGTTAGTATCGGGGGATAGTATTGCCATTAAGTACGATGGGCTCCTTAACAAATCGGGGGCGGATCAGATTTATTTACATTGCGGCTATGGCCCCGGTCCTTGGACGCGGATTAGGGATATTAGGATGTTTAAAGGTAGCGATGGTAAGTGGCATTCCAATGTGGTCGTGGAACGGGGCGGTACCTTGGAATTCTGTTTCCGGGATAACGCCGATAATTGGGATAACAATCATGGGCGAAATTGGAGTTATACCATCATGTCCGATATTCCCCACAACCCTAGCTAAGAACCTCGCCCGGCGAGGTTCTTTTAACGTATAAATTCCCCGGGGAAACCTAGAATAAGGATGGAGGTGGACCTTTTTGGATCATGACCAGCGGACACGGATGTTTCCTGTCTTGGACAAAGAGAGGGCACAACCCCGGGAGATCATGAGCCAAGTTTATCGTGCCCTACAGGAAAAGGGTTATCGTCCCATCGATCAAATCGTAGGTTACTTGGTTTCAGGGGATCCCTCCTATATAACCGGTCATCGGCAAGCCCGGAATTTGATCAAAAGCTTGGAACGGGATGAATTACTGGAAGATATGGTCCGCTTCTATCTGGGGGGAGAAGATGGTTAAACTCCGCATCAACGGTGGCACAAGGTTGGAGGGAGAGATCAAAGTCGGGGGCGCTAAAAACAGCGCCCTACCTGTGATCGTGGCTGCGGCATTAGCCGCCGATGAGTCCATCTTACATAACGTGCCGCCCAATCTCGATGTTCTCACCATGTGCCAGATTTTGCGGGAAATTGGTGTTCAAGTCTGGTTTGACGGTGAGGGCGCCCTCCATGTCGATGGCCGGGGGTTAACGGGCGGAATGGTGCCCTATGATTTAGCCCGACGAATGCGGGCTTCCTTTTATGTGGCGGGGATGTTGTTAGCCAGGCTAGGAGAAGCCCAGGTCCCTCTGCCGGGAGGGTGTGCCTTGGGTTCCCGCCCTGTCGACTACCACATCAAGGGTTTCCAAGCCCTCGGGGCCGAAGTCAAGATTGAACATGGCTACATGAAGGCGACAAGGAGTCGACTCCAGGGGGCGAAGATTTATATTAACCGGGCCAGCGTGGGCACTACCGTGAATATGATGCTGGCCGCTTGTAGCATCGATGGGGCAACCATCTTGGAGAATGCTGCTAAGGAGCCGGAAGTGGTTGATTTAGCCATCTGCCTGAACAGCATGGGGGCTCGGATTCGGGGGGCGGGGACCGACGTGATCCGCATCGACGGGGTGAAAAAACTCCGGGGCACCGAGCATTCCATCATCCCCGATCGGATCGAGGCTGGGACTTATGCTTTAGCAGGAGCCATCACCGGCGGCCATTTATTATTACGAAATGTGATGAGCGAGCATCTCCGTTCTCCCCTGCTGAAACTGGAGGAAAGCGGTGTGGTGATTAACGAAGGTTTAAATGAATTGGAGATCATAGCCCCACCTCGACTACAGGCCGTCGATATGGAAACCTTTCCCTATCCCGGTTTCCCCACCGATCTGCAGCCTCCTTTCACCGCCGCCTTAACCTTGGCCCAAGGGACCAGCGTCATCAGGGAAACCATCTTCGACCGTTTCCGCTATGTAGACGAGTTACGGCGCATGGGGGCTGATATCAAGGTCGAACGGGATACAGCCATCGTTAGAGGTGTAGAACATCTCACCGGTGCTCCCGTGGAGGCGCCCGATTTACGGGCTGGGGCGGCTTTAGTATTGGCCGGTTTAGCTGCCCAGGGGACGACGGAGGTCGGTGGTGTTTCATTGATTGAGCGGGGTTATGCCCATTTGGACAGCAAACTCCGGGGAGTGGGAGCCCGGATCTCCCGGGAAGGTAGTGACCCCGAATGGGAGGAGTTGGAAAGGTTGGTCAGTCGCTGACTTTCATTTTACCTAGGGCCACATCGATATAAAGGGTCATGGTTTCGGTGATATGGCTAGCGGTGAGGGTGAGGAGATAATCCTGCTCATCAATGGTGATCACCCGACCGGTGATCATCCCTTCCAGAAGGGGAGGATCGATGTTTCGTACCTCCCGACCCACCAGTTCCTTGAGGAGCCCTTGAATTACATCCTGAAGTTCCAACCGGATCCGTTCTTGGGGATGGTTAATCTCAACTTTTATAGAGCGGATGATATGTTGGCGGCGTTGGGCCAGGCTGGCTTCCAGGCGTTCGAGACGGGTCTCCATCTCCCGGGCTTCGGAGACCAGCCGTTGGTTTTCGATGGTCAAATGATCTACCTTGCGGCCCATGATGGTTAAACCGCCGCTGAGGCCGATGATAAGCCCCAGGAGCAGACAGGCGCCAAGCTGGATCAATTGAAATCTTGTATAGACGACAAAATTGAATTTTTTCATTTGCCCCCCGTAATGGTCGCCAGGAGCCAATAGGCTAAATTGGCGCCGGCGAAACTGCTGACAATGACTCCTAGCTGGCGGAAAAGTAGGAGCAACTCCCCTTGAAAAAGACCGCTTTCGATGATGCGCAAAGTGGGCATGGTCCCTCCGATGGCCACCAGGATACCCCATAATTTCAGATCCCGGGCCAAAATGAGCATCAAGCTTAAGGGGGAGCCGGGCACCAGCAGATAGGAGATACTGCCGATGAGACTACCCCCTAACACAATGCCTAAGGCGGTGAAAAAGGGCAATAGGATCTCCCGGAATACGTTGGTCACTGGGTTTTCGGCCTCCTCCCTCCCTATATAGATATGCGGGCCCTTTGTTTCCTAGACGAAAAAGGAAATTTACCCATCCCTCGGGAATCTAGAAGGGAAGCCTCCGGGGGGTGAAACGCTGTGGCCCAGTTCGTTCATTTACATAACCACACAGCCTATAGTCTGTTGGATGGAGCCTGTCGTCCAGGGGAGTTGGTGGCCCGGGCGGCCCAATTGGACATGCCGGCCATCGCCCTCACCGACCATGGCGTCCTTTATGCCGGTTTTGAATTCTATAAAGAAGCCCAGGCCCAGGGCATTAAGCCCATCTTGGGCTGTGAAGTTTATGTGGCACCCCAAAGCCGTCATCAAAAGGCCGGGCGACAAGATGAAGGCGGTTACCATTTGGTGCTGCTGGCGGAGAATTATCAAGGCTACCAGAATCTCCTCAAGCTAATTTCCGCCGCCCATACCGAAGGCTTTTACTACAAGCCCCGGGTCGATAAGGAGCTGTTGGCCCAGCATCGGGAGGGGCTGATTGCCCTGACCGCCTGCTTAGCCGGGGAGGTGCCCCGACAGATTCAAGTCCACCCTTCCGCCGGGGCTCGGGCCTTAGAGACCTACCTGGATATTTTCGGCCCCCACCATCTCTACTTGGAGCTTCAGGATCACGGCTTGCCGGAACAAAGGGAGATTAACGCCGTCCTTATCCATTTGGGTGAGAAATATAACTTGCCGGTGGTGGCTACCAATGATGTCCACTATCTAAGGCGGGAAGACGCCTTGGCCCACGATGTCCTCCTTTGTTTGCAGACGGGGAAGACCATCGGGGAGGAGAACCGGATGCGTTTTCCGACTCCGGAGTTTTATCTGAAATCGGCCTCGGAGATGTACCAATTATTCGGTCAGCATCCAGCGGCCTTAGCCCATACTTTAGAAATCGCCGAGAGGTGTAATTTGACCATTCCCCGGGGCAAAATCCATCTGCCCACTTTCCCCACACCTTCTGGTCAGAGTCCGGAGGAACTTTTGCGGGAAGGGGCTTACGCCGGCGCCCGAAGGATTTACCGTTCCCTCAACGAGGCGATCACCCAACGTTTGGAACATGAATTAAATGTGATCAACTCCATGGGGTATGCCAGCTATTTTCTCATCGTCGCTGATTTCGTCGCCTTTGCCCGGGAAAGACAGATCCTGGTTGGCCCCGGGAGGGGTTCTGCCGCTAGCAGTCTAACGGCCTATTGCCTAGGGATCACCCAAATCGATCCCTTGGAGTATGGGTTGATCTTCGAGCGGTTCTTAAATCCCGATCGAGTCAGTTTACCCGATATCGACATCGATTTCGCCGATGACCGGCGGGGTGAAATCATCGATTATGTGGTGGAGAAATATGGGCGGGATCAGGTGGCCCAAATCATCACCTTCGGTACCATGGCCGCCCGGGCCGTCATCAGGGATGTGGGCCGGGTCTTAGAGCTGCCTTACCAACAGGTCGATGCCCTAGCCAAACAAATCCCCAATGAACCGGGGATTAAGCTGTCATCCTTACCTCCGCCGGAGACCCAGTGGGAAGAGCTATGGCAGATCGCCTTGGCTTTAGAAGGTCTACCCCGCCATGTTTCCGTTCACGCGGCGGGGGTTGTCATCGCCGATGGGCCTTTAGATTGTTATGTCCCCCTGCAGTTGGCCAACGATGGAGGGTACTTGACCCAGTATCCCATGGAAGATCTAGAAGAGTTGGGCCTGGTGAAAATGGATTTCTTAGGTTTGCGGACCCTCACCGTCATCGCCAAGGCCCGGGAACTGGTGGAAAGAAACCACGGGGTAGCCCTAGATTTGCAAAGCTTGTCCTTGACCGATGGACGGGTGTACGATTTGTTATGCTCTGGGGCTACCGCCGGTGTTTTCCAAATGGAGAGCCGTCTTTTCCGTTCCCTCCTCCAGGATATCAAACCCCGATGTTTCAACGATTTGATCGCCATTTTGGCTCTCGGACGGCCGGGACCTATGCACCGGGTGCAAGATTACATCGCCCGGAAGGCGGGACGCTCACCGATCAACTATCTCCATCCCAGCTTAGAGTCGATTTTAGAGCCTACCTATGGGGTGATGATCTATCAAGAACAGGTGATGGCCATCGCCATGGAAATTGCCGGTTATACACCGGCCCAGGCTGACTTGTTGCGACGGGCCATGGGCAAAAAAGACCGGGAGATTATGGAAGGGGAACGGGAAAGGTTCATCCAAGGGGCACAAGCTCGGGGTCTAAGCCCCCAGGTGGCCCAGGCTATCTTCGAGGATATCGAGGAGTTCGCCGGTTATGGGTTTAATAAAGCCCATTCCGCGGCCTATGCCCGCATCGCCTATACGACGGCCTATTTGAAGGCCCATTATCCCTTGGAGTTTATGGCCGCCCTGTTAAATAGCTGGCTTCATATGCCCGATAAGGTCGGAGAGTATATCGGGGATTGTCGGCAGATGGGGATTGAAGTCCTGCCCCCCGATATCAACGAAAGTGGTGTAGATTTTCAAGTAGTCGGTGGCCGGCTTCGCTTCGGCTTGGGAGCGGTGAAAAATGTGGGCCCCCATATGATAGAGGAAATCATCGACGTCCGGCAGGAGGGACCCTTTACCTCTTTGTATGATCTATGTCACCGAACTTCCGGTCGGCGTCTTAATCGTAAGGCTGTGGAAAGCCTCATTCGGGGCGGTGCCTTCGACGGCCTCCATCCCAACAGAGCCCAGGCTTTGGCCATCCTCGATTTAGCTTGGGAGAGGGGAGAGCGATGCCACGGGCAGACGGGACTTTTTGATTTGCCGCCACCTCCCCCCGATGTGCCCGGTTTTACTCCCCAAGAGTTGTTGGCCATGGAGAAGGAGGCCCTCGGACTTTATATCTCCGGTCATCCTTTAGATGGTTTAGCCGATTTGCGCCGCCGTTTACAGGGCGATACCTGGGAACAACTGGCCGAGCAGCCGGAAGGCTCGGCGGTGCTCCTTTTAGGGCTGTTGACCGCCGGGCGCCGAGTCCGGACTAAAAGGGGCGACCAGATGTATTTTGGCCAGCTAGAAGATGGGACTGGCCGAGGGGAGTTGGTAGTATTTCCCGCCCTTTATGGGAAAATCAAAGATAGGCTGGTTACCGATCGGTTGGTCCTCCTCCAAGGACGGTTGGAAAAGGGGGATGAAAGCCTCCAGGTGGTGGTGGAGGACTTGATTTCTTTCACCGCTCGCCCTCTCATCATCGATCTTGGGGCTAGTCAAGGACTTGGGGAACTAAAGAACCTCCTGAGGAGGCATCGGGGAAACCGACCGGTGATTTTCCAAATTCAAAGGGCCGGGCAGCGGGTTTTCATCCTGGCTGCCGAGGATTATTGGGTCGGGGAGGAACCGACCTTAATGGAGGCTTTGGAGGCCTTGGGTTTCCCCTTTGTCTAGCTGGAATTTAGTTGCCGGAGTCTTATGGTTGGTGTATACTCAAGTTGTAGTTCGTCGGGAAGGAGGATGAACCTTGGATAACCAGGAGCGAATTCCTGTCAATGGATCCTATATAAACAGTGATTTCATCATCGTCAAAGCCTTGGAAAACGGCGTTACGTTAATCGGTTTAACCAGGGGTAAAGATACCCGCTTTCACCATAGCGAAAAACTCGATCGGGGCGAGGTCATGGTCGCCCAGTTCACCCAGCATACCTCGGCCATTAAAATCAGAGGTAAGGCCGAAATCATCACCCGCCACGGACGGATTGAAACGGGGGACTAAAAGGGGAGAAGCTTGGTGTGGACAGTAGTCTACGTAGCTAGAAATCGTCCCATGGCCGAAATGTTGAAGGAAATCCTCCATCGGGAAGGTATTTTAGTGATGCTCCGGTCCTTGGGCGTGCCCCAAATGGGCGCTGGAGCCAGTTATGAGATTCTAGTTCCCGAAGGGGAAGTGGAGGATGCCCAGGAAGTGTTGAACTCGACCATGGGCCGGTAGATTTGCGAGGTGCCCAGAGAATTATGTTAAAAGACTTCTTGCGGGGCAAACAGCGATATGTCACCATCCGTCCTAAGGAGAAACAAGGCACGACACCCAGTGATGGGATGTGGACCCGCTGCCCCGGTTGCGATAATTTATTGTTCACCAAGGAATTGGCGAAAAATCTCCATGTTTGCGATCGTTGTGACCAACATTTTCGAGTCGGCGCCCGGGAACGGGTGGCCCAGTTGATCGATGGCGAAACCTTTCAAGAGATCGATGCCGATTTAGAGGGAAGTAACCCCTTAGGCTTTGCGGCCTATGAGGCGAAGCTAACCAAATCCCGGGAACAGACGGGCTTAAAGGAAGCCTTCATCTACGGGGAAGGAAAAATCGGCGGTTATCGGACTGTGTTTGGCGCCATCGATTTTGGTTTTATCGGTGGGACCATGGGTTCCGTCGTGGGCGAAAAGGTCAGCCGGGCCTTTGAATATGCTACGGAACAAGGTCTGCCCGTAGTTTTGGTCTCCGCCGGTGGTGGCGGGGCTCGGATGCATGAAGGGATCCTTTCTTTGATGCAGATGGCTAAGACAAGCCAGGCGGTAGCTAGACACAACGAGGCCGGTCTGTTATACATCTCGGTCTTAACCGATCCGACCATGGGCGGTGTTTACGCCAGTTTCGCTTCCCTGGCCGATATCATCCTGGCGGAACCCCGGGCTCTCATCGGCTTCGCGGGACCGCGGTTGGTGGAAGAAACCATCGGGCAACAACTACCCCCTGGTTTCCAGCGGGCTGAGTATGCCCTAGAGAACGGGATGATCGATAAGATCGTCTCCCGGCGGGATCTGAAGAATGTCCTGACCAAGCTTTTGGGGTACCACTTAGGTGGGGGGGGAAGCCAATGGCGCAAGTGTTTGAATGGGAAAAACCCTTAGTTGAACTAGAAAAAAAGATCGATGAATTAAGGCATTTCACCGACCAGGAAGGTATCGATTTTTCCGAGGAGATCAAGACCCTGGAAGCTAAGGCCGAGCAACTACGTCAAGAGATCTTCGCCAGCTTAACTCCTTGGCAAAAGGTGATGATCGCCCGCCATCCCCAACGGCCTACTACTTTAGATTACATTGAAATGATTTTCGATGAGTTCATGGAAATTCACGGTGATCGGACCATTAGGGATGATCCAGCTATGGTGGGCGGCATTGGTTTGTTGGATGGCTTGCCTGTCACCGTCATCGGACCCCAAAAGGGACGCAATACTAAGGAAAACATCGCTCGCAATTTCGGTCTACCCCATCCTGAAGGTTATCGCAAGGCTCTGCGGTTGATGAAGCAAGCGGAAAAGTTCGGACGCCCGGTGATTACCCTCATCGATGTGGTGGGGGCCCATCCGGGCATTGAAGCCGAATCCAGGGGGCAGGGGATGATCATTGCCCAAAACATCATGCAGATGTCCCTCCTTAAAGTACCCCTTATCTGTGTCATTACCGGTGAAGGGGGAAGTGGTGGAGCTTTGGCCATCGGTGTAGGCGATCGGGTGTTGATGTTGGAGAATGCCTGGTATTCCGTTTGTTCCCCGGAAATGTGTGCCAAGATCCTGTGGAAGGACAGCAAACGAGCCCAGGAAGCCGCCGAATCCCTATGTTTAACAGCGGAACATCTCCTGGAATTCGGCGTAGTCCACGGTGTTGTCCCCGAGCCCCTCGGTGGTGCCCACCGCGATCCCCAGGAAATGGCCCGGATATTGAAGAAAACATTGATCGAGGAAGTTGAGGTATTAAAGGATCGTTCGCCGGAGGAGCTGGTTTCCCGGCGATTGGAACATTATCGCCGCCTAGGCGTGGTAAGTGGAATGGGGGAGGCTGGACTTTGAAGCGGATTGGTGTATTAACAAGTGGTGGCGATGCACCAGGTATGAATGCTGCCGTGCGGGCAGTAGTCAGGTATGGTCTCCATGCTGGATTGGATGTCGTCGGGATTCGCCGGGGTTATTACGGTTTGATCCATGATGAGATAGAACCCATGACTCCCCGGTCGGTAGCCGACATTATCCACCGGGGTGGGACATTCCTTCGGACGGCCCGGAGTGAAGAATTCATGACGCCGACGGGCCAAAAACAAGCTTTGGACAATCTGGAGAAACATGGCATCGATGGTCTGGTGGTTATCGGCGGCGGTGGTTCCCTCAAAGGGGCCATTAGGCTTTGTGAATTGGGGATGCCTGTCATTGGGGTGCCGGCCACCATCGATAATGACCAGCCAGGTACCGATTATTCCATCGGTTTTGATACCGCGGTGAATACCGTCATCGACGCCATCAACAAGATCCGGGATACGGCCACATCCCATGACCGGATTTATGTGGTGGAGACTATGGGTCGGGACTCGGGCTTTATCGCCCTTAATGCAGGTTTGGCCGGGGGTGCCGAAGCCATCCTGGTGCCGGAGATCCCCTTTGACCTCGATGAGGTGTGCCACGGCCTAGTGCAAAGCTATAAACGGGGTAAAGCCCACAGCATTATCCTGGTCGCCGAAGGGATCTTCGGAGCTCCCGGCAGTGTGAGCAGTGGTGATACGGCGGCCTTGCGGGTGGGGAAATACATTCAGGAACGGACCGGTTTTGAAAATCGGATCACCCTTTTAGGCCACCTCCAGCGGGGAGGTAATCCAACGGCCCTGGATCGCATTTTGGCTAGCCGCCTGGGGGCTAGGGCTGTAGAGTTGCTTCTAAACGGTCAGAAGCGATTGATGGTGGGGATGGTCAATAATCGAATTGAGGCCTCACCTTTAGATGAGGTTACAACCTACGTGAAAAAAGTCGATCGAGAAACCTATGAATTGGCAGTAAAACTGGCGTCTTTATAAGGTCACCAAGGAGGAGGGCTTGGGCATGCGCAAGACAAAGATTGTCTGTACAATTGGCCCCGCTAGTGAGTCTTTAGAGGTTGTACGGCAGCTGGTGCGGCAGGGCATGAATGTGGCCAGACTCAATTTTTCCCACGGTACCTTAGAAGAACATTTGGCCCGTTTACAAAACGTCAGGGAGGCCAGTCGGCTCGAGGGTCGTTCCGTTGGTGTGCTCCTTGACATCCAGGGGCCGAAGATCCGCACTGGTCCCATGGCTGCAGGACCGGTAGAATTGGTAACGGGACAACCTATCGTCGTCGTGCCTGAGCTCATACCGGGTACTACCGAACGGATGGGCATCGGTTATGAGAAACTGCCGGCTAGTGTGACAGAGGGCTCCCCCATCCTCATCGATGATGGAATGGTGGAACTACGGGTGGAAAAGGTAGTGGGACAAGAGGTCCACTGCCGTGTTGTTGTAGGCGGAAAGATCAGTGCCCGCAAAGGGGTTAGCCTGCCCGGGGTCGCCGTTGATTTGCCGCCCCTGGGGGAACGGGATGTGGAACATCTTCGTTTTGGTGTCGAGCACGATGTGGACTTCATCGCGGCATCCTTCGTCCGCCGCGGAGAACATGTGGAATTCATTAAGGAGACTATCGCCCAGTTAGGTGGGGACATACCTGTCATCGCCAAGATCGAAAGCGATGAGGGTGTCCGCAATATCCATGAGATCATTGACGCGGCCGATGGGGTTATGGTGGCCCGGGGTGACCTAGGGGTGCAGATTCCTCCCGAGGAAGTCCCCTTGGTGCAAAAGCAGATTATTCATTTGTGTAATGTGGCGGGCAAACCGGTCATTATCGCCACCCAGATGCTGGAGTCGATGGTTCGCCACGCACGGCCGACTAGAGCCGAGGTCACCGATGTGGCCCAAGCCATTTTCGATGGCACCGATGCGGTGATGCTCTCAGGGGAAACCGCGGTTGGTAGATATCCGGCCGAAGCGGTCAGCATGATGTCCCGCATCGCTTCCCGGGTGGAAAAGTCATTGGATTACGAGAAAAACCTGGAAATGAAACGGGATTTTGCTCGGACTTCGGTGGCCGAAGCGATTAGCCATGCTACCTGTGAAGCATCCCTCGATTTAGATCTGAAAGCCATCATTTCTTCTACCCAGTCAGGAAGCACGGCCCGGATGGTGTCCAAATATAGGCCCCGTTGTCCCATCATCGCGGTTACTCCTTCGGAGAAGGTCTGTCGCCAGCTGACCTTAACCTGGGGGGTTCTCCCCGTGGTGGTCCCAAGGACGGAGCATATCGATGATATGATCGATATAGGCGACCAAGCGGCCTTAGCTAGCGGCTTAGTCCAAATCGGCGATCTCACAGCCATCACCGCCGGTGTCAAGACTGGGCTACCCGGTTCGACCAACATGCTGCAAATCCACGAGATCACAGGTTAATCACGATTCTTTCCTACCTCCTTAGTCCCTAAGGGTTTGACCTGGGGACCAAGGAGGTTTAAAGCTGGCCCGGAAATGGTGCAATTGTGGGAGTAGTGCCATCAAAGGGGGCCTGGTGTATAAGGCCCTGAATAGAGGTTAGGTCTGTGAAAGTAGGAAAGTTATCACCGGAAAAACTCCAAACCCTTGTCTTAGATAAGTTTCAAAAACGACATCCCCAGGTGTTGCTAGGGGCCGGTTTAGGGGAAGATGCGGCCATCGTCGATTTTGGGGAGGATCTTTGTGTCGTGGCCAGCGATCCCATCACCGGCGCCGGGGTGGGCATGGGCAGACTTGCCGTCCATGTGGCCTGCAACGATGTGGCTGCCGCCGGGGCCACCCCCATCGGTATTCAAGTGATTCTTCTGTTGCCGACGGATATGCCCGAAGAGGGTATCATGGAATTGATGGCCGAGATAGCCGATACAGGGGAAGGATTAGGCATCGATATTATCGGGGGCCATACGGAGATTACCTCCAAGGTCCTGGAACCTTTGATTGTCATCACCGCCTTGGGCAGTGTACCCCGGGATGGTTATATCACCTCTAGTGGCGCCCAACCGGGCGATGATTTAGTCCTCAGCAAAGGGGCTGGTTGGGAAGGTACAGCCATTTTAGCCCATGATTTTGCCCATCTCCTCAACGATTTGACCCCCACCGAGTTGCAGCGGGCCCAAGGATTTCTCCATCAGCTAAGCGTCATCCCCGAAGGTCGCATCGGTCGGCGGTTAAAGGCTTCAGCTATGCATGATGTGACGGAAGGGGGCGTTCTGGGAGCCCTGTGGGAGATGGCCCAGGCATCGGGAGTCGGTTTTGACCTGTACCGGGATCGAGTCCCCATGGCCCGGGAGACCCGCTTGATTTGTGACCAGTTAGGCCTTGATCCCCTGGCCCTCATTTCCTCAGGAGCGATGCTCTTTGCTACCTCCGATGGTCAGGCTTTAGTGGAGGCCTTAGGGGAGCAAGGGATCCCCGGAGCCATCATCGGCCGGGTGACCGCCGGTGAGCTTCTGGTGTGGACAGGACAGAAGAAGGAAAGACTAGTGGGACCGCCGGAAGATGAACTATGGCGTTTTTTGGCGGCCACGGGGAAGGACGGGAGCTAGGGAACAATTTGTAGGTGGTAGCTCCCTCCTTTTTGTGTTCCCTTAGCAGGCGGGGTAGGCAGAAGATGTTAATTGATCTTTTGGCCTAAGTTCTATATATTATCTTATCGGTGTCTTCAGGCTAAGGGAGGTTACCAAATGAAATATGATGTGATCGTGGTGGGGGCCGGCCCAGCAGGGATTTTTACCTGTTATGAGCTGATGGAAAAGGCACCCCACTTAA
Organism: Limnochordia bacterium; assembly: GCA_050944915.1. GTDB lineage: Bacteria > Bacillota > Limnochordia > JAAZLZ01 > JAAZLZ01 > JBMNRY01. The sequence continues at coordinate 18,508 of JBMNRY010000014.1, forward strand.
AGGTGTTCTTAATCGACAAGGGACGGGATATTTATCGCCGTCGTTGTCCCATTTTAGAAAAGAAAGTGTCCAAGTGTCCCCCTCTAAGGGAAATGAAGGATATGAGTGGCTGTTATCCCGCCTGTTCCATCACCTGTGGTTTCGGTGGAGCCGGGGCCTTCTCCGATGGTAAGTTCAATATTACCACCGAGTTTGGCGGCTGGTTGACCGAATATCTCCCCCCTTCCCAAGTCTTAGATTTGATCAAATATGTCGATGGGATTAACCTCAAACACGGCGCCCAATCGAGCCTTTCCGACCCGACGACCCCAGCAGTTAAAGATATTGAAAAACGGGCCTTAGGGGCGGGATTGAAGTTGCTGCGGGCCCGGGTCCGCCATTTGGGCACGGAGCAAAACCGCAAGATGCTCGAGAATATGTATGATCATCTCCAGGCCAAAATCGATATGGTTTTCGAGAGGGAAGTGGAAGATCTCATCGTTGAAGATACCGACCACGGTCTTCAGGTGAAGGGCATCCGCACTGTCAAGGGTGAAGAGTATTGGGCTGATCGGGTGGTGGTCGTACCCGGTCGCGATGGTTCCCAATGGCTGACGGAAGTCTTGACCAAACATGGTCTGGCCGTCCAGAGCAATCAGGTGGATTTGGGAGTGCGGGTGGAGACTTGGGACACCATTATGGAAGAGATCAATGAGCATCTTTATGAAGGGAAGTTCCTCTACCGCACATCGGTGGGGACGACGGTGCGCAGTTTCTGCAGCAATCCCTCGGGCCATGTGGTCATCGAAAATTATGGTGGTGTCATGTTGGCCAATGGCCATGCCTTTAAGGATAAGAATCTAGGTAGTCAGAATACTAATTTTGCCCTTTTGGTATCCCATACCTTTTCCTATCCCTTTAACAAGCCTATTGAATATGCCAAGTCTATTTCCCGGTTAGCCAACGATCTTTCCAACGGCAGTGTCCTGCTGCAAAAATTCGGCGATTTGATGAAGGGACGCCGTTCCACAGAGAAGAGGATCAAGGAAGGTTTTGTGGAGCCAACGTTGAAGGAAGCCGTCCCCGGTAATTTAGGCCTCGTCTTGCCCTATTCGACCTTGAAGAGTATCATCGAAATGCTCCAAGCCCTTGATCGGGTCACTCCCGGTATCGCTTCCGAACATACCCTCCTTTACGGCGTGGAAGCTAAATTCTACTCCTCCCGGCCTAATTTATCCCCCTCCTTGGAAACGGAAATCGGGGGACTTTATGCCGGCGGAGATGGAGCCGGGGTAACCAGGGGTTTAGCCCAGGCTAGTGCCTGTGGTGTGGCCATCGCCCGTAGCATTCTCGGAGAACTTAGGTAAACGGGGCCATTTTATGGCCAATTGGGTCCTTTGGCCCATGTCCCTTTCCACTAATACCCCATAGTCATGAATTAAATGGAGTATTGGTTGGAGGGATGTAAATGAGTGGCGAACTGTTTGAAAGGCTATACAAAGAGTTCCGTTCTTATGGATGGCCCGAAAAAAAGGGAGGCGAGGAGATACGGGCCACCCAAGCCGGCGGTCGGGTACCGGCTTCATGTCCACCGGGTTTTCAAGGCCGTTATACCGTCCGCTCCGATGATACTATGTTCCTCATTGCCCAGCGTTTTGGGGTCTCCTTACAAGCACTGATTAACGCTAACCCCCATATTAGTAATCCGGCCGTAATCTTCCCCGGCGATGTCCTGTGCGTTCCCGGCGCACCTAGCGGTCGGGTACCGGCCACCTGTCCTCCAGGATTCCAAGGACGCTATACCGTCCGCTCCGGTGATACCATGTTTCTCATCGCCCAGCGGTTCGGCGTATCTTTGCAAGCACTGATTAATGCCAATCCCCATATCAGCAATCCCAATGTCATCTTCCCCGGCGATGTCTTGTGTGTTCCCGGTGCACCTAGCGGTCGGGTACCGGCCTCCTGTCCTCCAGGATTTCAAGGACGCTATACTGTCCGCTCCGGTGATACCATGTTTCTCATCGCCCAGCGATTTGGGGTATCTTTGCAAGCACTGATTAATGCCAATCCCCATATCAGTAATCCCAACGTGATTTTCCCCGGTGATGTTTTGTGTGTGCCGTGATCTGAGGTCTAAGGACTGCCAGGGGTAGGATGCTTACCCCTGGCAGTCTCCCTCAACTTGGGGTGGACAAGCCTGGATTAAAAAAGGCCCCCGGAGGGCTCCGGAGGCCTTTTATCTGCCTACCTTTCGGTAGGCCAGCTGGCCCGGTCTTCTTCCTCATCGCCTTGGGAACCTACAAAGTTGTTGTTATCATCGACGGGGACGAAGGTCAGTTCCGAGTGGCGCAGGGTGTTACCGGCGATGACCCCAAAGCGTCGGGATAATCCGTATACCGAGGCCAGGACTTGGGCGTCGGAAGGCACACGGATTTCCACTTCATAGAAGAAGCCCGGTGGGAAGAAGGTATCAGCATAGGTACATCCGGGGCGGATTTTGATCCGTTCTTCGATGGCGACCCTCTTGGGACAGCGCTCTTTGTTGTAGATGCGCAAGGTGACCCAGATCCGTCGATTCCCGATGTTTTGAATGAGGACACCGATGTAGCGTTGACGGATGGGGTCAACGGCCAATGGTCCCGTCGATAGGGCGAATTGGTCTGGCTCTGGTGCCGGGGCTTCAATGGGCACACAGATGGGTTGACCGACCGCGATTAAACTGGGGTCGGGGATTTGGGGATTCGCGGCGATCAAGGCTTGTAACGGTACGTTGAATTGCTGGGAGATGGTAAAGAGGGTATCTCCCGCCTGGGCTGTGTAAATGAAGCCATTGGGACACTGGGGCGGTGGAACGGGGATACAGATGATTTGGCCTGGGAAAATCAAATTGGGATTAGTGATTTGGGGGTTAACGGCTAAGATCTGGTTGACGGTCACTCCGAAGCGCTGGGCGATAAGAAAGAGGCTATCACCCGATTGTACCCTATACAAAACCCCTGAACAGGTAGCCGGTGGAGGTGGAATCTGTTGGATGTGTGGGGATTCGAATTCCTCGCCACACCCACAATCCCTTAATTCATCACTCATGGCCAATGCTCCTTTCCAACACAAAAATGGCTTATTACAGGATATGGAGCTAGGGGAATAAGGTTATAGGTGGGCTGGCCCATTTTGCCCCTAGGAGGAAAAGGCCTTTAAGTCCCTAAGTATATAGCGACGAAGGAGGAGTTGGCATGGCTACGAAAACCTATAGTTTTGGGTCCTCCAAACGGGAAGGCCATGATGCCGGTGAGTTTTACAACCGCCGGATGTATCAGGGATCCTTTGGTTTGGGGCTGCCCTTGACCATCAAACACCGCCCGGAGGGTATCCCGCCGGCTCCTCGGGAGAGTTGGGCCAATCGCATCTATCACCACAGTGCCGATGATCTACGTCATCTGCCCGATAATTCCATCGGTTTAGCCTTTACCTCACCACCTTATAACGCGGGGAAGGAATTCGATGACAATCTGTCCTTGGCCGATTATCTGCAGCTCATCGGCAATGTAGCCGCGGAAGTCTACCGGGTGTTATGTCCCGGTGGTCGTTATGTGGTCAATATCGCTAATTTAGGCCGGAAGCCCTATCTACCCCTCCATGCCTATTTCTACGCCCTCCACACCCAAGTGGGTTTCTTGCCCGCAGGAGAAATTATTTGGCGGAAGGGTAAGGGCATGAACGGAAGTTGTGCTTGGGGTAGCTGGTGTTCTGCCAAGGCCCCCCGGATCAGGGATCTCCATGAATACCTCCTGGTCTTCGTCAAAGAAAGCTTCAGTCGGCCTGACAAAGGGGAGACGGGGATCGAAAAGGAAGAATTCATGGCGGCTACCCTATCGGTCTGGGAAATCCCCCCGGAGTCGGCTAAAAAGGTGGGCCATCCCGCGCCTTTCCCCGTGGATTTAGCCAGCCGGGTGATCAAGCTCTTCTCTTACCAAAGCGATGTGATCCTTGATCCCTTCTGCGGTTCCGGCACTACTTGTGTAGCCGCGAAACTGGCAGGTCGGGACTATGTCGGATATGATATTTCCCTGGAATACTGTCAACTGGCCGAGGAACGGTTGGCCCAGGTTATCGTTCAGGGGGACATATTTTAAGGTTTACAGATCAGAAAAAGACAGGTATGATAGATATAAACAATCAAATAGTCTGATTGCTAGGGGTGCCAGTAGGCTGAGATCGATACCCTTTGAACCTGAAGTAGGTAATCCTACCGGAGGGAAGCAATGGCGGAATCTTGTCCATTCAAAGATCTGGCTCCCATGCTTTAGCGCTGGGAGTTTTTCTTTTGGGGGTGAAAAGATGCAGATCGTTCTTAACGGGCGGCGAGAGGAGCTGCCGGGACCCTTGAGCGTGGCCGAGCTATTGGCCCGCAAGGGGCTTGAGGAAAGCCATGTGGTGGTAGAGGTCGACGGGGAGATGGTTAAGCAAGAGACTTGGTCGGAATTTATCATCCAGGGCGATGCCCAGGTGGAAATCTTACATTTTGTCGGTGGAGGTTGATGTCTAATGTCCGATGAACTGATGATTCAAGGTCAAAGGGTAGCCAGCCGGCTTTTCGTCGGTACCGGTAAGTACCCCTGTGAAAGTATGATCAAGGATGTCTGTGGGGCCTCGGGGGCAAAGGTGGTCACGGTAGCTATTCGAAGGGTCGATCTCTCGTCGCCCCAGGGGAATGTGCTTCAGCATATTCCTTCCGATGTGATTCTAATGCCTAACACCTCGGGGGCCAGAACTGCTGAAGATGCGGTACGGATCGCCCGGATTGCCCGGGAAGCCGAGTGTGGTAATTGGATTAAAATCGAAGTCATCTCCGATGAAACATATTTGTTGCCCGATAATTATGAAACGGTGAAGGCAACGGAAATCCTGGCTAAAGAAGGTTTTGTGGTGCTACCCTATATGAATCCCGATCTGATGGTGGCTAAAGCCCTAGTAGACGCAGGAGCTGCCGCGGTCATGCCCTTAGGAGCGCCTATTGGGACCAACCGTGGGTTGAAGACTAAAGAAATGATCCGCATTCTCATCGAGGAAATCAATTTACCCATAATCGTCGATGCTGGTATCGGGCGGCCTTCGGAAGCGGCAGAAGCCATGGAAATGGGCGCTGCTGCCGTCTTAGTCAATACGGCCATCGCTACGGCTCAAGATCCGGTGGCCATGGCTAGGGCCTTCAGTTTGGCTGTCGAAGCCGGTCGAACCGCCTATCTAGCTGGGCTAGGTCCCACCAGTCAACAGGCCCAGGCCTCCTCACCTGTGACCGGTGTTCTAGACTAGGAGGCAACCGGTGGGTTTATACCGGCGGTAGGTGCTGAATGGGGAAGATTCCTGAAGTGGTGTTCATCCCGAGGCGAGGGGTTCTTCTAAGATAGGCTCGCTGAGGAACTTTTGGAGGGAATAGCGCCAAGGATTACCGAATCACCGTCCTCAAACGGGGTAAGCCCATTCTGTTCAATGCCTGTGTATCTCGTCCATTATTGTGTTGACCTCTGTGTTTAGAGTGCTTTTTAGGGAAATGAACCCCCCGATCTAAATGGACCTTGGTCGAAGGGGAAGCTATGCCCACTAACGAACTAAAGGATATCCTCATCGCCTAGTGCCAACCCATCTGCCAACGGATGGGGGGGTCTTGAAACCCTATTTCCAGCCCATCTCCATGGAGGCTAAGCCCTTGGAGGTGGAAGAATAGGCCTAATCATTGGGAACCCGGTAGTTATGGGTGACTAGTGATCAGAAAGGCTCCACTCCCCCCGTCTATGGTGTGGGCCCTTCGGTAGGAGAACTCGTATAAACCAGGTCCTTCGGAGGGGCTGCCAAGGGGCATAGGTTGCATTGGCCATAGCGGCATTGGGATGGATAGCAGGGAGATACTTACAGGCAAGGCTGACCGAGATTAGCTGCTCCTAGAGGAGGCGAGATAGATGAATGGTTTTGAAGAAGGATTAGCCCGCTACTGGACTCCAGAACAGTTGGAGAAGATCCGCTCCTATCGGGTGGGGATCGCCGGAGCCGGCGGATTGGGCTCCAATTGTGCCTTTAATCTGGTCCGCAGCGGTTTTCAAGATCTACTCATCATCGATGATGACCATGTAGAACCTAGTAACCTCAATCGACAATTCTATTTCCTCCATCAGCTCGGCCAACCGAAGGTGGAGGCCTTGAAGGCGAATCTGTTGGCCATTAATCCCGATTTGCGCCTAACCATCCGCCAGGCGCGTATCGAACGGGAGAACATTCAGGAATTATTCGCCGACTGTGATATCGTCGTTGAAGCTTTCGACCAAGCGGCTTACAAAAGGTTGATCATCGAAGAGTTTCTCGATTCGCCGAAGTTTCTGGTCGCGGCCTCCGGTCTCGCCGGCTGGGGTAATAGCGATGCTATAAAGGTCCACCGGGTTAATGATACCTTTGTTCTGGTCGGTGATTTGGTGACGGAGGCCACAGAGCTTTGTCCACCCTTCTCACCCCGGGTGAACATAGCGGCGGCCAAGCAGGCCGATGTGATATTGGAATACGTCTTAGGAGTAGGTGTTTAGGGTGCCGACATTGATTAAGACAGATATCTACGCCATTTTGGGGGAAGAGTTTTCCCAAGGACGCAGTAATATTGAAGTTACCCGGGAGCTGATTAAAGCGGGGGTCCAGATCATTCAGTACCGGGAAAAGGAAAAAAAGGCGGGGGAGAAATATCGGGAATGCCTGGCCATCAGGGAGTTAACGAAAAAGGCCGGTGTCCAGTTCATCGTTAATGATGATGTGGATATCGCCGTCCTCGTTGGGGCCGATGGTGTCCATATCGGGCAGGAAGATTTACCCATCGAAGCGGTCAGAGAATTGGTTGGTCCCCAGATGGTCATCGGAGTATCCACCCATTCTCCGGAGCAAGGGCGGGATGCCGTGGATCGGGGGGCGGATTATATCGGGGTGGGACCTATTTTCCCCACGAAAACGAAAAAGGATGTCTGTTCTCCCGTAGGGTTGGAATATTTGGACTGGGTTGTGGCTAATCTAGATATTCCCTTTGTGGCCATCGGGGGGATCAAGGAACATAATATCGAACAAGTGGCCCAACGGGGTGCCCGCTGCATCTGCTTGGTGACGGAAATCCTGGGAGCTTCCGATATACCCGCTATGGTCCAGGGGTTGCGCCAAAGGATCCAAGGCTAGTAGCCATGGTCTTTTATTTAACCCATCAGGGACAACGAATCTCCTGGGAGTTGATTCGCACACAGCGGAAAACCGTCGAGATTCAGATCCATCCACCGGGTTTGGTGCGGGTGCGGGCTCCCAAAGGCTGTTCCGAAGATCAGATCGCCCGATTGGTCGCTTCCAAGGCTGACTGGATCGGGGAGAAGCTGAAAGAAGTAAAAGAACGGACGCCGATACGTCGACCTTTAGTTCCCGGTCAGCCTTTCCTCTATTTAGGGCGGGAATATCAGCTAAAACTCCTCTCCGACTCCAATCCCCAGGTATCCCTGGCTGGTGAACAGCTTTGCATTAGCAGCCCCAGTTTCGAACCCGACTATTTACGAAAACTGCTGGAGGGCTGGTACCGCTATGAGGGCCAGAGGGAGATCGAGGAGCGGGTGGCGGTCTTCGCTCCCCTGGTGGGGAAAGCCCCCAGGGAGATCCGGGTTAAAGAGCAAAAGAGACGGTGGGGTAGCTGTACCAGTCAGGGGCGACTGTTGTTTAATTGGCGATGTGTCATGGCTCCAAAAGCCATTCTAGACTACATCGTTGTTCACGAGATGTGCCATTTGCAGCAGATGAACCACTCGCCTCGCTTTTGGCGGTTGGTGGGCCAGATCCTGCCCGATTACCAAGAACGGCGGGATTGGCTCCGGGAGCATGGCCACCGACTTAACCTTTAAGTTGAGATCAGAGATAAATTTGTTAGACCTAGTGGGTGGAGCTTGGGAGAATAATTTCCGGCGGCGTAAGGAGGCTCTCCTGATAGATGAATATTTGATTAATGGCTCCTTGATGGGGCCGATTTTTTGCTTCTTCATCAAGAACATAGGGATCCCTTCTTTCCCTTGGACTACCTATTTGGAGCCAAATCTGTTACCATAAGGAGGGAAATATCCTAGCTCCCTTAGCAGACGGTAGGCCTTCATCTTCGGCGGGGGCAAATTGGAGGCAAGACAGATGGAAAGGTATTTACCACCGGCCCAGATCGGCATCCTCGGTGGTGGTCAATTGGGTAAGATGCTGGCCCAAGCTGCTAAACGGATGGGTTATCGGGTGCTCATCCTCGATCCCCAGGAAAACTCACCGGCGGCCCAAGTCGCCGACGGTCAGATGGTGGCGGGATTCTATGACCGGTCCCAATTGGCGGCCTTAGTTAGGGCCTCCCATGTTACTACATACGAGATCGAACATGTGGATACCGAAATCTTGAAAGAACTGCGGGATGAAGGATATACTATCGATCCTTGGCCCGAGATCTTGGAGGTCATCCAAGATAAACTGAGGCAAAAGGAGGTCTTAGCTGCAGCGGGATTGCCTACTGGCCGCTTTGCCCCGGCAGACATACCCGATGCGCAGGCCTTTGCCCAATTTGGCTATCCCTTGGTGCAAAAGGCCCGCAAAGGCGGCTATGACGGCAGGGGTGTTGCCCTTGTGCGCCATCCCGGAGAACTGGATGGGGCCTTGCCGGTACCTTCGGTTTTGGAAGAGATGGTGGATGTGGATAAAGAGTTGGCTGTTATGGTGGCCCGGGGACGGGATGGAGCCCTTTGCAGTTATCCCGTGGTGGAGATGATCGTCGATGAACGGGCCAATATGTTGGATCTAGCCTTGGCCCCCGCACCCATTGACGAAGAAACAGCCCGCCGGGCCCAGGAGTTGGCGGAAGGGACGGTGGAAGCCTTGGGTGGGGTGGGGATCTTCGGGGTGGAAATGTTCCTCAGCAAAGCAGGGGAGCTCATCGTCAACGAAGTGGCACCCCGTCCCCATAATTCCGGGCATTATACCATTGAAGCTTGTGTGACCGATCAGTTCGAACAACATTTGCGGGCTGTGGCCGGTTTGCCTTTAGGAGATACGACCCTACTGCGCCCCGCGGTGATGGTCAATCTAGTCGGTGCTCCCGGTTACACGGGGGCACCGGTGGTGGAAGGTTTGGCGGAGGTTTTGGCCTTACCGGGAACCGCTGTCCATATCTACGGCAAAGGGGAAACGAGGCCCTATCGGAAAATGGGTCATGTGACCGTGGTCGCCGAGGATTTAGACGGGGCCTTGGAGAAGGCTTTGCAGGTGAAAGGGATGCTGCAAATTAAGGGGGAGAGGTTTGATGCGTAAACCTGTGGTCGGGATCATCATGGGTAGTGATTCGGACTTGCCCGTCTTAAGCCAGGCGGGAGAAGTATTAGATGAATTAAGTGTTAGCTACGAGATGACCATCGTCTCGGCCCATCGCACACCCCAGAGATTATATTCTTACGCCCAGGAGGCGGAAGGTAGGGGCTTAAAGGTGATCATCGCCGGGGCCGGTGGAGCCGCCCATTTACCGGGGATGGTGGCCGCCATTACCCCCTTGCCGGTCATCGGTGTTCCGGTTAAGACGTCGGCCTTAAGTGGGCTAGATTCCCTGTTGTCCATCGTCCAGATGCCCGGGGGAGTCCCCGTGGCTACCGTGGCCATCAATAACGGTAAGAACGCGGGTATTTTGGCCGCCCAGATGGTGGGAGTGGGGGAACCGTCCTTATGGGAGAGGATCAGGGCGTATAAGACGGCCATGGAGGAGATGGTCCTAGAGAAGGCCGCTCGGTTGGAAAAAGTGGGATACCAAGACTATTAATGAAGAAGGCCCAAATCAACGATTTGGGCCTTCTTTATCGATATTTCCGTTGTCCGTACTTCTTTGGTCGACCATAGCCTTGGCGTTGGTGATGATACTTACGCTGGGGAGGCCGCTCTTGGGTGATCTCCACCGGGGTTGTGTTCGGTTCCTTGGTGATCAGTTTCAGGGCTGCAGCCACCAGGCTGATGGAATCGGCTTCATCCAGGAGGGATTCGGCCAAAGCAGTATATTCCTTTATCGAAGACTCCCGGGCGGTTTTGAGCAGTCTGTCAAAGGCGATTTGCTGTTGACCGACTAGGGCTTCACTGAGGGTTGGTGCCGGCATCCGTTTGATCTTCCGTTTGATCAGCCTTTCGATGTTCTTCAGTTGGGACATTTCCCGGGGTGTGACTAAAGTGATGGCTATGCCGCTAGCCCCGGCCCGGCCTGTCCTTCCCACCCGGTGGACGTAGCTTTCTGGGTCCTGGGGAATGTCGTAGTTATAGACGTGGGTGACACCGCCGATATCTAAACCCCGGGCGGCCACATCGGTAGCCACTAGGATCTCGGTGTTTCCAGTCCTAAATTGGCCCATTACACTATCCCGGCGGGCTTGGGTCAGGTCCCCATGGAGACCTTCCGCTGAATAACCCCTGATATTGAGGGCTTGGGCCACTTCATCAACCCGTTTCTTAGTGCGGCTGAAGATGATGGCACTGGTCGGGGCATGGAGATCCAAAAGGTTGCAGAGGGTATCGAACTTTTTCCCCTCGTGGATTTCCACATAATATTGTTCTGTATTGGACACCGTTACTTCTTTGGGAGCTACCTGGATGATGTGGGGTTCCTCCATGAACTCGCCGGCCAGTTTTCTGATTTGGGGAGGAATGGTCGCGGAGAAGAGCATGGTTTGGTGATGTTGGGGTATCGCTTGAAGGATAAATTGGATATCTTCGAGAAAACCCATATTAAGCATTTCATCGGCTTCATCGAGGACAACCATGGTCATCCCGTGTAATTTCAAAGTCCGGCGTCGCATATGGTCCATGAGACGTCCCGGGGTACCGACGATAATCTGGGGTCGCTTTTTCAAAGCCCGGATTTGTCGGTTAATATCTTGACCACCGTAAATGGGCAGGGTATAAATTCTCTTATACTGTCCGATTTTGTTTAGTTCTTCCGCTACTTGAATGGCCAGTTCCCGGGTGGGAGTAATGACTAGTCCTTGGGGACCTTCCTCGAATCTTTCTACCCTTTCGATGAGGGGAATGCCGAAGGCCACCGTTTTCCCGGTGCCCGTCGGTGCCTGTCCCAGAACATCCTTGCCCGTGATGGCCAGGGGGATGGCTTGACTTTGGATCGGTGTCGCTTCCTCGAAACCGAGGGCACCAATGGCTTCCAGGATTTCCTTACTTAAACCTAAATTAGCAAATGAATTCAATACATATCTCCTTTCGAGTGTACCGTCCAATTATATCATAGTAGATAATTGTGTCAACTCGGGAAATTCTTTTCCCTATTAGCTTTTCGTGATGATAAAATTCTATACAGAGGGTCTGATAATCAAACTGGAAGGGACCCTGGTGCTCCAATGTTCAAAAAAGACGGAAGGGGCGAAAGCTAAGCCCTTTTTTGTAGTTGAACTGTCCACGATAATTCCAGGGAAAGGGTGGTTAGGATGGAGAAGGGATTAATTCCCAGTGAAGTGGCAGAGGCCAGGGCTGTGATGGCCGTGGCGGAGAAAATGTTAGTGGCGGCCCGGACGGCACCCAAGGCCAGGGGTCGGGATAATTTGGTGACGGCCATTGTTACTCCTGGACCCTTATTGGAACAACTGCGGGGAAAAATGCGGGAGTTGGGGCCCCAGTCGGGCTTTGGCGCCTTTGAGCGGGATGCGGAAAACATCGCCCAGGTGCAAGCCATTGTCCTTTTAGGTACTAAGGCGGCC
>JBMNRY010000015.1:0-29997 GCA_050944915.1 Limnochordia bacterium
GCAGATTGCGTTCGATGAGAATCTGACGGGCCCCTTCATCGCCTCCTTCCATTTGGGCCAACAGTTTGGCTTCCTCTTCCGGTTTCAAGGGTTTGGGGAAAACGCTGGTGTTGGTGATATAAGAAACAAGCCAGACAAAACCTTCGAGGAAAAAGGATAGCACCCTGGGACACCTCCTCAGGTTAGCTCCCCCAAAGGGGCTTTATTAACCTATGATGGAAGTGGACCCAACGTGCCTGTCCTCCCCCTGGTATTTCCGACCATGGATAGCCCCTACATAAAAATCACCCCAGCCCTTAAGAAGGGTCTGAGGTGATCGGATTTCCCAGCGCGGTCCCACCCTTCCCTTGATGGGCACCGCTGGTTCACATCCTCCTTGGGAGATCAAGCTGACCGAGGAAAGACAAGGTCTAAATCGATCTAATTGTCAATCTGCCAACTTCAAGCCTCTTTCGTTAAGCTCCTTTCCCTTCGCTACGTAGGAAGGTCTTGAGCATCTCTTCTTGGGCCAAAAGCTCCTTGGCCGTCCCCTGGAGGACGATGCGACCGATGGTCAACACGTAGGCGTAATCGCTGACCGTCAAGGCCATATGCATATTCTGCTCCACTAGCAAAATGGTGATCCCTGAACGGCTGATCTCCTTGATGATAGTGTAAATCTGCTCCACGATGACCGGGGCTAGGCCCATGGATGGTTCATCTAACAATAGAATCTTCGGTCTAGCCATCAAACCCCGCATGATGGCCAACATCTGCTGTTCTCCCCCCGAGAGGGTACCCCCATATTGTCCTAAACGATCCTTCAGCATGGGGAACCATTCTAAGAGTTGTTCCAAATCCCCTTGAAAATTCTCCTTGTCTCGGCGCAGATAGGCTCCCATCTTCAGATTTTCCAGAACCGTCAAACCGGGGAAGATCCCTCGGCCTTCGGGGACGTGGGCGATCCCCCGGGCCACGATCTGCTCCGGTGCCAACCCATCGATGGGCTCCTGGTTGAATCTGATCACGCTGTCAGGCGAAATTTTCACCAGACCGGAAATAGCCATAAGGGTCGTCGTTTTCCCGGCGCCATTGGCCCCCAAAAGGGTTACGATGTGACCCCGGGGCACTTGGAGATCGAGGCCATGGAGTGCTCGGACCTTACCATAAAAAGCTTGGAGATTATTGATTTCCAGCAATAGTCTTCGCTCCTTTGCCCAGGTAAGCTGTGATCACTTCGGGATCCCGTTCTATTTCATCGAAGGTCCCCTCGGCGATCTTCCGTCCGTAGTTGAGAACGGTTACCCGATCGACTAAACCCCGCACCAAATCCATCACGTGTTCGATAAGGATGACGGTGATGCCCTTGGCTCGGATCTGCCGGATGATCTCATCGAGAAAAAGAATCTCCTGGTTATTCATCCCCGCGGCCGGTTCATCGAGGAGAAGTACCCGGGGTTTGGCCGCCAGGGCCCGGGCGATTTCCACCATCTTTTGTTGGGCATAGGGGAGGCTCCCGGCCAGATGGTGGCTTCGATGATCGAGACCGACAAATTCCAACAACTCCATGGCCTCTTGGACCCCTTGTTCCTCTTCTTCCCTTTGTCCCTTGGTTTTGCCTAACACTTGCCAGATGGAAGAGCGGAAGCGATGATGGCCCCCGACCAACACATTATCCAAAACGGTGATTTTCTTTAGCAGACGCACATTTTGGAAAGTGCGGGCCAACCCTGTAGCGGTGATCACATGGGGAGGCTTACCGGTGATGGGTTCCCCTTCCAGAAGGATCTGACCGGCATCGGGGGTATAAACACCAGAGATCACATTGATGGTCGTCGTTTTCCCGGAACCATTGGGACCGATAATGGCTCGAATCTCACAGGGCGCGATTTCTAAATCCAAGGCATCGACCGCGGTCAAGCCGCCAAAGGTTTTAGTCAGGCCCCTGGTTTCCAAAATGTTCATACCCCATCACCTCCCATAGGTACCTGGGTTCCATCTTTCCGGGAGCTAAAGGGCCGTTGGAGCCAATCGAGGATGGCCTGCCCCTTATCCGGCGGGAATAAAACGATGATTAACACTAAAAGACCGTAGATCATCATGTAGTATTCCTGAAGGAAACGCATCAGCTCCGGCAGGAGGGTGAGGCTTACCCCAGCTAAAATCCCGCCGAAGATAGAATCGGAGCCGCCAACTACCGCCATGCTGAAGAAGTTGTTCGATTCCTGTCCTGTCAGACTCTCAGGACTGAGGAATCCACTAAGGTGGGCATACAAAGCTCCGGCGATGCCGGCAAAGACCGCGGCCGACACGAAGGCGATAGTCTTATATTTCCGCACATCGACACCGATGATATCCGCGGCTGTCTCATCTTCCCTGATGGCCATAAAGGCCCGACCGATGTAGGAATAGCGAATCCGCCAAGCGACTAAGGCAACACCGACGGTTAAAAACAACAAAACATAGTACCAAAGATACTCACTAGTCACCCGCAAACTGCCCACCCGTAAAGGGGGGATCATATGCAGACCATAAGGTCCATTGGTTAGATCGACCCAATTGAGGATCAACAGCCGAACAACTTCCCCGAAGGCGACGGTACAGATGGCCAAGAAGGGGCCCGTTAGCTGGAAGGCAGGAATGCTTAGAAGGGCACCACAAATACCTGCTAAAACCGTCCCGATGACCATGGAACATAAGACCGGCAACCCGACTTTCATGGTGAGGATAGCCGATGTATAGGCAGCGACGGAAAAAAAGGCCACATGGCCCAGACTGATCTGTCCGGCCAAGCCAAAGAGGAGGACCAAGCCTAAGACGGCGATGGCGTTGATTAAGCCCCGATTGAATACGTAGACATAGTATTGATTAGGTAGTAGCAAAGGGATGACAAGGCCTACCCCAAACAAGACTAAGCCTACGGTACGGATAGTGCGCGACATCTTCCTCACCTACACCTTCTCAATGATTTCGAGCTTAAATAGTCCCTTAGGCCGGAAGAGCAAGAAGAACAACAAGAGGGAAAAGGTGATGACATCCTTGTACTGGGAGGAAATGATACTAGCCCCGAGGGTTTCCACCACCCCGAGGATCACACCGCCGACGATGGCCCCCACAGGGTTGCCAAACCCCCCGATGATGTTGGCAGTGAAGGCCTTGGTGCTAAACATAATGCCCATCTCCAAAGTGATGAAAAAGATGGCCCCCGACAGGGTCCCCGTCAAGGCCGCAATGGCCGAGGATAAGCCGAAGGTTAAGCCCACCATCCGGTTGGTGTTCACGCCCATCAAAGCCGCAGCTTGCCGGTTTTGGGTGGTAGCCCGCATGGCCACCCCCACCATGGTATAGCGGAACATGATGTATAACAAAACCATGACACCGACGGCGATGAGCAAAATCCAAATGGTATGGGGCATGACGAAGACGTTAGGCAGTAATTCCAAAGGTCGGGATCCAAAGGGATTGGGCACCGTACGGGGCATGGTACCCCAAACGAAACGCCCTGCATTCCGTAGGAAGATGGATAGAGCTATGAAGGAAACCAACACTTTAATCGGTGGGGCGTTGTAATTGCGTAAGGTGCGAACGACGACTCTTTCCGTAAGGATGCCGAAGAGGAACATGAAAATGATTGTCGTGCCGATGGCAAGCAGAAAGGGAAGCTTGTACACCACAAGGCAGCTCCAGGTTAGGAAACAAGCGATCATGACGAATTCACCGTTGGCAAAGTTGAACACCCCGGCGGCGTTCCAAATAAGGCTAATCCCTAAGGCCGGTAGGGCATATAGTGCCCCGATGGAGACACCACCGATGAGCAGTTGGATGAAAGTTGCTAGGTCCACAGCTCAACCTCCTTACAGGAATGGGGGGAGAAGAATCTCCCCCGCTTGGGCCACTATTCTCCTAAGACGTCGGTAACCTCCCAGATCCCATTTCTAAATTCACCGATCACCTGTTTGGTCACTAAATCGCCCCCTGGGGAGTAGACATAGCGACTCTGGATACCGAGATAATCCAACTCCTGCAAGCCCTTGGTGATATCTTGGGGAGATGTGCCGTACTTCTCCATGATTTCTGCTAAGAAATGGATGGTATCATAGTAGCAAGGCACGTGGGCTTCCGGCTCCAACCCGGGATACAGATCCATATAGCGGCCCACGAATTCCTGGATCTTTGGATCGGGGTCCGAAGCCAAGAAGTGGGTGACAATCTTGACTCCTTCCATGGCCTCAGGTCCAGCCAATTCGACCACATAGTCAATACCGAAGGTCGAACCGCCCATGACGGGAGTCGTGACCCCCAATTCCCTGGTCTGGCGGAGGAATTTGGCCAGCTCAACTTCCTTACCTAAAGCCAGAATTACGTCAACTCCGGCGTTGCGCAGCGCCAAGATTTGAGCGGTGAAATCGGTGTCACCTAAGTTACAGCTTTCAACCCGAA
Source organism: Limnochordia bacterium (assembly GCA_050944915.1). Taxonomy (GTDB): domain Bacteria; phylum Bacillota; class Limnochordia; order JAAZLZ01; family JAAZLZ01; genus JBMNRY01. Next base: position 4,420 of record JBMNRY010000015.1, read on the forward strand.
TCGGTGCATTGCCTAGCCTCTTGAGATTTTCTGCTGTTTCATCGGCAAAGCCCTTACCGTAGTCTTCGTTGGTGTACATGATACCGACCTTACGAAAGCCTTCATCGGTCACATACTGGGCGATCAACTTAGCAGGTACCGAGTCGTTAGCCCGGTTACGGAAGATGGTGGGAATCCCCTGACTGGTGATCTGAACGTTGGTGGCACTGACGATTTGCGGGATTCCCTGTTGGGCAGCCAAAGGCATACAAGATAGTACTAACCCGCTCCAGTCGGGCCCAAGGATCACAGCGGGCTTAATGTCAAAGAGGGCCTTTCGCATAGCATTGATCGCTTCACTAGCTTTGGCCTGGTCGTCTAGATAGACGATTTCCAATTTTTGACCCCTGACCCCACCCCGGGCATTGATTTCATCGATAGCCATATTCATGGCGTTAGTCATGTATACCCCGTTTTGAGCGGCCGGACCGGTGAGGGAGGTGATGATGGCGGCAATGGTGATTTGGGCCGAAGCGACCATAGGTAACGCTAGGATCAACAACACGGTGAGGAGAATCCCGATTTTACCCTTCCGCACTAACTGCATGGTGATTCCTCCTTTATTAATCATCCCCGTGGTTTTGATACCCTAAAGAACGAGAGATCTGCCTACCGAATTGCATCAAGGTGGCAGCAATGCCATCAACCCCCTTCTGTCGGACCCGCGGGGCCAGACCGGATATGACTAACGCCGCAACGGCACTTCCACTGTGATCAAAAACAGGAGCCCCAATACATATGAGCTCCTCCTGATATTCCTCATCATCGATGGCATAACCCCGGGCCTTTACTTGCACCAATTGTTCTTTCAACAGGTCGGGGTCGGTGATCGTTCGGGAAGTAAAGGGCTGCCAGACGATCCCGGCGATAATCTCCTCTTGGATCTTCGGGGGCTGATAAGCCAGCAACACCTTACCGCTGGCCGATGCATACGCGGGACTCCGCCGCCCAATCTGGGAGGTCAACCGCAAAGCAGCCTGACTCTCATATTTATCGACGATGACCGTTTCCCCACCATCGAGAACGCTGATGCTGGCCGTTTCCCCGTGGATATTGACCAATTCTTTCAAGTAGGGTTCCGCTTCCGTTAGAAGACCCCGGGCCAAAATAGCTAAGCTACCCAACTCGTGGAGTCGAAGACCCAAACGATATTTGCCACTCCGGGGATTTAACTCCAGACACCGCCAATGGGTCAAGGTACCGATTAACCGATGTAAGGTGCTTTTCGAGAGGCCTAACAAGTCGACGAGCTCGGTCAAGCTCAGCTCCGTCCGTTCCTGATTGAAAGCGGTAAGAATTTGCATGGCCCGGTCGACGGAACGGACCAAATTGGTCCCTTCTTCCCCTTTGGCTTTGCTTAGCTGTTCCATCATCGATCATCCTATCATTTATGATCTGAATTATGGAACCATTGTTTCATTTTCTGGTAATTTAATTATATGAATTATTTATTCTGTTGTCAAGTATAGTCAGCTTTGGCAAATATTGTTTATTATACATATATTTCGCCTGGGAAGGGAATATGTCCATCACTTCTCCCTCCAGGAAGAACAAAAGGGGCAACAAAAGCCCCCTGACCAGAGGCCATGTTTGTTATCAATAGATTCAACGTAGGGCTCTAAGGCTGGTTAACGAGGTTTCTAGATGGGACAAGAGGTCGAAACGGTGCCCATACTCAATGGGCACGACGGAGGATTGAAAAAGGCTCCAAGGGCCTTTCTATAGGCAGGTAGACTATATCGTTTGGATGGGCTGCTTCAAGGGGGCTACCCTCCCCGTCGAGGAGAACAGCCCTTTGACGGAAGGGTCGACCATGGGGAGTGAGGATCTCTAACTCCTCCCCGGCGAAAACCCGGGCCCGTACGGCCACCCGAGCTAGATCCCCTTGGGTTTCTTCGACCAGGCCAAGGAAATCCGCGGAACGGATGCTCAAGCGGGCATCTTCTGCTTGGCCGGGACCCTCGGAGGAGAAATAAAAGCCGGTACCGTAGGGACGGTGGCTAATTTTATCCAACTCCTCGATCCAGAGGGGATCGGTGCGAAAATCTTTGGGATTTTGGAAATAGGCATCCCGGGCCTCCCGATAGGCTTTAGTCACCGTGGCCACATAATGGACCGATTTCATCCGACCTTCGATCTTCCAGCCCCGGGCACCACTGGCCACCAACTGAGGGATATGTTCGATCATAGAGATATCCCGGGAATTGAAAATATAGCTGGCCCGTTCATCGCCGGTGACGGAATAATACTCACCGGGACGCTTCTCTTCCACCACCGTATAAGCCCAGCGACAAGATTGGGCACAATCGCCCCGATTGGCCGAACGATCGATCATCGCCTTGGACATCAGACAACGTCCCGAATAGGCGATACACATGGCCCCGTGGACGAAGACCTCCAACTCGAGGTTGGTATTGGCAGCGATAGTCTGGATTTCTTCCAAAGTCAACTCCCGAGCTAGGTTGATCCGGCTAGCTCCTTGATCCTCCCAAAAACAGACAGCTTCTCGATTGGTAACATTAGCCTGGGTGCTGATATGCTTCGGGATCTGGGGAGCATACCTTTGGGCAAGGCGAAAAACCCCGGGATCGGCGATGATCATGGCATCGACCCCTAAGGAAGCCAAGAATTCCAGGTAGGACTCCAGGGGTTCCAAATCATAGTTATGGGCGTAGATGTTCACAGTGATATAGACCCGGGCACCTTGCTGGTGGGCTAAATCGACCATTTGAACCAAGCCATCCCGGGAGAAATTACCGGCCCGGGCCCGCAAACCAAAAGCAGGCCCACCCATATACAAAGCATCGGCCCCGTAGGCCAAAGCCACGAGGCCCTTCTCCAAATTTCCCACGGGGGCCAGAATTTCCGGCTTCACCATCCTGCTCTCCCCTAATACCCGAATTTTTGCCTATTGGCCACATGTTCCGCGAAGGTACGACTAAAGGCATGGGTGCCATCACCCTTAGCCACAAAATACATATAATCCACATCGGCTGGGTTAATGACAGCCTTAATAGAAGCCAAACCGGGACTAGCGATGGGACCAGGCGGCAGTCCAGCATAGCGATAGGTATTATAAGGAGAATCGATCTCCAAATCCCGATATAGCACCCTATTCCGCTGTTCTTCCATCACATAACGCACCGTAGGATCCGCTTGGAGGCGCATCCCGATCCGCAATCGATTGTGAAATACCCCGGCGATCAAAGGACGCTCCGAATCATAAAGGGCTTCCTTTTCCACAATAGAAGCCAAAGTCATCACTTCGTGAAGATTCATATCTACCCCATTTTCGGCCACCAAAGGCGGAACCAATTCCAGGAAGCGATTGACCATAATCTTAATGATTTCCTCTTCCCGTTGACCTCGCACAAACCGATAGGTATCGGGGAAGAGATAACCTTCCAAGGTGGCTACAGGCTTGTCCACGGGAGGATGATCTCCATAGATCAACCGCTCATCTTGGGCTAGCTCCAGGAATCGCTCTGGATCCACCAATCCCTTATCGGCCAAGACTTGGGCGATCTCCGCCAAGTTTAGCCCTTCATAGATGGTCACGTTCACCGGAGCCACATTTCCCGCCTGTAAGGTATCGATGATCTCCCAGGGGGACATACTAGCCTTAAGGAGATAATCTCCCGCCTTCAAATCGCCATCGGTCCGAAAGATCCGGGAAAACCAGGTGAAGGTGCGGGCATCACGGATCAAACCTTCTTCTTGGAGTAGCTGGGCGATCTCTTGACTAGAGGAGCCCCGGGGGATGGAGATCAGCTGTTCCACCGCATAGGGTTCGGCCTGCAGGGGTCTAAGCTGGTAGGCGATGATGGCGATCACGACAATCAGGGCCGTGACCGCGCTCCACAATAGCGGTTTGACCCACTTTGCTAACCATTCCTGTAACGGGGTTTCTCTAAACAATGGTGTCGCCATGATTTACCTCCTATAAACATAACGCCATTATACAAGGTAAATTCATTTCTGGCAATGTTACTCGTCTAGTTCCTGCTCCTCCAAAGCGGCGATGACGGCATCGAGTTCCTCATCATCCAACACCGAAACCAGGGTCATCTCTTCGTTTTCTTCATCTTCCGACTCGATGCGAAAGACTACCCCTTCTTCACCATCCCCATCGACGGGGATTAAGATCACATAGCGTAAATCCCCAACGTCGACGGTGTCATAAAAGGTAAAGGAATGCTCAACACCATCATCATCGACCAATACGATACTCTCATCGATCATTTTTTCAACCTACTTTCCCTAAGTTTGTCTTTATAGCCTCTCCCGTCCCCCGTTGATTCATACTGAGCGACGGTCGAGATAGCTTTGGAGGATTAAAGCGGCCGCCAATTTATCGACCACCGCTTTGCGCCCGGCCCGTTTGACATCGGCGGCCAGTAAGAGCTTTTCCGCCTGGGCGGTTGTAAAGCGTTCATCTTGGTAACTAATAGGAAGCTGCACATCCCGGTCCTTTAAGTATTGGTCTAACCGCTGGGCGAATTGACGCACCCGCTGGGCTTCGGGGCCTTGGGACCCATCGGTGCGCAAAGGCAAACCGATCAACAGCTCTTCCACTTCATACTCCAGGATCAGCTGCCACAGCCGTTCCAACTCTCTGTTTTGGCCACGGCGGATAGTCTCTAGGCCTTGGCCCGTTAAACCTAAGGGATCGGAAACAGCCACACCGACAGTCTTTTGGCCTACGTCCAAAGCCATGATCCGCATGGTAGCCCTCCTAAATGATCTTTAAGGCAAAATCGGGACAAGCTGCCCCACAGTAACCACATAAGATACAGCGGGAACTATCCACCCTACATCGATCATCGACTATACTTAAAGCCTGGGCTGAACAGGCTTCGACACAAGCTCCACAACCGAGACACCAAGATTCCACATGGAGGGCCCGGGGTGTTGCTTGGACACTGGCCCTTAAGTCGTTCTCGATGGGCTCACCTTGGAAGAGCTTGATATTCATCAACAGCTCCGCCCTGCTTTTCATGCCCACCGCGATGGAAGCTAGACTATCTAATCCGAGACAGAATTGCAAGGCCTCCTCGGCCCTAGTTCGCAAATGGCCCCCACCTAAGGGTTTCATCCCGAAGAGCCCTTTGCCCATCTGCTGGGCCAGCTCCATGGCCTGGCACATCTCCTCCGCGGTTCCATCAACGATGCCGATCCCGGTCTTATTGATCAAAGGCATAATGATCTCCATATCTTCATGGACGGCACCGGCCCGCACCCCTGCGATATGATGGGTCGAAAGGCCAATGGAGCCAATGATCCCCCGCTCCTTGGCTTCCAAAAGATAATCAATAGCTCCCCGATGGCCCCGCAGGGTATGGGCCGATTCCTGCTCATGGAGGAGCCAGATTTCAATCCGATCCCGGTCTAATTCCCGCCGGGCCCGCTCCACCGTTTGGGCCATCTCCTCCGCGGTCACCGCATAGGATTTGGAAGCGATAATCACTTCCCCAGCATATCCCTTCAGAGCTTCTCGAATGTAGGGATAAGTCCCGTACAAATCAGCTGTATCGATGAAATTGATCCCCATCTCCAAGCCTTCTCGCAATAAAGCAGCCCCCTCAGACAAGGGCAGCCTGTTCTGCAGGGGGCCTAAAGCCAAAGAACCAAAGCAGAGGCGACTGACCCGCCACCTGCCTAGTTGCCTTTTCTCCACCATCCTACCTCCAAATTCTAGCCCGGGTAGCCTTTCCTTAGGGAACAGCTAAATAATAGCGGACCAACTCCTCCAGCAGCTCATCCCGTTCTAACTGACGGATTAAGGTTCGGGCACCCCGATGACTGGTAATATAAGTCGGATCACCGGACAGGAGATAGCCAACCAGCTGGTTGATAGGATTGTAACCCTTCTCCAGCAGGGCCTGATAGACTTCTTTCAGGATGCGGCCGGCTTCGGTGTCCTTCTCCGTCCCCACATGAAACAACATGGTTTCCTCCCGGGGTTCCTTCGGCATCACTAATCACCCTCCCGCCGGTGGAATGATCAATAGGTCCTCGGTGACTAAATTCCACATCGGCGCCCTAAACCCTCTCCTATTTGCCTTCTTCCAGCTGCTCTTGGAGAATTTTCCGAGCTTGTGTCAGGGCTTCCCCTAACTTGGCGGGGTCTTTACCCCCCGCTTGGGCCATATCGGGCCGACCTCCCCCGCCGCCTCCGACGATGGGAGCTACACCTTTGACGATTTGACCCATATGCAAGCCTTTCTTCGTCAATTCCTTACTGGCCATAGCCACCAATTGGACCTTTTCATCCTGGACCGAAGCCAAGATGACGACTCCCGGTGAAAGCTTATCCCGGAGGCGATCCCCTAGCTGGCGCAAGCCATCCATATCTACATCGGAGACTTGGCTGATGATCACGTCGAAATCCCCAAGTCTTTCCCTTTGGGCCAGAAGTTCATCGGCCTGGGCACCGGCCATCTCCTTCCGGAGCCGGCTGATTTCCCGGTTCAGCTCTTCCCTTTCGGCCAACAGGCGTTCTAACTTGTCGACTAAATCATCGGGCCCCGTTTCCAGCCGACTGGCCAGATTATTGATCAAACGGTCCCGTTCCGCCAAGTAGGCCAGGGAACTATAACCAGTCACCGCTTCGATACGGCGTACCCCAGCGGCGATGCTCCCTTCCGATAGGATCTTAAACAAACCGATTTCCCCCGTGGCTTCCACATGGGTACCACCACAGAGTTCAGTGCTAAAATCACCGACACTAACCACCCGGACCTCATCACCATACTTTTCCCCAAAGAGAGCCAGGGCCCCTAATTCCTTCGCCTTATCTATGGGCATCAGCCGGGTACGAACTCCCCCGTTGGTTAGAATCTCCCGATTGACGATGGATTCCACCTGGGCCAATTCCTCAGGGGTAGGACTTTGGAAATGGGTAAAGTCAAAGCGCAAGCGGTCCGCTGAGACCAAAGAGCCGGCCTGGTTTACATGGTCCCCCAAGACAGTCCTTAGGGCCTGATGGAGCAAATGGGTGGCCGTATGGTTGCGCATCAGGGCGTAGCGCCGTTGGGCATCGACGGTGGCTTGCAAGGTATCGCCCACTCGAAGAGCACCGGCTACCATCTGACCCCGATGGAGGATAACCTCTCCCCTTTGCTGGACATCTTCCACCTGGAACTGACCCTGAACTCCGGTTAAAGTACCGGTATCGGCCTCCTGGCCGCCGCTAGCAGCATAAAAGGGCGTCCGATCGATGATGATCTCCCCGGCTTGTCCCCCGGTGATCTCCTCTACCGACTGACCATCGACCAGGATCCCCAAGATTTGAGCTTCCTGTTCTAGTTTTTCGTAACCGACAAACTGGGAAACTAGGCCCTTTAGGGCTGGACTGTTGTCTTCATCGCCTAGATAACCAGACTGTTTTACCGCGGCTCGGGCCCGACTTCGTTGGGCTTCCATGGCCGCCGCAAAACCCTGCTCATCGACCTTAATCCCCGCTTCCGCGGCGATTTCCCTGGTCAATTCGAAGGGGAAACCATAGGTATCATATAACTTAAAGGCATCGCTACCGGCAATGATATTGCCATTGGAACGGGCCTTGGCGATCATCTCATCTAAAAGACTCATCCCTGTATCGAGGGTATGATGGAAACGTTCCTCTTCGAGGGCAATGACCTGTTTAATGTAAGGCGCTTTCTCGACGATTTCCCCATAGCCTTCCGCCATGATGTCGATGACTACCTGGGCCAACTCCGACAAGAAGGGACGGGTAATCCCTAATAGTCGGGCGTGGCGCACCGCCCGCCGCAGCAGACGCCGGAGGACATAACCCCGGCCTTCGTTGCTGGGCAACACACCGTCGAAAATCAAGAAGACGACACCCCGCAAATGGTCTGTCAAAACCCGCAGAGATTCGTCGATTTTTGGATCTTGACCATAGGTCACACCGGCCACCCCAGCGGCATGCTGGAGGATGGGCTGGAGCAAGTCGATTTCGAAGATGTTGTCCACATCCTGCAAGATGCAGGCCACCCGATCAAGGCCCATCCCCGTATCGATTCCAGTGCGCTCCAAGGGCGTCAAATTACCTTCGGCATCCTGATAAAACTGGATGAAGACTAGATTCCAAAATTCCATGAACCGATCGCAATCACAACCGGGCTTGCAATCGGTTCGTCCACACCCCCGTTCTTCCCCTCGATCGAGGTGGAGTTCTGAACAAGGTCCACAGGGTCCAACACCGATCTCCCAGAAGTTATCTTCCCGGCCTAGGCGGACGATCCGCTCCAGGGGTACACCGATCTGTTGATGCCAAATCTGTTCGGCCTCATCATCATCGGTATATATAGTCACCCATAACTTATCGATGGGTAGTTGTAAATGCTCGATGGTAAACTCCCATGCCCAACGGATGGCTTCTTCCTTGAAATAATCTCCGAAAGAAAAATTGCCTAACATCTCAAAGAAGGTGGCATGCCGGGCCGTTTTGCCCACCTGATCGATATCGGGAGTCCGTAAACAGCGCTGACAGGTGGTAATCCTCGAAGCAGGCGGCTCTTCTTTCCCTAAGAAATATGGTTTAAAAGGCACCATCCCGGCTCCAGTCAGCAGGAGAGTAGGATCGTTTGCCGGTACCAAAGAGGCACTAGGAAGCCGTAGATGACCTTTGCTTTCGAAAAACCGTAGATAATTTTCCCTTAATTCATTGCTACTCCATTTTTGCATTTCGACACCTCCTCGGCAGGCAAACTGCTATTTTCCAAGAACTACCTAGATTTTCATCTTTCATCTTACCCAACAGCTATTAGTTTGTCAAACCTCCCGCAAGATTTTGAACCAATAAAGGAGTAAAACCTTGCTAATGGCCGCTAAGGGCACTCCGATCAATAAGCCGATGATACCCATCAACTCTCCGCCGATCAATAAGGCCGCGATGACCACCAAGGGATGCAGGCCCACCCGATCCCCCATGATCTTCGGGGCCAAGATGCTGCTTTCCACCTGGTTGACGCCAATAAAAAGCAGGATCACCCATAAAATGGTCAAGGGCGACTGGAAAGAAGCTAATACCATAGCCGGCATAATCGCGATGATGGGTCCAAAATAGGGGATTACATCGAACATTCCGGCTACCACCCCGATGAGCAAGGCGTAGCGCACTCCCAACAGGGATAAGCCGATGCCGATGAGAGCCCCTACTACCGCCGATACTAAGACCTGTCCCCTGATAAAACCATGCAGGACATCGTTGATATCGGCCAATAATTCTTCCACTCCCGCCTGCCGCCGGGGGGAGATAAACAGTAAAAACTGCTCTCTAATGGCCGGTAAATCCCGGAGGATATAAAAGGCGATGATGGGTGCGAGGACTAAACTAAAGGCCCGTCCCAAGAGATTGACGACCAGCTCCACCATCCGGCGGGCGAAAAGTTCCAAGCCCCGTTGAATCCCGTCGACAAAACTAAAGAGACTATCCCGCACCGTCGGCGGCAGATCGATCCTTTGGAGATCCCGCAAGGTCACCCGGGCCAAATACTCCCACCGCTCCGCCTGTTGAGGCAAGCTGGCCAAAAACTGCTCCGTTTGCTCCCGCAAGGGAGGCAAGAGCCACGCGCTTAGGGCCCCGGCCACCAGGATGAAAAACAGATAAACGATGACGATGGCCAAGGTCCGGGGGATCTCCTTCGCTTCCAACTCCCCCACTAAAGGATTGGCCACATAGACAATGATGATGGCAAAAAGGAAGGGGGTAAGTACACCCCGGATCCAATAGAGGAACAACAGCCCCCCTAAGGCCAGCAAATACAAAAAGAGACGCCGACCGGACAAAGGCTTGACCACCTCCACCGGGATGAAATCCAAGATCATTCCCCGGATACCCTAGTATATCCCATTCCCCGGCGCCCTATTTTGAAGAGGCCCTTTTTCCCATAAAAAAACAACCCCCACTGGACCCAGGAAGGGGTTGTCGGCTAAGCTAGTCTTACTTCATATTATCGAAAGTACGCTCCATGGTCCGCCGACCCATGCGGTAAACACTACCTAAGCCCTCGGAGCCGAAATCCATAGCTTGGCGGGCCCGATTAACCCGTTGACTCAAATTACGTACCCGGCGGCGAAACATCCGTTTCATGCTAGGAGAAGTCCGGTCCATCATCATGGCCACCACCCCGGCACCGATTAGGCTACCGAAGAACAAACCCCGCCAAAAACGGCCATTGGAACCCATGCCCATGAGATTCACAAAATCTCACTCCTTTCTGGCCAAGCTTCTACCTTAGTATGCCCGCCTCGGGAGTGATTATAGCTACAGCCTAGCTCCGGGATTTGACAATCCCACCGCCGACCACCAGATCACCCTGGTACCAAACGGCTGACTGACCCGGAGTAATGGCCCGTTGGGGCTGGAGAAATTCGGTGACGACGCCTTCTTCAGAAGGGCGCAAGACCGCCGGTGCCGGCTCCACATTATAGCGGATCTTGGCTTCAACTTCCAGGGGACCCTCCAACTGGGGAATGGAAATAAAATTAGGATCCTCTACCAGAAGGCTGTTGCCAAAGACTAAGGCATCGGGGCCGACGACGATGGTATTCGTCTCCGGGATGATGTCGTGGACATAAAGGGGATGGGGAGCTGAAATCCCTAAGCCCTTCCGCTGCCCGATGGTATAAAAGGCGATCCCTTGATGTTCCCCAAGAACTCGACCCTCGGCATCGACGATGGGCCCGGGTTGCAGGGTCTCGGGGGCATAATCCCGCAAGAAACGGCGGTAATCATCATCGGGGATGAAACAGATCTCCTGGCTATCGGGTTTGGAAGCCACCCGTAAACCTAACTGGGCCGCCTTTTGCCTCGTTTCCTCCTTGGTGAAATCCCCCAAGGGAAAAAGGCTGTGGGCCAGCTGTTCCTGGGTGAGATTATATAAGGCATAGGACTGATCCTTACCGATATCCCGCCCCTTGTATAATAAATACCGATCCCCCACTTGCTTCACCCGGACATAATGGCCGGTAGCCACATATTGGGCATCGAGGCCCTTGGCCTTCTCCAACAGATGGCCGAACTTAATCCGCTTATTGCAGACGATGCACGGATTAGGGGTGCGCCCCCGCCGGTATTCATCGACAAAATTGCCGATGACCTCCGCTTCGAAAACATCCTGGAAATTGAGGACATAATGGGGGATGCCGATGAGCTGACAAACCCGTCGGGCATCTTCCACCGCCGATAAGGAACAACAGCCTCCCTCCACCTCGACATAGGGCAGGGAGGCTGGCCATATTTGCAGGGTCACACCGATAACATCGTAACCCTCTTCGACAAGTATAGCGGCGGCGACGGAGGAGTCCACCCCTCCACTCATGCCCACCACGACCCGTTTAGCCATGGCTAGCCGCCTCTTTCCCCACACTTCGGTAATCTTCAACGGCCTTAGCCAATGCATCGGCGGCCAAATTGGAACAATGCATCTTCAAAGGGGGCAGACCGCCCAAGGCTTCGGCCACATCATTATTCGTCACCTGGAGGGCTTCCTCTAAGGTCTTGCCCTTGACCAACTCCGTCAACATACTACAAGTAGCAATAGCCGCTCCACAACCGAAGGTTTTGAACTTAATATCGTCAATGCGCCCATCTTTGACCCTAATATAGATTTTCATAATATCGCCACAAACGGCATTGCCAACTTCACCGACACCATCGGCATCGGGGATTTCGCCCACATTGCGGGGGTTGCTGAAATGGTCCATCACCTGTTCGCTATACACAGCTGACACCTCTTTCTCCAGCTACTCTAATTGTTCCACGGTAGCTGTGGCACAATCACATTTTTCAGGGGCATCCTCTTGCACATACAAAGGAGACATATCCCGTAATTTCTGGACGATCCCCGGCAAAACCTCCAAAACCCGGTCTATTTCCTCCTCGGTATTCTCCCGGCCCAAGGTGAGCCGCAAGGAGCCGTGGGCCAACTCATGGGGCAGCCCGATGGCCAACAAAACATGGGAGGGCTCCAAGGAACCGGAGGTACAAGCGGAACCGCTAGAGGCAGCGATCCCCTGCATATCTAAATTCAACAGAAGGGATTCCCCTTCGATGTATTCGAAACAAACGTTCACATTATTGGCCAACCGCTTGGTAGGATGTCCGTTGAGGCGGACATGGTCGATCCGCTCCTGGATCCCCCGCCAGAGACGATCCCGCAGGCTTTCTAAACGGGGGGTAACCAAATCCCGTTCGGCATTGGCTAATTCTAAGGCCGTGGCCAATCCAACGATCCCAGCTACATTTTCTGTACCGGCCCGCCGTTTCCGCTCTTGGCCCCCACCATGGATATGGGGGAGGATCTTGGTCCCCTTTCTGATATACAAAGCCCCTACACCTTTGGGTCCGTAAAACTTGTGGGCGGAAAGGGAGAGGAGATCACAATTTAGGGCATTCACATCGATAGGTAGACTCCCTGCCGTTTGGACAGCATCGATATGGAAATAAATACCCCGCTCCCGGAGCATAGCTCCCATCTCTTCCACCGGCTGGATGGTGCCGATCTCGTTATTAGCATGCATGATGGAAACGAGAATCGTATCTTCCCTTAAGGCTTCCTGCACCACTTCGGGATGGATAAGACCGTCCTTATCGGCCTCCACTAAGGTGATCTCAAACCCTTGCTTCTTCAGGAAAGCCACCGTCTCCAAAACCGCCGAATGCTCGATATTGGAGGTGATAATATGTTTGCCCTTTTCTTTAAGGGCCCAAGCGACCCCTTTGATAGCCAAATTATCGGCCTCGGAACCGCCGCCGGTGAAAACGATCTCCTCCGGTTTAGCCCCTAGACAAGAGGCCACCCTTTCCCGGGCTTCATCGAGGGCCTTCTTCCCCTCCCGGCCCCAACGATAAATGGAGGAGGGGTTGCCGAATTTTTCCGTGAAATAGGGCAGCATCGCTTCCAAGACTTCGGGACGGGTCGCAGTAGTTGCCGCGTGATCTAAATAGATCGGGTCCATCATCATTTTCCCCCTTAGATATGGTACATAAAGGAATCGTTATCGGCCCGCATATCCATCGCCTCTTGGACTAGATCGGCCAGAGTAGTAGAATCTAAGATCTCGGTCATGCTATCCCGCAAACGCTCCCATAACACCCTGGTGGCACAGTCGGGGAAATGGTTGCAATCACAATCAGGATTGTTTTCAGCGACACAATCGACGGGAGCGATAGGCCCTTCTAAGACCCGGATGATATCCCCCACGGGGACCTTCTCCGGTGGGTCTGCTAACTCATAGCCCCCTTGGGCACCCCGGACGCTGGTGACTAAACCGGCTTTGCGCAAACTGGCCATTAATTGTTCTAAGTAATGTTCCGAGATCTCTTGTTGTTCAGCGATGACCTTGAGGGAAATGGGGCCTTGACCGTAATGCATGGCCAAGTGGAACATGGCCCGCACCCCATATTCTCCACGGGTCGAGATCCGCATTCAAAACGCCTCCATCGAAGGTCCATAGGGACCTGAAGTAATTCCGAGTAAATCCGTAGGGATTACGCCTATATATTAGCACAGGCCTTTGGGGGTGTCAACAAATTTTTCCCGGAAAAGTCTTTATTGGCCCTGGGTTTTTCTCCTCCCGGCCAAGGCCTCTATAATATGGGCTTCCTGGCCTTGATCCGTCGGTTCATAAAAGACGGCTCCTTCCAAACCGGGGGGCAAGTATCTTTGTTCCACCCAGTGGCCGGGATAATCATGGGGATATTTATAGCCTGCCCCGTGACCCAACTCTTTAGAACCGGGGTAATGGGCATCCCGCAGATGTTGAGGGACGATGCTCCCTCCCCGCCCTAGCGCTTCTTCAGCCTTGGCGATAGCCACATAAGCCCGGTTGCTCTTCGGTGCCGTGGCCAAATAGATCACCGCCTGACTCAAAATGATCCGAGCCTCTGGAAGACCTACCCGATCGATGGCTTGGGCTGCCGCAGCCGTATGGATCAGGGCCCCAGGATCGGCTAAACCCACATCCTCCGCGGCTAGAATCAGCAGGCGCCTGATGATGAAATTGATATCTTCCCCACCCTTTAACATACTAGCCAGCCAATAAAGGGCAGCCTGGACATCACTACCCCGAATGCTCTTAATCAAAGCGGAAATCCGGTTGTAATGCTCATCCCCCGAAGGATCATAGCTGATGATCCTGGTCGGTAGAGCTTCATCGATGAGTTTTTTGGTGATCAGCCGGACTCCATCTTGAGGTTCAGTAACCATGACGGCGAATTCCAGGGTATTCAAGGCCACCCGGGCATCGCCGTCGGCCAGCCCAGCTAAATACTTTTTAACTTCTTCGGACATGTCCACTCTTAGTTTACCTAAACCCCGTTCCTCATCGCTCAAAGCCCTATCGATAATCTGCACCAAATCATCGACACTTAATTTTTCCAACTCGATGATCCGGGAGCGGGATAGTAGGGGTCCGTTGACACTAAAAAAGGGATTCTCCGTGGTGGCCCCGATCAAAATCAAAGTCCCATCTTCCACAAAGGGCAGAAGACCATCCTGCTGGGCCTTGTTAAATCGATGGATTTCATCTAAAAAGAGGATGGTGCGCTGGTTAAACATTTTCCGTCGATCCTGGGCTTGGCCCACCACCTCCCGCACATCCTTCACCCCGGCCATGACCGCGTTGAGGGGTTGAAAATAGCTTTTGGTCATCTGGGCGATGACTCCGGCCAAGGCTGTCTTACCCGTCCCCGGCGGACCATAAATGATTAATGAAGAAAGTTGATCGTTTTCAATGGCCCGACGTAGCAAAGTCCCCGCTCCTAAGACTTTCCCATGGCCTGCCAACTCTTCTAAGGACCGAGGACGCATCCGGGCCGCCAAAGGGCGATGATCGCTACCCCGCTGTTTTTCTGCATAATCGAATAAATCCATGCTCTAACACCTCCTCCAAATTTTAACATACCAGGGGCGAAGGGCTGATCTAAGGAGGACCAAGGCCCCCAGACGTAGTAATAGGAATTTGACAAGTCAAAAGGAGGGAATATCTTGTTCTCTTTTTCACGGACTGAACTCTTAGAAATAGCTATTCGCATTGAAACTAATGCTGCTCATTTCTACAACGAACTAGCCCAAAAGGCCGACACTCAAGCCCTACGGGAACTGGCCCTCGAATTCGCCCAGGAAGAATTGGAACATGCCCAGATCTTCAGACAACTCCTGCAGGATGATGGATTCCAAACCGACACCCTCGATGAACAAGCCATCGGTTATTTGCGGGCTTGGGCCGACTCCATCGCCTTCCGGGAAAAACACGTTTATAAAGACAATGATATCAACAGCCTCCTCGAGCGGGCCGTAGCCGCGGAAAGGGATGCCCTGCTATTTTACTATGATTTACAAAAACACTGCTGTGCCCCTGAAGTTTTAGACAAATTCATCGAAGAAGAGAAAAAACATTATACAGACCTGGTCAATCTTTTAACCCAAAGGGAAAAAAGCCCCGCCTAAGCGGGGTTTTTCCTATTCACCATCGAGGACCCATTTCCTGATGGCCTTCACATCTTTACCAGCTAAACCTAATTTTTCTACAGTACGGCCCTGGCTGACATAATCTTCACCATGGAGCAAAGAACATAACTCGATGATATGATCCATCACCGGAGTATGGACACCGAGGAGATCCCCTAAACTGGCGATGGGCACAAGGCTGGTGGGCACATCTTCCCAAATGTAGCGGTGATAAACGCTGGCTGGAGCCCGGATCCCCCGGTAGCCCACGTTGTTTTGAATAGCTTCATAGAGGTTTTTGCCCACGGCATCATAGGCCACATACAACCATTCCCGGGCGGGCATGGCTCGAATCCCTAAAGCTGCCGCTACGCTCACCCGTTCTTCATCTAACGCTTCTAGAATCTTGGCCACCGAAGGGGTGATCCCTTCCATGTAGTACTCAAAATCCCCATGGGTGGACTCGATCCGAGCGGCATTCAACAGGGTAATGGTCGGATGGAAAATAGCTCCTATGTTATCTAAACCGGTCTTCAAGACGTTGTCCCCCGGGACAAAATGGGGGAAGG
Source organism: Limnochordia bacterium (assembly GCA_050944915.1). Taxonomy (GTDB): domain Bacteria; phylum Bacillota; class Limnochordia; order JAAZLZ01; family JAAZLZ01; genus JBMNRY01. Next base: position 20,489 of record JBMNRY010000015.1, read on the forward strand.
GAACCCGCAAGACCTTCAACACCTCCGGTGTGCGGTAGGCGGGAAAGGCGGCCACGGGAATAGTGTTTTTGATGCGGAAGATATGGGCTTGACCGGGATTGGTGGCCCGACTGGCATAGATGAAAGTCTGAGTCTCGGCTAAATCAAAATGGACCCGACATTTATTCTCAATAAGGACTGTGCGAAATTCCAAAGCCCCTCCGGTACGGCCGGGATTCAGGACGATGATTTGACCATCCTCCAAAACGGGAGCCAATTGGGCGGCGATTTCCCGATGGGCTGTGGCCGGAGTTACTACCATCAACAGTCTGGCCCCAGCAATGGCCTCGGCCATATCATCGGTTGCCTTCTCCACAGGACCGAAACCGTCCACTTCTCCGGTGAGGTGAATACCACCCATGCTGGAGATTGCCGCTAAACGGGCTGCCGAGCGATTGAACAACCGAACGGGAAAGCCCTGTAAACCTAAATGTCCAGCCATGGCCAAACCTCCATGGCCGGCTCCGATGACACAAATGGGGAACCTTTCCGCGGTCTCCTGATTTAAGTACATCAAATCCCCCCTCCCAGAAACTCAACACCCTCTAGGTTTCTCCCGGTAGTCGCTGAATCCTCTCTCGTCAAGATATGGTTCACCACCGCCCCGGCCAGGAAGAAACCGGCCACCGGCGGTACGAAGGAGATACTGCCCGGTGGGATGCGACCTTCCGTAGATACCTGGGGCTTGTGGGCCGGTTCTGTGGAGAAAACCACCGGGATCCCCTTATGAACACCCATCTCCCGCAGTCTTTTCCGTACCACTTTAGCCAGGGGACAGCCATAGGTTTTCCCGATATCGGTCACACCGATCTTGGTGGGATCTAAACGGTTACCCATGCCCATAGACGAAATGATGGGAATACCCCGTCGATAAGCACTAGCCAGCAAAGCCACCTTGGCCGCCACGTTATCGATGGCATCAACCACATAATCTAACTCTCCATCCAAATACATCGAGACATTCTCGGGAGTTAAGAAAACAGGATGTAATTCCAACTCCAAATGGGGATTTATATCCTTTAACCTCTGGGCCATGACCTGGATTTTTTCCTTACCCACGGTGGAATTTAGAGCATGGATCTGGCGGTTGAGATTGCTGACATCGATGGTATCATAGTCGATTAAGACCAAATGTCCTACGCCAGCCCGGACTAAAGCCTCGGCCGCGTAGGAACCGACACCACCTATACCACAAACTAAGACCCGGGCTCTTTTCAGCTTGGCCAAGCCGGCCGAGCCGATAAGTAATTCTGTGCGGCTGTACATGACCTTCTCCCCAATAAAAAATGTCCCCACCGTGCCGTTGAGGACTGGCTGTTAATGAACCTGCTGTCGCAGGTGGGTGCCCTCCTGCCAAATTTGTCAGTCCCCCGAAGAGGCATTGACGCCCTTAGCAGAGTTAGGCTCCCTAGGTGTTAGGTGTTGGCTCATAACACCGCCAGTTTGACCACGAACACGGTAGGGCCTCATGTGCTTCGTTGCAAACAAATCATATCACAGGGGACCGTTCTTTGCAAGGTGTTCCCCCAGGCAATAATTCTGGCAAATGGGCTAAGATTGCCCTTCTCGGTCCTTTTTGGTTGCCTTTTTAACCCTTATCTGTAGCTCATTCAGCTGCCCCTCGGCCACAGAACTGGGGGCTTGGGTCATGGGATCGGAACCCCGCTGGGTTTTGGGGAAGGCGATAACTTCCCTGATGGAATCAGCCTTGGCCAGAAGCATCACCATCCGGTCAAAGCCCAAGGCGATGCCCCCATGGGGTGGTGCCCCATACTCAAAGGCCTCTAAGAGGAAGCCGAACTTCTCCCGGGCCTCCTGGGGCTCTAAATTCAATGCGGCAAACATCTGCTCCTGGACCGAGCGGCGGTGGATCCGAATACTGCCTCCACCCAGTTCAAACCCGTTGAGGACCAAATCGTAGGCTTTGGCCCGAACTTTCCCCGGATCCGTCGCCAACAAGGGCAGATCTTCATCTAAAGGCGAAGTAAAGGGATGGTGGACGGCTACATAGCGCTTTTCCTCATCATCATATTCCAACAGGGGAAAATCGAGGACCCAAAGGAAATTGAAGCTATCCCTGGGAATCAAATCGAGGCGTCGGCCTAAATGAAGCCTTATTTCCCCGAGAACTTTAGCGGCTGTATCGTGTTCATCGGCTACCAACAGCAGCAGATCCCCCGGTTGAGTCTCCATATGGGATTTCAAAGCATCGATCTCCTCTGGTTGGAGGAACTTAGCCACAGGAGATTTGACCTCTTCCTCGCCGATGGCCATCCATACCAAGCCCTTGGCCCCCAATTGGGTCGCCAACTCCACCAGCTCATCTAATTCTCTCCGGGTGAAAGAGCCGCATCCAGGGGCCTTTAAACCCTTAATGGCCCCACCGGAGGCGACCACCTTGGCGAAGACTTGGAAGGAGGATTGGGCGAAAATCCCAGATAGGTCTTCCAGCTCCATACCAAAGCGGGTATCGGGTTTATCGGAACCATAGCGGGCCATAGCCTCAGCATAGCTCATCCTGGGGAAAGGAGTTGACAACTCCATGCCTAAGGTCTCCCGGAAAACATGGACCATTAAACCCTCGGTCATCTCCAGGATATCTTCCCGTTCGATAAAGGCCATCTCCACATCGATTTGGGTGAACTCGGGCTGGCGATCGGCCCGCAGATCCTCATCCCGGAAACACCGGGCGATTTGGAAATAGCGCTCTAGCCCCCCGACCATCAGCAGTTGCTTAAAGATCTGGGGTGATTGGGGCAAGGCGTAGAATTCTCCTGGATGGAGGCGGCTGGGCACCAAGAAGTCCCGGGCCCCTTCGGGGGTGGAACGGGTTAGCATCGGCGTTTCCACCTCGATAAACCCATTGGCGGAATAATAATCCCGGACGGCCTTAGCCGCCTTATGGCGTAACACCATGTTCTCCAACATCTCCCGCCGGCGGAGATCTAAATAGCGGTAGCGAAGCCGCAAAGCTTCATCGATCTCCTGGCTTCCCTTAACGGTATAAATAGGGAAAGGCGGTGTCTTCGATTCGTTGAGGATCTCCAATTCATCGGCGTAAACCTCGATCTCGCCTGTCTTTAGGTCTGGGTTTTCCATCCCCTCTAACCGGCGGCGGACAACACCACCGATGGTCAAGACATATTCACTCCGTAGTCCCTCGGCCAGGGCAAAACCCTCGGGAGAGATTACCTCGGGGTTAAAGACCACTTGAACCAGTCCAGTACGATCCCGAAAATCGATGAAGATCAAACCACCGTGATCCCGCCGGCGCTGGACCCAACCCTGCAGAACCACCCGCTCGTCAATATGTTCGCTGCGTAACGTGCCACAACCCTTTGTCCTTCTTTTACTGGCCATCATGAAACCTCCTAAACTAAAGACCGCCACGGGACTTGCCTTTGTTCACCGGTCTCCATATCCCTAATGGTCACTTCTCCTCGTTCCAATTCCCCTTCGCCGACGATGATTACCTCTTGCACCCCTAGCCGATCGGCCCGTTTGAGCTGGGCCTTTAAGCTGCGGCCTTGGACCTCTACTTCCACCCTACGCCCCTGCTTGCGCAGTCCCTGGGCGATCTCTAAGGCCACGGGGCCAGTCCCGGACCCTAAAAAAGCCACAAAGACATCGACCTGGTCCAAGGTGGGCAGTTTCTTACCCGCCGCTTCTAAAGCTAAGAGAATCCGCTCTAAACCGGCGGCAAAACCGACGGCCGGAGTGGGCTTGCCGCCACACTCTTCCACCAAACCATCGTAGCGTCCACCACCGGCGATAGCCGCCTGGGCTCCGATATCGGAACTGATGACCTCAAAGACTGTTTTCGTATAATAATCGAACCCACGGACTAGACGGGGATTCATCTCATAGGGAATCTCCAGGGCTTGTAAATAGCTTTGCAGTTCAGCCAGATGGTCGGCACATTCGGAACACAGATATTCATCCATCCCCGGCAGGCCGGCCAACCGCTCTTGACAGCCCTCCTCCTTACAATCCAGAATCCGCATGGGATTCCGCTCCCAGCGGCTTTGGCAACTGGAACAGAGGCCTTCCAAATGGGGTTTTGTCAGCTCCTTGAGCTTTTCCCGATAGTTGGGTCGACACTGGGGACAACCGATGCTGTTCAGCTGGATATGTAAGTCGACCAGGCCCATCTCCCGGAAAATACTGGTGGCCAAATCGATACATTCGGCATCAACCATAGGGCTTTGACTGCCGATGGCTTCGATGCCCAACTGGTGAAACTGGCGATACCGACCGGCCTGGGGCCGCTCATAGCGAAACATCGGTCCGTAATAGTATAACCGGGCGGGACCGGCAGTCCCATACAACTTATTCTCCAAATAGGCCCTGACTACCGGGGCTGTGCCCTCGGGACGTAGGGTGAGGCTGCGACCACCCCGATCGGAAAAGGTATACATCTCCTTTTCCACAATATCGGTAGCTTCCCCGATACCCCGTTCGAAGAGCTCCGTATGTTCGAAGATGGGGGTGCGGATCTCCTGGTAGGCAAACTGCCCACAGACCCTGCGGATGACCTCCTCCATATACTGCCATTTCTGCGTTTCCTCAGGCAACAAATCCCGGGTCCCCCGGGGTGCGCTAAAATTGGCCATCACAGCCAGCTCCTTTCGATCCAAGAAAGAGTGGTGGCAGCCGCCACCACTCCCTAAAACTCTGTAAATACTCCCTTAAGGAAGGGCGTCCTCTTCCGTTTCTGCTTCTTCTTGTTCCATCGCTTCTTCTTCCATGCTGCGCATCTGTTCTTCCAACTGAACCTTCAACTCTTCGATGCGCTCATCCACGATTTCCACTTCTTCCATCCGGTCCATCTGGCGGAGGAGACCGGAAACCTGCAATTGGGTTAGGAAATCATAGGGTGCCCGCTCCGAAGCCCGCAGGAAGGATTGGACAGCATCATCTTCCCGTTCTACCTCTAAATAGGTCAACCCTAACAGCAAATGCAGCTGGGCATCGCTATCTACTTGCTCGATAGCCTTTTCCAGTTGGGCTACCCCTTCTTCATAGGCTTCTTTTTCAATATAGGCTTGGGCTAAAGTCACCCGCAAGTAAGCATCTTCAGGCTGATTTTCAACAGCCAGTTGATACTCATCGATGGCCCCATCGAGATCCCCTTGGATCAACAGACCATGGGCCCGAATCTGGGGATCGTGGACGACCACATCGGCCTGCTCCCTCAATCCTTGGAGGAAATCCCTAGTCGCTTGATCAACCTTCTGGTTGCGCAAACGTTCCCCTAAGGAATCTCGCACTTCCGCGTATTCTTCATCATCGGCAGTTTTGCGATCTAGGACCTTAATAATATGGTAACCATATTGGCTTTCGACTAATTCACTGACTTCTCCTACTTCCAAGGCGAAAGCAGCCTCTTCAAAGGGCGCGACCATTTGTCCCCGGGAGAAAAAGCCTAATTCGCCCCCGGCTTCCCTGGTCCCTTCATCTTGAGAGTAGTTTCGGGCCAGTTCGGCGAAATCGGCGCCGGCGGCTAATTGAGCCAAGATTTCTTCCCCTTGGGACCGGGCTGCCTCTAGGGCCTCTTCTCCCTCACCATCGGGTTTAATGAGGATGTGGGCGGCGTTAACTTCTTCATAGGCCCTTTCGATTTCCTCTTCGGTGATGGTTACCTCCTGGCGTAAGTTGGCCAAGACCTTCTCGACCTTCAGACTATCTTCCAGTAGAGATCGGAAGGTGTTTTCCGTCAGGTTGCTCAACTGCAGCTGTTCCCGGAAGATTTCTTCCGAGGGGAAACTAGCTTTGATTTCGTCTAACCGGGCGTTAACTTCCTTGCGGCTGACGGAAATCTTCTGCCTTTTCGCCTCCTGAAGGAGCAGGACCTCGTTGATCAAACCCTCCATGGTGTTATACCGGGCGGCTTGGACCAACATAGGCGTAACCCGAGCCCCTAACATCTCCTGCTGCTGGAGGTTAAACTGAAGATTTTCCAGGAACACAGCCCAGGGGATCCCTTGACCGTTAACTACCGCGATGTTCTGGGCCATGGCCGTCTGCCCGCTCTTGTTGGCCAAATAGGCGGAAATCCCTCCGTAAAACAGGGACGCGACAAAGGCGATGGCGACGACGATGACGATGCCGCGCATGTTTTTGCGTAGTTTATTAAACATAGAATAATTGCCTCCTAATCCAGTATTATCAATGGTTTAAGGCCTATTTCATCGTCATTGTACTTCATGAAAAGGAAGCCTGTCAACCAATTCACGAACGACGGCAAAAGGGATTATCCCTTCGCTCCTGTTCGATACTCGTCGAGGCTCCATGACCGGGATGAACCATGATTTCCCCTGGTAAGTCCATCAATTTTTCCAGGGATTTGGCAAGCTGAACCCCAGAACCCCCGGGCAAATCAGTCCGCCCCACGGAACCCTGAAAGAGGGTATCGCCGCTAAAGAGGTGCTCCCCGATCAGATAACAGACACCTCCCGGCGTATGTCCCGGGGTATGCAAGACCTGGATTTCCAAATGGGCCAAAGACAGCTTTTCTCCTCCCTGGAGAAGCTCATCGGCGGGAGGGCCATGGATCAATTCCACATCGGGAATATAACAAGATAGGTTTTCCTCCGGTGTGGTGAGATAGGAGGCATCATCGGCATGGATATAAATCGAACATTCCTTGTTTTTCGCCCAAGCTAAAGCGCCGATATGGTCCGCATGGCCGTGGGTACAAAGGACCGCCACCGGATTCTTGCCTAGTTCCTCGAGACGCTTTTCGATCAATTCTTCCCCGCCGCCGGGATCGATGAGGAGACATTCATCACCATCCCGGGGATAGAGAATATAGCAGTTCGCTTGGCCCCAACCGACCATAACCCGTTGGAATTCCATGAACATCCTCCTTAAAAGGCCCCTCGACTTTCGAGCAAGAGGGTCACCGGCCCATCGTTGGTGATTTCCACCTGCATATGGGCTCCGAAGACACCGGTGGCCACCGGCACACCTAAGGCCGTGAGCTCCTCTACAAAGGCCTGGTACAAGGGCTCCGCTTCCTGGGGCGGCGCCGCCTCGGTGAAACTGGGCCTCCGGCCTTTCCGGCAATCACCCAACAGGGTGAACTGGGAAACAGCCAGCACTTCTCCTCCCACATCCAGCAAAGAAGTGTTTAATTTGCCCTCTCCATCGGGGAACACCCGCAAATGGGCGATCTTCTCCGCTAGATAATGGGCATCGGCCTCGGTATCCCCCCGCTGGATCCCTAACAAGACGACGAACCCCTTGTCCACCTGTCCCACAACTTTTCCATCCACCAGCACAGCTCCAGAGGAACAACGTTGAATTACAGCCCGCACCCTTGACTCCTTTCTAGGTGGGAAAGGCCCGATAGACCTCGACCACACCGTCCACCTGCCGAATCCGGTCCATGATGGCCTTCATCTGTTCCACACCGCTTATATCGACCACTAGATCGATATAAGCCATCCGCTGCCTATTAATCCTCGCGTTAACCCCTTCGATAGTCGTCTTTTGCTCGCTGACGGCGGTCATGATATTGGTTAGGAGATTCTCCTTATCGAAGGCTTCCACATGGATTTCCACCGGATAGGTACCCCGGCGTTCTTCCGACCAGCGGACGTCAATCATCCGTTGGGGATCGGCCTCTAACGCGGTGATATTGGGACAATCGGCCCGATGGACCGACACACCCCTGCCCCTGGTGATATAACCGACGATTTTATCCCCAGGAACCGGATTGCAGCATTTAGATATGCGCACCAAGACATTATCGATCCCCTTGATTTCGATCCCTTGGGCTGCTCCCCGGGGCCCCTTGGCCGTCGGTTTTCGCTTCTGCCGGCGCATTTCCTGCCGGATGGCTTCCAATTCCCGGGTGCCGATGATCCGGCCTAAGGCTTGGGCCGCCGTCACCTTACCAAAGCCGATGCTGGCCAAGAGATCGTCGGCGGCGACAAAACCGAATCGCTTTGCGGCTTCGGCCAACTTCTCCGTCTTGAGGACCTCATGGGCTTCCAGCCCATATTTCTTGCCTTCCTTCTCCAGGCTTTCCCGGCCCCTGATGATGCTCTCTTCCTTTTGGCTCTCCTTCAGCCAAGCCCGGATCTTGTTCCGAGCCTTGGAGGTTTTGACGAAACCCAGCCAATCCTGGCTGGGGGAAGCATGTTTGGAAGTGAGAATTTCGACGAACTCACCATTTTTCAGTTTGTAATCTAAGGGCACCAACCGTCCGTCGACCTTAGCCCCGTTACACTGCAGACCGATGGCCGTATGGACGCTAAAGGCGAAATCGATGGGTGTGGCTCCCGCCGGCAAGCTTTTCACATCCCCCTTGGGAGTAAAAACAAAGACCTCATCTTCAAACAAGTCGATCTTTAAGGTCTCCATGAACTCCTGGGGATCTTTCATATCCTTGAGCCATTCCATCACTTCCCGAAGCCAAGCCATCTTGGCCTCGAACTCCTGGTTGGCCTTGCCCCCTTCTTTGTAGATCCAGTGGGCGGCGATTCCCTTTTCCGCCACCCGATGCATCTCATGGGTCCGGATCTGGATCTCCACCGGCTCTCCCACCGGACCGATGACCGTCGTATGGAGGGATTGATACATATTAGATTTGGGCATGGCCACGTAATCTTTAAACCGACCAGGGACCGGCTTCCACAGAGTGTGAACGATCCCCAACACACCGTAACAATCCTTGACCGTCTCGACTAATACCCGCACGCCCATCAAATCGTAGACCTCATGGAAATCCTTTCCCTGGGTCTGCATTTTATGGTAAATGCCGTAGAAATGCTTATTCCTTCCCTGAAGTTCCGCTTTAATCCCTACCTCATCCAACTTCTCCCGCAGTTGGGTCAGCACCAGCTGCAAATTCCCTTCCCGCTCCTGCCGCTGGGAAGCCACCAACTCCACCAGCCGATAGTACTCCTGGGGATCGAGGAATCGCAAGGCCAGATCTTCCATTTCCCACTTCAAACTCCACATCCCCAACCGATGGGCCAAGGGGGTGTAGATCTCAAGGGTCTCCTTGGCGATCTTCCGCTGCCGCTCCGGAGGCAAATAGCGCAAGGTACGCATGTTGTGCAACCGATCGGCCAACTTGATCAAAATGACCCGCAAATCCTTGGCCATGGCCAAAAACATCTTCCGCAAATTCTCGGCCTGTTGTTCTTCCTTGGACTGGGTGGGGATTTTGCTTAGTTTGGTCACCCCATCGACTAAGCGTAGGACTTCCTCACCGAAGGACTCCTCCAACTCCTCGGGGGTCACCTTCGTATCTTCCAAAACATCATGTAGGAGGCCGGCGGTGATGGTGACCACATCCAACTCCAACTCGGCGAGGATCTTCGCTACTTCCAAGGGATGGTGGTAATAGGATTCTCCCGAATCCCGATATTGGCCACGGTGCATCTGCCGAGCAAAATTGCAAGCCTTTTCTAATATGCTCAGATCGGCCATTGGATTATATGATTGGACCCGGGCAT
>JBMNRY010000016.1:0-28906 GCA_050944915.1 Limnochordia bacterium
GGCGATGAGGCTAAGCAATCCTAATTGCAGCACGGCCACCGGTAAGCCGGCTGCTTCGGCGCCCATGGGATCGAAACAGATAAAGACCAGTTGGCGCAGAAAGCTGACAACAAAGCCGACAGTGAGGAGGACCACGGCCCCGATCCAATAGATGTCTTGGGGGCTGATGGCTAAAACGGAGCCGACAAGGATGGCCGTCAAATTGCCGGCAAAGGCCGGTTGGGTAGCTAAACCTAAGATCCCCAGGGAAAAGGCCCCGGTGAACAAGATGGCTAAGGTTGTATCCTCTTTCAACTTAGTAGTCCGGCCGATGATGGTCAAAATTATGGCGGTGGCTAGACCGACGGACAAAGCCCCCAGTTGTAGGGGTAAACCAAGGATCAAAGCCCCCACTAGGCCGCCGAACCCGGCGTGGGCAATAGCATCGGCGATAAAGGCCAGGCCTTTGAGCATAATCAAGGTGCCGAGGATACCCGCTAGCAGGGCGATAAGGGAAACTCCTACGAACGCCCGGGTCATGAAACTGTATTGAAAGGGTTCCCCGAGATAAGTCCAGAAATCCATGTTAAGTTCTCCTCTCCTGGGATATAGATAAAGGCAGATGGGGACCGAAGACTTGGACCACCATTTTCGGTGCTAAAACACCGGCGGGATGGCCCCGGTAAAGGACCCGACCGTTGATACATAAAACATCATCACAACAAAGGTCGAGGCAATGGAGGTCGTGGGTAGCCATGATCACCGTTCGTCCCTCCCCTTTAAGCTCCTGCAACAGCTCAATGAAATCCCCTTGGGCCTTGGTATCCAGTCCGGCGGTAGGCTCATCTAACAGCAGCAGCCGAGCATTTTGAGCTAGAGCCCGGGCCATGAGCAGCCGTTGTCGTTGTCCCCCTGAAAAATGGGCGATGGGTTCATCCCGCTGCTCCCAGAGACCCACCTGGACTAAAACCCTTTTCGCCACGGCCAGCTCCTCCCTCCCCGGCCGGCGCCACCAGGGGATCCGGTTCAGAAAACCTTGTAAGACCACATCGAGACCGGTGATGGGAAACTGCCAATCGATGACTTCGTTTTGGGGCAGGTAAGCCATCTGGGAGCGGGCCTCTTTCGGCTCCTTCCCATGGACCAGAACCCTTCCCTGGCGGGGAGTCAGATTGCCGACGATAGTCCGCAACAATGTGGACTTACCTCCACCGTTGGGACCGATGACCGCGGCGATGGTGCCCCGCTTAACTTGCCAGTTAATATCCTCCAAGACAAGCTTCTGCCCATATCCAACGGAGATTCCTTGGAGCTCCACGTAAGGACCGTTCATTATAATAATCCCTCGAGTAACCCGTAGGTATTGGCCTCCATCATAGCCACATAACTATCTACTTCCTCGGTGAAGGCACCGCTGTAGAGGGTGACCACCTTGACCTTTGTTTCTTTAGCTAAAGTCTCCACCAATTTGGGGTTCATCTGGGGTTCGATGAAGACCGCCGGGATGGAACGTTCCCTGATCAACTGGACAAAGGCGACCAGATCTTTAGCCGCCGGTTCCCTATCGGGATCCAGGACGAGATAGCCGGCGATTTCCAAACCATAGGCTTGGGCTAAATAGGCGAAACCGGCATGATAGGTCAAAAGGAGCCGCCGCTCAGGAGGAATAGCCCCTATTTGTTCTTTCATCCAACGGTCTAACTCCCGTAGCCCAGTGATATAACTTTCGCTGCGGGCCCGGTATTCATCGATACCTCCAGGATCGACAGCGATGAGGCTATCCCGGATGATTTCTACATAATGGATGGCCTTGTGGACATCTAACCAACAATGGGGATCGCTGCCCCCGTGGCCCTCCAAAGGCAGAGGTTCCAAGCCAGCCGATAGAATGACAGCCGGTACCCGCCCTTCCCCGATGTTTTCCACCAACGATAAGACCCATGGTTCTAGATTTAGACCGTTATAGAAAAAGAGATCCCCTTGGGCCACGGCCCTGGCCTCCCGGGGGCTCGGCTCAAAGGTGTGGGGATCCCCTCCCCGAGGTACTAAAGGGGTGACCTCCACCCGGGGGCCGCCCACATTGGCGATCAAGTCAGCGAAGACTTCAAGTGTCGTAACCACCCTCACCGGTAAAGCCCCTTCAACCCCCGGGACGGCCACCAACAGCCAGCTCAAAACAAGTAAGAAAAGACGGACAAACATGGCTCTCCTCCCCCCCTAAATCAGGGAAACCCCGGAAATCGCCCTTAGTATCTCCGGGGTAGATAAGAATATTCCTAGTTAAGAAGCTGGGTATGAACTACTATTTTACGGCAAACCCACCGTCGACCGATAAGACTGCTCCCGTCACATAGCGGGCTTCGGGAGATACCAAATAGAGGGCCGCCTGGGCCATATCATCGAGACTGCCGAGATAAGGGGTTAACCGGGAATCATAATAGGACTGGAGCTTTTGTTCCGGGTTAGGATCTTCGGCGATCGATTGGCGCCACAAAGGAGTATCGACGGCACCGGGACAAAGAACATTGACCCGAACCCCGTGGGGAGTATGGTCAACGGCCATGGCCTTGGTTAGACCGACTAAACCAGCCTTGCTGGCACAATAGGCAGCATTACGGGGCATCCCCTTTAGGCCCGCTCCGGAAGCCACATTCAAAATCACGCCCGATTGGCGGGCCAACATGTGGGGTAGGGCATAATGGCTGACCAGATAGGCTGAAGTTAAGTTGGCATCACAGACATGACGCCAAGTCGCCAAATCGGTGTCCACCACTGTGCCGTTAGTCCCGGCACCAGCATTGTTGACAACGATATCTATCTGTCCCCATTGCTTTATGACCCCGGCGATCAGGTTGGCTACATCTTCTTCCTGGGTCACATCGGCGGCGATGAATATAGCTTGGCCACCGTTGGTTTTGATCTCGCCGACTACCTCCTCACCCCTAGCTTGGTTTCTTCCTACGACTGCTACCTTAGCTCCTTCCTGGGCAAAAAGACAAGCAATTCCTTTGCCGATCCCGGAAGTAGCACCTGTCACTATTGCCACCTGTTCTGCTAATCTCACACCAGCACCTCCCTGTTCGATCAGTTTCATTTTATCCCAATGGGCCCAATTTTGCCATTCTTTTCCTTACTTTCTCCGTGGTCGAGGAGAAAAACAATGGTTCTTATGTATCTTTCCGAAGGCAATTGGAAATAATTAGAATACCTGACAATTGGAGGTGATTCCATGAACAGCTTAAGGGAAGATCTCTTCCTCCAGGGATTTCTGGCGGGGGTCTTGGGGGGTATAGTCATGTGCATCGTCGACGGTCTCTTATTCCTCGGGGGGATTACAGAACTCCTTTATCTTGACTGGGCCGCGGTCATTATTTTCGGCTTCCGGGCATCGACGATGGCGGAAACTTTATTTGCCCTGCTGGGGAAACTATTGTTTGCCGGTTATCTAGGAATCGTCTTAAACTATCTGTTTCCTACCTTAACCAAGGGACACTATCGGCTGAAGGGAATCATTATCGGTAGTTTCGCTTGGCTGGCCATCAATGCCCTGACGGTCCTCTTTCAAATCGCGCCTTTGAGCCCTACCGATGTCGCTACAGCCAGTTCCGAGTTCTTGACCTCGACCCTTTTCGGTTTAGTCTTTGTGGAGGCTCTCCATCGCTTAAAGTGGGGAACCCATGAAACCCCAGTCCTTCGGTCCCTAAATGAGGTTTAGACCATGGTCAACAGCCCCTGCTTAAACAATCCGCTCCCCTCGACTGTAAATCCGGGGCTGACGGCTACAAAGGCGGCCCACAATGGTGACCCCACACTTTTCCCCGATTTCCACGGCAAAATCGGTGGTGACCGATAAGGAACATAGCAGGGGAATACCAGCCTGGGCTGCCTTCATGACCATTTCCGAAGAAATCCTTCCCGTGGTCAGTAAAGCATGTTCCCTGAAAGGAATTCCCAACAGTATCCCTTGACCGATGACCTTATCGCAGGCATTGTGACGACCGATATCTTCGCCCATAGCTACTAGACCTTGGGGACCGACTAGGGCTGCCCCATGAAGACCCCCTGTTTCCCGGTACAAAGGGGCACGCCGTAGGGCTGTGCCCATTTGCCGTTGCAAGAATTCCAATTTCCATTTTCCCGGGGCCGTGACGACGGGAATCCCTAGATGAAGCTGGCGGGCCAAAACCGTTCCCCCTCCACAACCGCTGGTTAGAACTTGTCGCCAACCTTCCATCTCCTCCCAACGATCCGGTGTAGCGACGATGGTCGCTTGCCGCAAATCTCCACAAACCCCGATGGACTGAAGCTCGGCCAAGGACTTCACCAGTCCCTGACTGTAGAGCCAACCGAGGACTAGTTGCTTTAAATGGACGGGGGTACACATCATTTGGGTGACCTGTCTTCCGTTATAGGTGATGGTCAGAGGTATTTCCTGGGGAACACCCATCGTATCCCTTGGGGCCCATACTAGTTCTCTGTTCATGTGCCTACCGCCCTCCCCCCACATTCCGGAGACGACCTAGGTTGGGAATCAAGTATTCTTCTGCACCCCACGAAAAACGGGTCTTCCTCGACGAGCAGTATTTAGTAGTAATAGATTAAATGGCCATCCCCCTTCTCCTCCCTATGAAATGGCATTTCCAAAGGGCTTCCCGTCTTGGGATTGATAATCAACGAAAGTACACTGTGTTTCCCGCGGCAATATTCTTTAGAAGTCAGGAACGATGATTTCTTATGTCCGTATTTGGCCCGGGACCGTCAAAAAAGGGGTTCTTAAAGAAACGTACCCCAAACTGGGAAAGGCTGCCAACCGACGGCAGCCTTTGGTATTCACCGATCCCTTCTATCGAGTACCTTCCCACACCAAATCGTGGCCCTGTTAGACTTCCATTCCCTGCTGAGGGGAAGTGATCAGCCTTCCACTTTGAAGTATTCCACCATGTCCTGTAGCTTTGCCCCCATATTAGTTAAGTTCTGGGCGGAACCGGCCACTTGCTGCATCGATGCCGCTTGTTCTTCGGTGGCACTGGCGATCTCGTGGCCGCTGATATTTATCTGCTCTAAGCCCGCGGAGATCCCCTGACTTCGTTGATTGATGCCCGCTAGGGCCTCTAGGATGCCATTGAGGAGATCAGTACTCTCCCCGATATTTTCTTCAGCCCGTTGGGCCTGAGTCGCACCATCATACATACCTTCGACAGCCGATGAAATACCGGTCTGTATATCCCCGACCAGGGTCGTGATGTCCGAGGCCGCATCGGCTACCTGCTCCGCCAACTTCCGGACCTCCTCGGCCACAACGGCAAAACCCCGTCCATGTTCACCGGCTCGGGCGGCTTCGATGGCCGCATTGAGGGCTAACAGGTTGGTTTGGTCGGCGATATCGCTGATGACGGTGACGATGTTGCCGATTTCCCCGGAGAGGGAGCCTAATTTCGATATCTCTTCCGCGTTTTCCCGGCTGCTATTGCTTAGAGCTTCCATTTCCTCAACCATGGCTCCGATGGCGTCTTTTCCTTCCGCTGCCCGAAGGGATATGTCGTGGACGGCATCGGTCATCCCTTGGGTGTTGGTATTCATTACTTCGATGGTGCTGGAAAATTCATTGGTCGCGCTGGCCACTTCCTCGATGGAAGCGCTAACTTCCTGGGCTGCGGCAGCCATTCCTTCACTAGTCTCGGCCAATTCATTAATGGCCTCCCCGACGGATACTAAAACATTACGGATGCTATCCACGGTGGCATTCAAAGCCGCAGCGACCCGACCGATTTCATCCTTCGATTCTAGATCCACATGGTTCGTTAAATCCCCTTGGGCCACAGCCTCGATGACCCCCTGGACCTTTTGGAGAGGATAGGCGATCTGTCTACCGATGAAGACCGACACCAGGATCCCGATGATGATCAAGAGGGAGGAAATCTGGACCAGGGCACCTCGAAGTTGATTGACATTACCTAAAACGTCCCTTTCCATAGCCCCGACACCGATGGTCCAACCGGTGGAAGGAATGGGGGCTAACCCTACGACCCGGGCTTGTCCATCATTTAACTGATATCGAACGACACCGGTGTTGCCCAAACCAAGTTTTTCGATCTCCCGGCCGGCGTTGATAAAGGGGCCTTTTTCGTCAAAGACGTTTTCTTGGTCGAGGACCACTTCCCGCTGGGGGTAAGCATAAAAGGCACCATCCCGTCCGATGATGAAGGCCCATCCATGTTCACCAAAGCCTAGCCCATCGGTGATCTCGCTGAGAGCTTCGGCATCCCTTCTAGCGATCAATGCTCCTACTACTTGATGGTTTTTCTTGATGGGTACCCCATACATTAACACGCTGGAATTGGTGACTCGACTTAAAATCAAGTCTGAGATAGTCCTTTTTCCCCGCAAAGCCTCCCGCACATAATCTCGGTCACCAAGATAGGCAGAAGTGCCATCGGGATACCAAGCCGTCCCGTCAGCATCGACGACGGCAAACTCTAAGAACTGCGGCAACCGCTCCTTCTCCCCTTGGAGGGTTAAACGTTGGGCCTCCCAATCCATGTTTTGAAACTCCGGCCTAGCGGCCATAGTCTCCAAGACTGCCAAATGGGTTTCAAATCTGCTTTCCACATATTCGCCGGCCTTTTCAGCTTCCATGATCAGAGCCGTCTCCACTTCAGCCAACACCGCCGCAGAGCCCCGGGTGTAGGCTAAAATGCCTAATCCAACACAAAGGATCAGCAAAAGACCGCCGGTATAAATGGAAATTCGCATTCCGATACTTCGATTTTTGAACATCAGTTCCGCCTCCTAATCCACTGCAAATACCATCAAGGCTCCCTGTCTGAAGGGGAGCCATTAACCCCTCGATGATTATGTACACTTTTCCTGCGCCCGTTGCTGCGGCTCAATATTCTGGGTGCAATCGTTACCTTTAGCTCCTCCGAGGCAAAGAATGGCGGAAACACCTCAAGAGCCCACGGAAAACATAATCTTATTACTAAGTAATTTGGCCATAGACATTAGCCAACCTTCATAGGATAAAGAAACCCTTATCTGACCGATAAGGGCTAGAACTAGGGTCCACCGCTAGCGCCAACACCCGTTGGCGGCAGAGTTAACCCCTATAAATGCTCCCTAAATTCGCCATCTCAAGTAACTATTTATTAGTTCGACAATTACCTTTCAAGTCCTGGCAGGACAGGGAAAAAACCTTCTTTAGAGTAAGCCACCAGTTCCTTAAGGCCAATATCAGTAGCGGCAGTTATAAGTGTCCAATGGACGGCCCGCCTTTAATGTCGGGTATAGGGAGATCAAGGGTGGCCTCCCCGGAGGGGATGCCACCCTTGTTATACTAGTGACTAGTTAAGTGCTGCATTTAAACCGGCTAGGCGACCGAAGACAAAGGCTTGTAGCAGACCGGTTCCCGACATATAAGCGGGACCTCCAGCGCTGGTAAAGCCTTCGGTGACACCACCGGCGGCGTACAGACCAGGGATGATTTCTCCCTCGGTATTGAGAACTCGACCTTGAATATCGGTTACGAGACCACCCTGGGTGTGGCGGAGATCACCGGTAGTTTCTACTGCGTAGAAGGGCGGATTCCACGTTGCGGGCAACTTCGTCCGGTTCAGGTAGTCTTCACCGGTTTCAATTCCCCGTACATAGGCATCAAATTCTGCCCGGAGTTTGGCCGGTGGCAGACCTAATAGGGCCGCTAGTTCTTCAGGAGTATCAGCCTTTTTCACAACACCGGCCTCTTCCCACTGGGGCAGAGCCGCGGTATTCTTCGCGTTTTCACTATCAAAGATCATGTAGGCGATATGATCAGGTTGGTTGACAATATGGGCGGCTAGTTCCGAGTATCCCAAGTACTCATTGGTAAAGCGTTCGCCCCGATTGTTGACCAGGATACCGCCACGATAGAGGGTGAACAGGTCCAATCCCGTTTTCAGTTCCCGACTGAAGGGAGCAAAACCTTGATAAGCACCCATATTAGCTACTGCTGCACCCAACTCCATACCCCAGATGATACCATCACCGGTAGCTCCCGGAGCATACATGGGATAGGCGCCTACGATGGAGGGAATATATTTCTGAATCATCTCGGCGTTAGCCGCAAAACCACTGGTACATAAGATGGTGGCCTTCGCTTCGATATTGAACTGTTTCCCATCTGGACCTTGGGCTACCACACCGACTACGACGCCGTTGTCATCGGTGATAAGTCCCATGCCGGGGGTGGACATCAGCACGGTGATATTATCATTCTTGTTGATATTATCGACTAAAACCTGGATAATACCTTGGCCCTTCCCCTTAGCTTCGTGGTTGCGGAGGGTGCTTACGCCAACCCAGGGAGTACCGGTGAGCAGGCTCCATTCCACACCTAAACCTTCCATCCATTCCACAACTTCCTTGGCATTTTCTGCCGCGGCATAGACTAGATCCCGCCGTTGGCTATAATGGCCCGGTCGGAAAATGTCTCGCGCCAAGGCATCGACGCTATCTTCAACTCCGTGTTCCTTCTGTTGACGGGTTCCCACCGCTGGGACTACGCCGCCGGACATGAGGGTAGCTCCACCTAAATAACCCATTTTCTCGATGAGAACTACTTTTGCCCCCGATTCGGCTGCCGACAGGGCGGCCACTAAGCCGGACCCACCACCACCGACAATTACTACATCGGCTGTCATGGTGGCACCAGCTAGGGAACTGCTCAACAGCACCATAGCCAAGACCATGAAGATGAAACCTTTCCGCATTCAATTTCCTCCTTATTATTAATGATCGCTGTTGCCATAATGGCACTGCTCGGTTAATGTTACCATTAAACGCCGAGCATTACAAGACGGGGAACAGCCGAGCAAAACCTACTAAGGAGCCAAAGGAGCTCCTACCATTATTTTTCGCAGTATTGCTCTTTTCTTCACAAATGTAGTGCCCCAGTTAACAGCATCCCAGCCCTAGACCCGGAGGAATATGCTAATTTTCTTTCCAAAGGCTGTTCATTATGCCTTTGGTCCCTTCTGGCATTTCAGCTTTAGGGCAAATTATGAGAGGAACTCGGAATTGGATGTAGAATATGCACATTAGCTTATATTACACAAAGGAGGGTCTTTGGTGAAAAGAAGCTGTATATTGTTATTGGTGTTGTGTCTAGTCTTCGGAATAAGCAGTGGAGTCTTCGCCCAGGACGTCATCAAAATCGGCGCCATCTATCCCTTCTCCGGACCCATGGCCGGGACGGCACAGATGCTGCGCAACGGTGTTTTGATGGCCGTAGACATCATCAACAACAAGCATGACTTCGACTTTCTGATGGCAGATACGGAAGGAATCCCCTCTTTGGGCGGAGCAAAAATCGAAATTATTTTCGCTGATAGTGCAGGAGATCCAGCCAAAGGAATGGCGGAAGCTGAACGTCTCATCACCTCAGAGGGTGTCGTCGCTCTCATCGGTTGCTACCAGAGCTCGGTAACCAAAACAGCTAGCCAAGTCGCTGAACGCTACGGCATACCCTATGTCAACGGCGACTCTTCTTCACCGGACTTAACGGCTCGGGGCTTTAAGTGGTTCTTCCGCACCGACCCCCACGATGGTTTGTATGCCCGACAACAGTTTGAACATCTCCTTGAGCTCGAAAAACAAACGGGAGAAAGCATGCGGCGGATCGTCATCGTCCATGAAAACACCGAATTTGGTAGCCAAGCTGCCAATGCTCAAGAAGCTTTGGCTAAGGAATACGGCTTCGAAGTCGTAGGTAAGATCGCTTATACCACGGGAGCCACCAGCTTGAACAGCGAAGTCTCTCGGATGATGGCCATGCAACCCGACGTGGTCATGATGGCCGCTTATATCTCTGACCAAATCCTCTTCACCCGTACCTTCAAGACCATGCAGTTCGCCCCGAAGGTATGGCATAATACCGCTGCTCCGGGAGAACCGGACTATCTGAACTCCGTAGGCGAAGATGGATATTACCTCTTCCTCCGCCAAGGCTTTGCCGCCGACCAGGCCGAAAGGAAGCCGGTAATCACCACCATCATGAACCGCTTCCGCGAGCTGTTCGGTCAAGAAATGCTGGCCGACGCCGTCCGGTCCTTCCATGCTCCTTTAGTCTTAGCCGACGCCATTAACAGGGCCGGTTCCACCAAGCCGGAAGCCATCCGCCAAGCTTTGTTGGAAACCGACATCCCCGGCGAGTACTGCTTGTCTCCTTGGGAAGGGATCAAGTTTGACCCCGAAACCCATCAAAACGTCTATGCCCAATATATCATCTGTCAGATCCAGGACGGCGAATTCCGCACTGTCTTCCCAGAGGAAGTAGCAACTACCGGCTCCGTCGTCCCATTCCCCGCTTGGCAAAACCGGTAACGGAATAAAGGGAAGGGGATCATCCCCTTCCCTCCTTTAGAAAGGGGGCGTCTCGTAGGTGCTACTAGGTTTCGCACAAGCTATATCGGCCGGACTCTTGATGGGGTTTGTCTACGCTCTAATCGCTTTAGGCCTCTCACTGATTTACGGGGTAATGGACGTGGTGAATTTTGCCCACGGGGAATTCCTCATGATCGGCATGTTTATTGCCTATTGGATATCAGTACTAATCCGCTGGGATCCTCTGGTATCACTGCCTTTCATCATCATTATTCTGTTTTTCATCGGTGTTGGGGTCTACAAGCTCATCATCCGCCGTATCCTGGTCGGTACACGGATGAGCCAAATCCTATCTACCTTTGGTCTGAGTGTATTTCTAGCTAATATGGCCATGTTCCTATGGACTCCGAACTATCGTCAAATCGACCGGGGCTTAACGGCATTGACCGGTAACATTGGTATTGGTGGCGTTTACATCGGAGTGCCGGAGATCATCGCATCCCTGGGCTCAATCATCATCTTCGGAATCGCCTACTATATACTAAAGTTCACACGCACAGGTCGTGCCATTCAAGCTACCTCACTGGACTCAGAAGGTGCCCGCCTAGTCGGGATCAACATCGAGCGGATCTTTTCCCTCACCTTTGGTATCGGTATTGCCTGTGTAGGGGCAGCAGGTGTACTGTTATCAACCTTTTATTATATCTTCCCCTACGTCGGTACCTTCTTTGGTATGATCGCCTTTGCCACCGTGGCTTTGGGAGGCTTTGGTAGTATTGAAGGTTCCTTCATAGCTGGAGTGCTCATCGGGCTTATCGAAGCCCTCGGTGGGTTCTTCATCGACCCTTCGGTCAAATACGCCATCGTCTTCTTAACCTACATGGCGGTAATCATTCTACGACCGGGCACCGGCTTATTCGGCTGGTAAACCGGAACGAGAGGAGGTCGGAATTTTGCGATTGCAAAGCAAAACGATACTAAAAGCATTGCTCTACGTGGCAGTCGTTGCCATCGTTCCATCCCTTTCGTCGGCTCCCTTCTACCGCCATGTGCTGATTATGGTCGGACTGTACAGTCTCATGGGAGTAGCATGGAATATGCAAGGCGGTTACACAGGCCTTTACTCCTTAGGACAAAGTGCCTTCTTTGGAATCGGAGCCTACACTTCAACGATGATGTTGATTAAAGGAGGAATCTCCCCCTGGATTGGTATGCTTTGTGGAGGTGTAATCGCAGCTGCGGTTTCCGTCGCTGTTGCCTTCCCCACTTCTCGACTGCGGGGGCCCTACTTTACCATCGCCTCCATGGCCTTCGCCCGTACCATCCAGATTCTGTTTACTAACTGGGATTATGTTAAAGGAGCCATCGGTCTTTCCTTACCCTTGATGGGTAACACCTGGACCTATATGCAGTTCCTAAGCAAAATCCCTTATCATATCATTATCTACTCTTTCTTAGCCGTGGCCTTGCTGGTTTGTTACTACATCGAACGCTCCCGGACCGGCTACTATTTCAAAGCCATCCGTGATAGCGAAGAAGTAGCCGAAGCCCTAGGTATTAACACGGTTAAATATCGGCTTATCGCCGCCGGCCTGAGTGGCTTTTTCACCGCCATCGCTGGTACCTTCTACGCCCAGTACGTGTTGTATATCGACCCCGAAAGTGTTCTCCACCACCCCTTGAGTGTAGAAACGGTAATGGTCGCCGCCGTCGGCGGTGCGGGCACGATTTGGGGCCCCGTTTTAGGAGCTGCCATTCTCATGCCCATTAACCTTTATGCTCGGGCTTGGTTCGGAGGAGCAGCTAAAGGGATCGACTTAATCCTCTATGGTTTAATCCTTATGATTATCGCCATCGCCCAACCCACTGGTTTGATGGGCTTACTCCAAAGCCTCGTCAAACGCTCCGGGAAAGGAGGGACTTCCATTGGCACAACAACCGATGCTTCAAGTGCGGAACCTCACGATGAGGTTCGGGGGGCTTCTCGCTAATCAAAATGTCGACATGGATGTATTCCCTGGGGAAATCATCGGGCTAATCGGTCCTAACGGAGCGGGGAAAACCACCTTTTTCAACTGTATCAGCGGTTTCCTACGCCCAACGGAGGGTTCCGTCAATTTCCTCGGCAATGAACTAGTTGGTTTGAAACCAAATCAAATCTGTCACCTGGGATTGACCAGAACCTTCCAGATCACCCAACCACTGCGAGGGATGACCGTCTTGGAGAACCTCATGGTTGGTACCTTCTGCCGCTATCCCCGACGGGAAGATGCGGAAGTCCGAGCCAAGGAGATCCTCCACAAGACGGGCTTAGCAGCCAAGGCAGATCAATTAGCCAGCAATCTGACCATCGCCGAGCGGAAAAGGTTAGAAATCGCCAGGGCCCTCGGTACCGAACCGAAACTGCTCATCCTTGACGAAACCATGGCTGGGCTCACTCCCACCGAGGTCCAGCAAGCTGTAGAATTGGTGAAAGAAATCCAAGCGGGCGGAACGACGTTTCTCATCATTGAGCACGTCATGGAAGCCATTATGCCCATTGCCGACCGGCTGTACGTCCTTGATGCCGGTAAACTAATTGCGGTAGGCACCCCTGAGGAAATCGTGAATAACCCCCGGGTTATCGAAGCCTACCTAGGGGAGGGCCGTCATGTTAAGGGTAAAAAGCATTCAAGTTAGCTACGATGGTGTTCCTGCGGTCCATGACGCTAGTTTCCACGTCAACAAAGGGGAAATCGTCTCCATCATCGGTTCCAATGGCGCTGGGAAAACGACGACTATGCGGGCTATTACGGGGATTCTATCCCTTGACCGGGGTGAAATAGAATTCCAAGGTTCCCGGATTGACGGACTACCTTCCTACGACATCGTGGCCAAAGGGATATCCCTTGTACCCGAGGGAAGGCACGTTTTCGGCAAATTGTCCGTCCATGAAAACCTCCTCTTGGGAGCATATCTAAACACTAACAACGAGGAGATTCAGGAAACCCTCGAATCGGTCTACCAGATGTTTCCCCGGTTATTAGAGCGGAGAAACCAAAAGGCCGAGACCTTGTCTGGTGGAGAACAACAAATGTTGGCCATCGGACGGGGGCTGATGTCTCGACCCCAATTGCTCATGCTCGATGAGCCTTCTTTGGGCCTGGCTCCTAAGCTGGTCTCCCAAGTTTTCGAGCAAATCCAGCGTCTGCGGGAGGAAATTGGTTTGACTATCCTTCTCGTAGAACAGAACGTCTATAATGCCCTGGAGCTCTCGGACCGCGCCTATATCCTCCAAACGGGGCGCACCGTTATGGAAGGTACGGGAAGCGAGCTGTTGGAAACAGACATCATCAGAAAGGCCTACTTGGGTATGTAATAGAACTTACCCGATGGGATATGTACTGCTACCTCCTTGGCCTAAAGGGCCAAGGAGGTTTTTTCTCCTCATCAGAGGATGCCGTATTTATCATAAACTTCCCGGACACTCTTGCCTGCTTCCAATTCCCGACGCACCTGGTTTTCAGCCTCCACTTTAGCCAGTGCCTTTTCGATCACTTCGTCTTTAATGCCCTTCGGTACGACGACCACTCCATCGTTATCAGCGAAAATGAAGTCCCCAGGATAAACTCTGACACCACCGCATTCAATGGGGACATTATAGGCAATCACATCAGTCCTGCCTTTCGAATCCAAGGGACAATAACCACGGATAAACATGGGAAAACCTAGTTCTTTGATAACGCGGCTATCCCTAATTAAGCCGTCGATGACTGCCCCTACTGACCCCTTGCGCATAGCCCTGGTGGTCAACAGCTCGCCCCAAAATCCGGCCGCAGAGGACCCATTGGTCGTAGCTACCACCACCTGCCCTTCCCCTACGGAATCAACGGTTTGCAAAATGAGTTCATAGGGCCTGGCAGGGATTTCATAAACATCAGTGGCGAGGATGGTAAAAGCCTCCCCCGCTAAGACATCTTCTTCCCCCAAAGGCCGAATAGAGGTGTTCATTGCCTGATTACGCAGGTTATACTCATCCAATATGTCCGCGATGACCCCCGAATAGAGAACCTTTGTCAAATCCATCGTTATACCCTCCCTTTGTAATCTAGTCCCCTTCCGTCGACGGCAACTTTCCGTTAGTTTTTCCTTTTCTCATATTACTGATTATTCACTAAATGGATCGGGGATCCCTGCTATAGGGGAGGATTCTCAGCCTTGACAAGGGAGTCAAAGCCACAGGTGGATCAGAACAGCAGCTAGCAACAACACTTCGCCTGTCCAAGGGCTCTAGTTACGAGGGCTTTAAGTTATGCTCCTTAGCTTCCCTGCCGCCTTCTGGGGAAGACCTATAAAGAAGGGGTGCCCCTAAGGCACCCCTTGGTTACTACGTACCTACTTAGCCAACTCTGCCGCATTGCGGCCCGCGATGCGGCCGAAGACAAGGGCATCAGCTACTGCCGATCCACTACCGGGATAGGTTTTGCTGTAAATCCCGCCCGTTGTCTCCCCGGCAGCGAAGAGGCCAGGAATGGGTTCGCCGGTTTCCTTGAGGACCCGGGCTTCCTGGTCGATTCTCAAACCGCCGGAACTGACAACATGGTAATGTCTGGTCACCTGCACCGCGTAGTAGGGTGGGCTAGAGACTGGGTTGAGCACAGGCTTAAAGAAGTCGGGATCGGACCCAGCAGCTGCGTAATCGTTCCACTGGTTGATGGTGTTCACCAAACCCCTGGGGTTGATGCCGACCTTTACCGCCAATTCTTCTAGGGTATCGCCCTTGAAGATCTTGCCTTTGCGGAGATTATCCTCCAGCTGTTCTTGGGACATGCCGGAAGCCGATACCGCGGCTTCATCGAAAATACCCCAGGCTAGACCGTCCTTTTGGGCGGAAACGCCGTGGTTAATGAGCTCATAGAAGCCGATTTCGTTGACGAAACGCCGTCCCTGTTGATTGACATAGACTAAGTAGACGGGACTGGGTGCTGCCACCTCCGGCATAGCAAAGAGAAGGGTGCCTTCCATATCGACCAGTTCTGCCCCCAACTGGGCAGCCATGCGCATACCATCACCCGTTGATCCTTTACCGGAAATGGAAACGTAGCGGCTGCCGTGGGCGATGGCCGCCGGCAGATACCGCCGCATCATTTCTTCATTGTGGCCAAACCCACCGGAAGCTAAAACTACAGCCTTACCGCGAATCTGGATTTCTTCTTCGGGTGTCTGGACGACAACCCCCACAACTCTACCTTCCTCGGCGATGAGTTCTACAGCCGGCGAAGACAGCATGACCTGGATGTTGGGGTGATTATTGACCCTGTCGATCATCGGTTGGGTTAAGCCGAGACCACCCCGATTAGCCGTATGTCCCCGGGGCACCGAATCGGCTCCCGAGATGTATAATCCACCGGTTGCAGGATTAACTCCTGGCGGGGTAAGAACAGCGGGAAAGTCAACGCCTAGATCGATGAGCCAATCGATGACATCCGCCGATTGATCGGCAATAATTCTGGCGAGACTGGGATCGACCTGCCACTGGTTCCACAGCATCCAATACTCGTACATGGCATCGGCGCTATCTTCAATGCCTAATTCCCTCTGCAGATCGGTACCTGCGGCCAGGACGACTCCACCACAGATTAGGGTACTGCCGCCCATGAAAGCCATTTTCTCGACCAGGATTACATCGGCACCTTCATCAGCTGCTTCAATGGCAGCAGCAAGACCTGCTCCTCCCCCACCAACCACAATCACATCGGTGCTCAAGGTCTTTCCGAAGGCCATGGAGCTAACCAACAACACAACCATTAGTGCTAGAACCCAACTCTTCGTCAACGGTAGTCTCAATAATTTCGCCTCCTTTAGATTTTGGTTAGAGTTGAATGATCCTATTCGCACTTTTTACTTTGATCCCTTCTCGATGGCGACCATTTTCCCCCTTATTTTCATTTTTTCCCTTTAGAAGGTTTTTTAAGGGACGAAAATGCGTTTACACAATATCGAATCTTCCGGCTAAAGTTCGTTCCCCTGGATAGAACATATCCACAACTTGCAGAGACCGATCAAAAAAAGACCGGTTAGACCGGTCTCCTAAAATTAAATGGTGGAGCTGAACGGGATCGAACCGTCGACCTCTTGAATGCCATTCAAGCGCTCTCCCAGCTGAGCTACAGCCCCACACAATCCTTATTTCCTTGGTTCCAACGACAATTATACATGCCATCTGCCAACTTGTCAACAGGGAACAACAGTTTTTCTTAGCTGGGTTCCGCCCGTCGGCTTAATCTCTCTAGGGTTTTGATCAAAGATTGATTGCCGGCCTCGGGGCATTCATGCACCAGGGTATTAAACAACTGTTTCACTAGGGCGCTGCCGGGCAAAGCCATGCCTAACTGGGAAGCCGTTTCTAAAAGGACCCGTAAGTCCTTGTGCTGATGTTTAACCATAAACCCAGGGCTGAAATCCCCGGCGACGATCTTGGGGGCGATGTTTTCTAAGGCCCAGGACCGGGCAGCTCCACCGGAGATGACTTGGAGGACCTTGTCCAAATCGAGTCCGGCTTGAGCCCCAAAGGCCAACCCTTCGCAGACAGCTAACAGATTTAAAGAGGTTACGATCTGATTGACTAACTTAGTGGCTTGACCAGCACCGATGGGACCCATGTGGACAATGTTCTCCCCCATGGCTTGGAAAAGGGGCATACAACGTTGGACTACCTCATCCTTACCACCGACCATGATCGAGAGGGTACCGGCGATGGCACCGCCTTCCCCCCCACTAACGGGGGCATCTACGAATTCCATCTGCCTTTGGGCCAAGGCGGTCCCGATTTCCCTGGCCGTCGCCGGGGCGATGGTGCTCATATCGATGACCACCTGATCGGCCCGACCCCCATGGACGATCCCTTGGGGACCAAGAATAACCTCTTTCACGTCGGGAGCATCGCCGACGATGGTGATGATGAGATCACTGTTTTCGGCTACTTGGGCTGGCGAGGTCGCCCTTTGGGCCCCGGCCTCTAAGAGTTCTTCGTCCTTATGGGGAGTCCTATTGTACACTGTTAGGGGGAATCCAGCTCGGATTAAGTTCAAAGCCATCGGCTTGCCCATAATCCCCAATCCGACAAAACCAACTCTCTCCATGGTCATTCCTCCCAAAGCTAGTGTTGTTCAAGCAAAAAGACAGGGGGATAAAAGTTAGCAAAAACTCCGCTACTTCATAGGAATCTACCTCTTCCCCGTCGAAAGACAGACATACAGCTTCCAAAGGGAACGGAGACATTTGGAACGTCAAGGAGGTAGAATGCGCTTGCCGTTGCAAACAACTAAACGGGGGCAGATGCCAATACCACTCCAAAGTCATTCTTTCGCCCTTTATTCAGGGAATTATCAGCTTAAGGATTTGACATTGGATCTAATTCTCCTGGCCCGGCATCAAGGCCTGTCTTGTCTTTGTAGCGTGGCACCTGCTGTCTTCCATCAATTAGAAAAAGCAATCCATCGTCTCGAAGAACTGTTGGACCTCGACTTGACATCCTATGTACATTTAGAGAAACTGCCCGCCGATGCCGCCAAAGCCAGTTACGCCCAAAGGCTGGCGGAGAAGCTTTGGAGTTCCAAGCAGCTAAACCAACCAAGCCTTCATATCATCCACTACTACCAGGATTTTTGGCCCCGGCTAACGGATCTTATCCGGCAGGAAAGGAAGAAGACTAAGATCTTGAAAAACCGTCCCATAGGGACCATCGACCTCTATTCCGCCGAAGACTTCCTCCCCCGCATCCAAACCCTTTTCTCCATCCATCCCCACTATTCCGAAGGCGTCGACATCCACCGGGCCGGAGAGAAACTGCGCCAGGAATTAGGAATGGGCCGCGACTAAGGGGAGCTTTGGCCCGGCCAAAACTCCCCCTTCCCTACTTCACCACATAACCTACATCTTCAATAGCCTGTACGACGGCCTCCCGCGAAGCACTGCCGACGACTTTGACTAAGCCGTTGGCCAAATCGACCTGGACGCTTTCTACACCATCTAATTCCTCCAAAACGCCCCGTACGCTGGCTACACAACGGCAACAGCTCATGCCTTCTACCTTAATCTCCATAGCCAACCTCCTCATTCAAAGGGAGTATAGGTGCATTCTACCAATCATTGACTGAAGGGTCAACCCTGCCCCGAAAGAACCCCGGTCGTCCAGCACTACCCAGGCTCGACGGAGATGCTCACCCCTTGAGTTGTTCAATGGGTGTTCACAAAAACCATCCGCTCCGTCCTCTCCCCTGGGCGCTGAAAACTATAGTCGGCATGTTGATGGAGGGGTTGCCATCCGGTTTGGCGCAACAGATCCAGGACCTCCCCTTGGGAATAGGCCCTTTGGTAATGATCTTCGGTGATCTTGCGGTACAGGCCGCCTTGGGGTAGAAAAAAGGTGAGCTCAATATGGCAAACTTGATCGTCGTTGTAGTCACACTCCATGATCAGGGAGTAATCATCGAAATTGATGCCAAAGGAACTATTACCGTAGACATGGGCTAGCTTGTAAGGTGTGTTCAAATCGAAGATAAATAGACCCCCAGGCCGCAGGCAGGACCGTACCCGCTGAAAGGTACGCTGTAACTGCCAAGGGGATAGGAGGTAATTGAGGGCATCACAACAACAAAGGACCAGATCAAAGGAGCCTGGTGTCGCCAAAAACCGCATATCCTGATGGAGGAAGGCAGCAGATAAACCTTGGGCCCGCAGCTTGTTTTCGGCCATGGCCAACATATCGATGCTCACATCGACTCCCGTCACATCCCAACCCAACCGGGCCAAGCGCAGGGTCATTTCCCCTGTCCCACAGGCTAGATCTAAGACCTGTCCTGGTTTGTCCAGACCATATTCGGCCAGGACCCTTTGGATGTAGCTAAGCCACAAATCGTAGTCAACGCCGATGAGCCCATCGTAATAGGCGCTCAAGACGGAATAGGCCGATTTCATTCCTGCACCATGGCCGCCAAGGCTTCCGTATCGACCCGAGGTGCATCGCCCCACAGGCGCTCTAGATCATAAAAACTCCGCTGTTCGGGGGAAAAGATATGGACGACCATATCGCCGTAATCGAGGAGCATCCACTGGGCTCGATTACCTCCTTCTTGGCGGCCCAAAGGAGCTCCCGCCTCCTTTAAATCCTGCACGATCCCATCACGGATGGCTCTCCTTTGCTGATCGGTTTCCCCGCTGCAGATTAAGAAATAATCGGTCAAAGCCGTTAATTCTCGGAGATCGAGGACGACGATATCCTCTGCCTTTTTCCCTTCGGCCGCCTCGATAGCCAACGCCACCATCAGTTCCGGTTTCAGGCTTCATCACTCTCCTCTTAGATTTGGAAATCCCGCCCCACGATGACTAGAATATCCGACTGGGTTGAATTATCTTCCCGGACGACCACCTGTTCCGACAGCAGACCGGCGATATGCTGGGCTGCTTCCTTCCGACTGCTGCGGAATCGAACTTCGGTTTCCTGGTAATCAAATCGCTCGGCATTACCCACATTGACTATTTGATAGCCGTGATCCTGAAGTCGGTCGGCGGCTACGCCGGCCACACCGGAACGGCCATTGCCATTCAAAACTTCGACGGTCACAATGGCCGGACCGCTATTAAAGAGGCTGTTAACCACCTTAACCAATTGGTCTTCATCGGCAACCCAATAGCTGGCATTCCCCACATTGCGGCCGATGCCCGGCACCACAGCCATATCGATCCGGTCGGGAGTATACTTCTTGAGGGCTAAGCCGAGAGCTACCGCCTCATCGACGGGTAGATCGGTATCGACCATGGCCCTTAGAGTCTCCGCCAATTGGGGGATTTTGCCAATGGTCTGGGGACGTAAAGCCTTATCGACGACGGCCTGTAAAAACTTTTGCTGTCGTTGAATCCGTCCACCGTACACATTACGGACCGGATCTAGTAAAGCGATATCACCTAAACCATCCCGATACCGAATATATTGCAGGGCCTGTTCACCGTTGAGGATTTGTCGGCCCGGTTTGAGGTCGATATGCAAACCTTGGGCAAAATCGTCATACCGCATGGCCTTTTCCACTTCGATCTCTACGCCGCCGAGGGTATCGACGACCCCGGCAAAACCGGCGAAATCCACCGACACATAGTAATTGATATCGACACCTAAGAACTCTTCGACGGTCTTCCGCACCAAATCCGGTCCCCCGAAGGCATGGGCAGAATTGATCCGGTGATACCCCCGACGACCGGGGATGCTCACCCGGGTATCCCTAGGGATGGAAAGCAATCCCAATTGGCCTTGGTCAGCATCGACGGTAGCTAAGATGATGGTATCGGTCCGTCCCGGATCATAGGCAGTAGCATCGGATCCTAAGATTAAAATATTGACCCGGCCCTGGGAACGGGAAAACAGACGGCCCGTGCCGTGGCGGTAGGTGACGAAAAAGGTGCCGATCATTAAGATCGCGGCGATGATAGCAGTAAGGATATAAAAAAGAAAGCGTCGTTTTTGCCGCTCTGCCTTGAGCTTTCTCTTCTCCGCTAACAATTGTTTCTGTTTAGTTAATTCTTCTGGGGAAAGCAACCATGAGCCACCCCCTATGGATTTAGAATATGGTTTCGGGCTTCCACGGTCTGTGGATGGAGGGGCCATCCCCTTTGGATGATGTAGACAATGCTCTGATTAAGGGCCAGCAACAACCCCTGATCGATATCTACATGGACCAACTGGCGTACCTTGTCTACACCAGGAAAATCACGACCCGCTTCCACATAATCGGCCAAGAAGATGATTTTCTCTAAGAGGGACATCTGACGGCGACCTGTCGTATGCCAATGGATCGCGGCTAGGATGTCTGGGTCGGTGATCTGAAAATCTCGCTGGGCTAAGCGAGCGCCGACAGGTCCATGGAGGAGTAGAGGAAAACGTTCCTCGATTTCCAGGTTAATGATACCAAATTCGTCCCCCTTTTTCAACAGGGTATTCTTGGGCAGATCCCGGGCGTAATCATGAAGTAGAGCGGCTAAAGCCGCCTTCTCCCCTTGGATTTTCCAAGTGCGGGCTAAAGCGGTGGCTGCCTCAACGACCCGCAGGGTGTGGGCAAACCGAGGGGCCGATAGACTCCTTTGCACCCGGTGGAAAATCTCTTGGGGGAGCTCCCCGGAAGAAAAAAGCGCGCCCAAGCGCGCTCACTCCGGCCGGGGCCGAGCTTCACTGACGACCAATTCCCGTCCACCCAGTTCTCGGCCATGCATGGCTTCGATCATTTTCTCCACATCTTCATCGTTGACTTCCACGAAACCGAAACCTCGGGAGCGGCCCGTCATCTTGTCGGAGATAATCCGCGCTCCGAGCACTTCTCCGTGGGCTGCGAAGGCATTCAACAGTTCTTCTTCCGTCGTCGCCCAAGGCAGATTCCCAACATATAAGGTTTTCATCATCTCACCCCTGTCTGACAGCCTCTGCCCGTATTGTACCCGTCTCGCCTCGGAATTCTACCTGTACAGCCCACTTTTTTCTATGTAATCGGCAACCATTTCCGGTACAAGATAACGGATCGGCCTTTTGGTGGCCACCCGAGCCCGCACATCGGTGGAAGAGATGGCCAAGGCAGGTACCTGCATGAGCTTGATTCTGTCTTTGTGGTTAGTATAAAGTTCGCCTAAAACGTCCTGAATCCTTTCCAAAGAATGCCCTGGACGACTAGCCGCGATAAAAGTACAGGACCGCAACAACTGATCGGGATCCTTCCAGGTGAGGATCTCCAAAATGGCATCGGCCCCCGTTATGAAGTAGAATTGGGTACCCTCATCATAAAGGGTCTGCAGATCCCGAATGGTATCGACGGTATAGGTTTTCCCGCCCCGCTCGATATCGACCCGAGAAACGGAAAAACAGGGATTGGTCAACGTAGCCAAAAGGGTCATGAAGTAACGGTGCTCCGCAGGCGTGACTTGGTAATCCTTATGGGGAGGATCCCCGGTGGGCACAAAAACTACCTCTTCGAGGCCGAATTCCACCCGGGCGGCTTCTGCCGTAACTAGATGCCCATAATGGATAGGATCAAACGTTCCCCCCATGATCCCGATCCCTTTAACCATGTCCTCTCTCCTTAATCGCGAACTTGTCCGTCGCCATAGATGATGTACTTGGTAGTAGTCAGTTCCTCCAAACCCATGGGACCCCGGGCGTGGAGTTTTTGGGTCGAGATACCGATCTCGGCCCCTAAGCCGAACTGACCCCCATCGGTAAACCTGGTTGAAGCATTGACATAGACCGTTGCCGCATCGATGCTTTGTAAAAAGAGCCTTGCCCGCCGGTAGTCCCGGGTAATGATGGCTTCTGAGTGACCGCTACCGTAGCGGTTGATATGGTCGATGGCTTCCTCGAAAGAATCGACCACTTTGATGGCCAAGATTAAATCAAGATATTCGGCGCCCCAATCTTCCTCGACAGCTTCTCCGATATCCGGTAGGATCTGGCTGGTTTGGGAACATCCCCGCAGCTCAACGCCCTTGGCAGACAGTTCTCCAGCCACCCCTGGTAAGAACGCCTGGGCCACATCCTTATGAACCAAGAGGGTTTCCACCGCGTTACAGACCCCTGGCCGCTGGCATTTGGCGTTGACGAGGATGGCTTGGGCCATGGCCAGATCAGCGCCCTCATCGACGTAGACATGGCACACCCCGTTCCCAGTTTCGATAACCGGTATAGTGCTGTGCTCCAGGACCGTGCGGATTAAATTGGCCCCACCCCGGGGAATCAACACATCGATATACTCATCTAACCCCATCAACTCCCGGGTGGCCTCCCGCTCGGTGAAGGGCACCAACTGGATGGTCCCTTCGGGTGCACCAGCCTTTTGGGCCGCGGCGGTGATCACATCGACGATAGCTTGGTTGGATCGTAGAGCCTCAGAGCCGCCTTTGAGGATCACGGCATTACCGGCTTTCAAGCAAAGACCGGCGGCATCAACGGTCACATTGGGCCTAGCTTCGTAAATGATACCGATGACCCCTAAGGGTACCCGGATCTTGCCGATTTCCAAACCATTGGGACGGCGCCACATCTTCTCTACCCGACCTACAGGGTCCGGTAGTTCGGCAACCATTTCTAAGCCGGCGGCCATATCCTCGATCCGGGCTTCATTTAACGTAAGTCGATCCAGCAGCGCCTTGGACATCCCTTGTTCCTTGGCCGCCGCCAAATCTTGGGTATTAGCTTCTAAAATAGGACCCATTTGGGAGCGTAAGGCGGCCGCCATAGCCTGGAGGATCTCCACCTTTTCCTGCGCTCCCATCAAGGCCAGTGAGCGGGCCGCCCCTCGGGCCCGTTGACCAAACTCGGTGAGGACGCCCAAAAATTCGTTACCCATGCTAACACCTCACATCAATACCAGATTGTCCCGGTGAATAACTTCATCGAAATCCTTGGCACCTAACACAGAGGCTAACTGGGAACTGGGTAATCCTTTGATAGCCCGGACCTGTTCCGCCCCATAGTTGGTCAAACCCCGGGCCAGTTCTTGGCCCCCTTCATCGACGACAGACACCAAATCCCCGGCTTCGAACTCACCCCGCACATCGATGACACCGACGGGTAAAAGGCTTTTGCCCTGATGGACTAAGGCCTCTTGGGCTCCCCCATCGATAATCAGCTGACCTTGGACCCGCTGGTAAAAAGCGATCCAACGCTTTTTCCCCATCAAAGCCTGACGTTGACTGGGGAACAAGGTGCCCAGCTCTTCACCCCTGACGATCCGGCCGATGACCCCGTCGAGATCGCCTTTAGCGATGACCAGGGCCGCCCCGGAGGCCGTAGCGATCTTGGCTG
The DNA here is from genome assembly GCA_050944915.1 of Limnochordia bacterium. GTDB lineage: Bacteria > Bacillota > Limnochordia > JAAZLZ01 > JAAZLZ01 > JBMNRY01. The sequence goes on from JBMNRY010000016.1 coordinate 24,155, forward strand.
CTTCAATCTTGGTGGCCATACCGCCCGTGCCTAACATACTGCCCACACCCCCCGCTGCCGCCTCCAGTTCGGGGGTGATTTCTTTAATTTCCTTCAGGAGTGTCGCTTGGGGATCCACCCGGGGATCGGCGGAATACACTCCATCCACATCGGAGAGGATAATCAGCAAGTCGGCATCAACCAATCCCGTCACCAAAGCCGATAAGGTGTCGTTGTCACCTAAGCGTATTTCACTAACGGCCACCGTATCATTTTCATTGATGATGGGAATCGCGCCGTACTCCAGCAAGGAATGGAGGGTATTGCGGGAATTGAGAAAACGCCGACGATTCTTGAGATCTTCCCCTGTGAGCAATACTTGGGCCACGATCTGCCCGTATTCCCCGAACAGTTTTTCATAGACCTGCATCAACAACCCCTGGCCGATGGCGGCCAATGCTTGTTTTTGCGGCAGGGATTGGGGGCGTTTTTGCAAGCCCAGTTTACCCATCCCCGCTCCGACGGCGCCCGAAGTGACCAACAAAACCTGATAGCCGCCATTGACCAAATCGGCGATTTCCCGCACGATTTGCTCCATCCGCCGGAAATTGAGCTTGCCCGTCGGATAGGTCAAAGTACTAGTTCCCACTTTGACGACCAAACGTCGGATGTCACCTAATTCACGTCCCACAAAGCCACCTACTTAATCGACAAACTCGAATTCTAACGGACCGACGATGACGGTATCCCCGTGATTGATCCCCGCTTCCCGCAGGGCATCATGGACTCCGATCCGCTGGAGGGTCCGCCCGATATAACCCAGGGTATCCTCATTGGCCAGATCCAGGCGGGCTAGCCAATCATCGATACCGGCGCCTTCCACGATGAAGACATCGTCTTCCCGGCGGACGGTAAAATCACGGAGGGAGGTCTTCTCTTCCGGTGGTCCGTAGATTACATATTGATTCTCGTCCACCGGTGATCTCTCCTGCTCCTGGATCCAGATTTGGCCGAGGATGGAGGCCGTCCGGGCCATCAGTTGGTCCAGGCCTTCACCGGTGGCTGCCGAGATGGGGAATACCTCGTAACCGGCTTCGATCAGTTTGGCCTGCAAAGCCGGCAGATTCTCCCGTCCCGTGGGCAAATCCAACTTATTGATGGCTACCAACTGCTGCCTCTCCCCCAACTTTGCATCGTAGAGGACCAGCTCTTCGTTGATCTTCAGGAAATCCTCCCAGGGATCCCGGCCCTCCAAGGCCGCCCCATCGATGATATGGATGAGAAGCCGAGTCCTTTCCACATGGCGTAAAAACTCGTGGCCTAAGCCGACCCCCGCGTGGGCTCCCTCAATCAACCCGGGGATGTCGGCGATGACAAAGCTGGTATCGCCAACGGTCACCACCCCTAAGTTGGGTACTAGGGTGGTAAAGGGATAATTGGCGATCTTCGGTTTCGCCCTGCTCACCCGGGAGATGAGGGTCGATTTGCCCACATTAGGATATCCAACTAGACCCACATCGGCCAGGAGTTTTAATTCCAACTGCAGCGTTCGCTCCTCCCCCACCTCCCCCTTGGTGGCAAAGGCGGGCGCCTGGCGGGTGGAAGAAACGAATCTAGCATTACCCCGGCCCCCCCTACCCCCCCGGGCCGCCAGGAGGGTTTGACCATGGTGGACTAAATCCACATCGGGCTGACCTGGAGTTTTGACCACGGTACCGACGGGGACTTTGATGATCAAATTTTCACCATCACGACCATGCCTGTTCTTCCCGCTTCCATGCTCACCCCGTTGAGCCCGAAAGTGGGCTTTGTAGCGAAAATCGATAAGGGTCCGCTTCCCCTCATCGGCCACCAGGAGGACGTCGCCACCACGGCCCCCGTCTCCTCCGTCGGGACCACCGGCGGGGACAAACTTTTCCCGCCGGAAACTGACTACACCATTACCGCCATCACCGGCTTTGACAAAGATCTGCGCTTGATCTAAAAACATCGAAGCATCACCTTCCCTGGTTAGCTTAAACGGGCTAGCGGGAAACATTCCTGTGGAATAAGAAAAACGCCCCTGGTCCAAAGCCAAAGGCGTTCCTCCCGAACGGCAACCGTCGACTAGGCCGTCACTGCCTCGTAGACGCTGACCCTTTTGCCGCTGCGACCGTTGGATTCAAAGGAAACATAACCATCGATCTTGGCAAACAGGGTGTCATCTTTGCCTAGTCCCACATTAGCCCCCGGTTTGAACTTGGTGCCCCGCTGGCGCACCAGGATACTGCCGGCGGTGACGAACTGACCATCGCCCCGCTTGACACCGAGACGTTTCGCTTCACTATCCCGACCGTTCCGGGAACTACCAACACCCTTCTTCGAGGCGAATAATTGCAGATCAAACTTGAGAATCATCTGCCGGACCTCCTTCCTGATACCGTAGTTGTATATAATCTCCGTATTCTTTTTCCATCTCCTCCACCCCGGTGGCCAATGTCTTAAGCAACAACTGCACACCGGGATTATCGGCTTGTTCGGCCTCCAAAAGACACTGGAGGTTGCCGGGCTCGATGACGAAGGAAGCTTTCACCTGGGCATGCTCCACCAACCCGATGAGGATGGTCTGGGCCACGGCCGATATGCCAGCACAGACGATATCAGAGCCGTACACATCGTAATCAGCATGACCAGTCACATTAAAGCCTCTCAGAAGCCCTTCCTGCCGATAAACCACCACGTGGACCATCTTAGGCCTCGAGTGTTTCCACCACTAACTTGGTGAAGGGCTGACGATGGCCATAGCGCCGTCGATAATTCTTCTTCGCCCGGTATTTAAACACGAGGATTTTCTTGTCCTTCCCTTGCTCTAGGACCTTAGCTACAGCCTTAGCCCCAGATACATAGGGGGTACCGACGGTGACTTGGTCATCGTTGACGACCATGAGGACCTTGTCCAGTTCCACCTGGTCACCAGGTTCGGCCTCGATCTTTTCTACAGAAATGATATCCCCCTGGGCAACTTTATACTGTTTTCCACCGGTTTCGACGATCATATACTGCACGTTGGTTTCCACCTCCTGTGTCCGCTTCAACGCGGACCGGCTCGCCAGAACTAGGCTAACCCTACCGGTTATTAACGCCCGTTCCGAGCGGCTTCGGTGAACGATTCACCTACATCCTGAATCATAGCATAAGCAAGGGGATAGTGTCAAGAACAGCCGGGGACGATAGTTAAAGTGTTCTGGGGGAGCCCATTGCCCCTCCCGACCGTGAAAATACCCCAGAGCTAAACTTGGAACCGATCGATGACTCCTTTTAACTCTCCCACCATATTGGCCACCCGCTCAGCAGTAGTAGCTAGTTGAGACATGGAGGCCGCCTGCTCCTGGGCTGCCGCCGATAGATTTTGGCTGGTGTCATCCATTTGCCCGGCAGCTTGGGCGATATCGTTGATCCGAATCACCAGATCGTCGATCTGGTCAATAACAGCTCCAAAGCCTTCCATAGTCTGATGGAGGATCCCTTGACCGGCCATTACCTCTTCCTCGGTGGCAGCGATAGTTTCTACCGCCCTGGTAACTTGGCTCATTAGAGCATCATTCATCTGGGCGATCTCCTGGACCGACTGGCGGGTTTGCTCCGCGAGATTGCGGACCTCTTCGGCGACTACGGCAAAGCCTCGGCCCTCATCACCGGCCCGGGCGGCTTCGATGGCAGCGTTTAACGCCAAAAGATTAGTCTGTTCTGCGACTACCGAAATCATGTCCAAGACCCCACCCATTTTCTCGGCTTCCTGGAAGACCTGGTCCACCGCCCCTTTGGTTTCCCGGGAGCTGGCCACGATTTTCTCCATGGAATGGACGGTCCGATCCATCTCTCCCCGTCCAGCGCTGATCAACTGTTTCATCTGCCCTGCTCCCTGGGCCATAGTCTCCCCTTGGCGGTTAACCCCGGAAACCGTTTCACTAAAACTACTCAGGGAGGAAGCCACTTCCTCTAGAGTGGCCGAATTCTCCTCGCTGGCCGCCAAAAGCTCCTCCCCCGTCTGGGCCGCTTGGTTGGACATGGCCTGTAAAGAACTGAGGATCTCCCGCAAGGCTGCCCTCAGCTCACTAAAGGCTTTGGCCAAAAGACCGATTTCATCCCGCCGGTTCAGAAAGCTTTCCGGCAGTTCCCTAGTGAGATCGCCGGCAGCCATGCGAGACGCCTGTTGGCAAACTAGGTCGATGGGCTCCAGGAGACCCCGAGTGAGGATCATCCATAAAAGAAGGGCCATGGCCATACTCACCAGGGCCGTCGTCGCCATCACCGAACCCCGAAAGTCAGAAACCATTTGATCGATGATCTTTTGGGGCGCTCCGACATACAGCATACCCACGGGCTGCCCCCTTTCGTCAAGGAGGGGCCGATAACCCGTTTGATAGGAATGACCGGCCACATCGGCCTCGCCGAAATAGGTCCCCTTCTGGACTAAAACCTGGTCGACCACATAGTCGGCCGCTTCCGTGCCCACAGCCCGCCGCCCATCGACGATGACGTTGGTGGCGATGCGGGTCCCATCCCGAAAGATGGTCACCGTACCTCCCGTCAGCTCCGCCAACCAATCGACGAGCCAGGTCCCATCATTGAGGGCCACATCTCCCTTATACAACAGGGAACCTTCTTTACGCCAAGGGCCGGGCAGCTCCCGATCGATGAGTTCATACATCAAAGCAAGGTCCGAGTGGACCTTGTGCAGGGCCATGTTTTTGGCTTGATGGACGATTATGTACTGGGAGACAAAAAAATAGT
>JBMNRY010000017.1:0-28770 GCA_050944915.1 Limnochordia bacterium
ACACCTAATGCTATTTTCCTCGATGAAGAGATCATGGTCAAGGTCGGTGTCGTCACCCCCTATAATTATGCCCGTGCCGCCATTGTCGATGCAGCCCTGACCCTCTCGGCCCCGGCTAAATTGACGGCTGCTACCGGTGTCGATGCCTTTACCCATGCCGTTGAATCCTATACATCGGTGAAGGCCACCATCCATTCGGATCTCTACGCCGCGGAAGCCATCAGGCGGATCAGTCGGAGTCTGCGCACCGCCTACGCCAATCCCGGCGATATCCAGGCCCGCTACGATATGGCCATCGGCAGTGTTTACGGCGGCATCGCCATTGCCAACGCCGGTACCGGTGCCGTCCATGCCCTAGCTTATCCCTTAGGGGGGAAATATCGGGTGCCCCACGGTGTATCTAATGCTTTGTTGTTACCTTACGTCATGGAATTCAACTATCTAGGCAATCTGGAGAAGTTTGCTCATATTGCCCAGTTGATGGGTGAAGATATTAGGGGACTTTCCCCCAGGGAAGCTGCCCTAAAGGCGATCCAGGCCATCACCCAGTTGGTGGAAGATGTGGGTATTCCCCGCCGCTTAAGGGATGTCGGTGTGGAACCGGAAGCTGTGCCCCAACTGGCCGATGCCGCTGCTGGTATTCACCGCTTGCTGGACAACAACCCACGTCGGATCAACAGGGATGAAATCTTAGCAATCTACGAAAAGGCTATGTAAGCCATTCCCTGCTCCAAAACCGGGGGAATCGACGGTAAGCCGGGTCGGGGATTCTGGCCCGGACGTGATTGCTAGTAGTTTACAATAAAGGAGGCCTATTAGGATGGCAATCGATGTCATCATGCCGAAACTAGGTTTGACCATGGAGGAAGGGACCGTCAATGCCTGGTTGAAAAAGGAAGGGGAAGCGGTACAAGAGGGCGAACCTTTGGTGGAGGTAATGACCGATAAAGCCGCTGTAGAAGTGGAATCACCGGGTAGCGGTATCTTGCGTAAAATCATCGTTCCCGAAGGCGGCACGGTGCCCATTGCCGACCTTATCGGAGTGATTACAGCCCCCGATGAAGAACTGCCACCGGGATACGGACAAGTTGATGCCCCTGCCGAAGAACCGGCACCAGCCGTTGCTCCAGCTGCTCCCGCAGCCGAAAGGGCTCCGGAAGCTCCTGCAGCTAAAGGCAAAGGTCGGATCAAAGCTTCGCCGGCAGCCAAGCGGGTGGCCAGGGAAGCAGGCCTGTCCCTTGAGGTCTTGGGAACCATCGTCGGTACCGGCCCTGGTGGGCGGATCACCGAAAAGGACGTCCAGGATTATGTGGCCCAGCAAAAGGCTGCCCCGGCTCCTGTTTCAGCACCAGCTGCTGCCCCAGCACCTACTGGTGAGTTGGAACCGGTGACCGGTATCCGCAAGATCATGGCCAAGCGGATGTTGGAAAGTGTTACCACCCAACCCCAGTTTGCCCTCTCCGTCGACGTGGATATGGGCGAAATGATCAATTTGCGCCGCCGACTTCTGGAAATCTATCCCGACGTGCGAATCTCCTATACCGATATTTTGGTGGCCATCACCGCCCGGGCTTTAGAAGACCATCCCGAGGTCAACAGCCGCTGGGAAGATGGGCAGATCCGTCGGTTAGGGGAAGTGAATGTGGGAGTGGCCGTTGGTGCTGAAAATGGTCTCGTGGTGCCAGTAGTCAAAGGGGCCAATCGGAAACGGATCTCCCAGATCTCCGGGGAACTGAAGGAACTAATTCAAAAGGCCCAGGCGGGCAAACTAGGTCCTGAGGAGATCAGCGGAGGTAGCTTCACCATCTCTAATCTGGGCATGTTCGGCATCGATCGCTTCCAGGCCATCATTAATCCGCCGGAAAGCGGTATCTTAGCCGTTGGCCAAATGAAGGACCAAGCTGTAGTGCGAGATGGTGAAATAACCGTTCGACCGATGATGAGCCTAACGGTAACCTTGGATCACCGGGTCTTAGACGGTGTTCAAGGGGCCCGTTTCTTAGGTCGGATCAAAGAAATGATGGAAAATCCTTTGCTCATTGTAGGCTAAGGCAGGGCTGTCCTGCAAATGCAAATTGGAGGTGGAGTGTAAAATGGCTGATGCAAAGTTAATTGAAAGGCTAGAAGAAAAGGCGAAAGTAATCCGGCGTTCCGTCGTCGAAATGATCGGCGATACACGGCGGGGACACTTAGGAGGTTCCCTGTCCATCGCCGATATCGTAGCTGTGCTTTATTATCACACCATGCGGGTTAAACCGGGCGATCCCAACTGGGAAGGGCGAGACCGCTTTGTCTTGAGTAAAGGCCACGCTGCCTTAGCCCAGTATGCCGCCTTGGCTGATCTCGGGTTCATCCCTGAAGAGGAACTCTATAAGCTGAAGGATTTAGGTTCCATGACCCAAGGTCACCCCGATATGCGCAAAACCCCCGGCATCGAAGCTGGCACCGGCTCCTTAGGTCAAGGTCTCTCCATGGCTGTAGGTATGGCCCTTGGTTTGCGCTTGGCCGGTACCGACAATCGGGTCTACGCCATTTTAGGCGACGGTGAACTTAACGAAGGTCAAGTTTGGGAAGCCGCGATGGCCGCTGCCCATTATGAAGTGGATAACCTGGTGGCCTTCGTCGACTGCAACGGCTTGCAAGCCCAGGCTCCCACGGCGGAGCAAATCAGCACCGATCCCTTGGCCGATAAATGGCGCGCCTTCGGCTGGCATGTCATGGAAATCGACGGCCATGATATCCCCCAAATCGTCGAGGCCTTAGACCGGGCAGCCCAAGTGAAGAAACAGCCGGTGATGATCGTGGCCAAGACGGTGAAAGGCAAGGGAGTCTCCTTTGCTGAAAACGTAGTCGGTTTCCACCATGGTGCAATGACCACAGAGCAGTACGAACAAGCGAAAGCTGAATTGGCTTAATAGAGGAGGTGGGTCCTGTGGCAGTAAAACAAGAATTGAGGCATTGTTACGGACAGGCGTTAGTGGAAGTAGGTCGGGAGAATGAAAAGGTCGTCGCTTTAGACGCCGACTTGCGGGGTTCGACTATGAGTTCCCTTTTCCGGCAGGATTTCCCCGAACGGTTCTTTGAAGTGGGGATCGCTGAGCAGAATATGGTTGGTTTGGCCGCCGGTCTAGCCTTGACAGGCTGGATCCCTGTTGTCAACACCTTCGCGGTCTTCGCCACTGGGCGGGCCTTTGAGCAGATCCGCCAATCGGTAGCCCTGCCCCGGTTGAATATAAAAATTGGTGGTTCCAGCTGTGGTTTAACAGACACCGGCGACGGCGCCACCCACCAGAGCATTGAAGATATAGCCATTATGCGGGCTCTGCCCAACATGACGGTATTGTCTCCCGCCGATGGTATCGAAGCTAAACAGGCTGTAAAAGCTATGTTTGAAGTCGACGGCCCTGTTTACATCCGGATCGGCCGCATTGAAGTGCCCAATCTCTACGGTGATGATTATCGCTTCGAATTGGGTAAAGCCGTCACCATGCGGGAAGGTTCCGACGTCACCTTGGTCGCCACAGGGACGATGGTTGCTTTAGCCCTGGAAGCTGCCGAAACCCTGGCCAAGGAAGGAATTTCCGCCCGGGTGTTGAATGTTCATACGATCAAGCCTTTGGATAAAGAAGCTATCTTAGCTGCTGCCGAAGAAACCAAGGGGATCGTGACCATTGAAGAGCACAGCGTCATCGGTGGTCTCGGCAGTGCCGTAGCTGAAGTAGTCAGTGAAAAGGGCGGCGCCCCCGTTCGCCGGCTCGGCGTCCAAGATGTCTTCGGACAATCGAGCAACAGCTATGAAGAACTATTGGCCGTCTACGGTCTCACCGCTGAAAACATCTGCGCCACGGCTAAAGGCTTGTTGGAATAATAGGGAGTAACAAGGGGGTAAGACAATGAAGGCGTTAGTCAAATACGCTGAAGGCGTGGGCAACATGGAGATCCGGGAGGTACCGGAACCATCTCCAGGTCCAGGTCAAGTTAAGGTCGAAGTTAAGGCCGCCGGTATTTGCGGTTCGGATCTCCACATTTATCATTACGATATCGGTATCCCTATGAGACTCCCTGTAGTCACCGGCCACGAGTTTTCTGGCCAAGTGGTGGAAGTAGGGGAAGGGGTAACCGAGTATAAACCAGGGGATCGGGTCACCTCCGAGACTTCTTTCTCCACCTGCGGCACCTGTATCCATTGTCAAACAGGTTCCTACAACTTGTGTCTAAAACGGGAAGGTATCGGCTACATCCACGGTGGGGCCTTCGCCAAATATGTCGTCGTCCCCAAGGAACGGGTCCATCCCCTGCCCGATAGTGTTGATTACATCGGCGGTGCCTTGACGGAGCCCCTGGCCTGTGTCGTCCACGGTGCCCTGGAGCTCACCGGTGTTCAAGCGGGCGATGTAGTCCTAGTGACCGGCCCGGGAGCCATCGGGCTGTTGACGGCCCAGGTAGCTAAAGCTGAAGGCGGTTATGTGGTCGTCGCCGGTACCAGCGTCGACGAACACCGCTTAGAGGTGGCCAAATCCTTAGGAGTCGATATGACCGTTAACGTGGAAAAGGAAAATGTGGTCGAGATCCTTAAGGATATGACCCGAGGTCGGGGTGCCGACGTTGTCTTAGAATGTTCCGGCGCTGCTCCTGGTGCCCGCTTGTGCCTGGAGGCCGTCCGCCGGGGAGGCCGCTACGGCCAGATCGGTTTGTTCGGTAAACCTATCGAAATCGATTTCGAACAGATCTGTTATAAAGAAGTCCGGGTCAGCGGTTCCTTCAGCCAGAAATGGAGTGCCTGGGATCGGTCCCTGCGTCTGCTCGATCGGGGTTTAGTCAAGACCAACCCCTTGGTCAGCGACATCCTGCCCCTGACCGAATGGGAAGAAGCCTTCCGCAAATTCGAAGCGAAAGAAGGCTTGAAAATAGTATTGCAACCAGTTGATTAAAAGGAGGTCATAAGCCTGATGAGTGGTGTCAGCCAGGATTTAATCCAAAAGCTACAAGAGCAGGCCCGGCTGTTGCGCTGCGATGTGCTCGAAATGGTTTATCGGGCCCAAAGCGGGCACCTCGGCGGTTCCTTCTCCGCCGCAGACATCGTGTCGGCCCTGTTTTTCCACCACATGAAAATCGATCCGCAAAATCCCCAGTGGGCGGACCGGGATCGATTCATCCCCTCTAAGGGCCACGCGGCACCGATTCTTTATGCGGCTCTGGCCCATAAGGGCTATTTCCCCCGGGAGGACCTGTGGAACTTGCGTCAAATCGGTTCCCATCTCCAAGGTCACCCCGATATGAACAAGACCCCCGGGGTCGATATGACCAGCGGATCCTTAGGTCAAGGTTTTTCCACTGGGTTAGGCATGGCTTTAGCGGCCCAGTTGAATAACCAAGATTATCATGTCTATGCCCTTCTCGGCGACGGGGAGCTTAACGAAGGGGAAATTTGGGAAACGGCTATGGCCGCGCCCCGCTTCAAAGCCTATAATCTCATCGCCATCGTCGACTACAACAAGGTCCAGCTCGATGGTACCTTAGAGGAAATCATGCCTGTGGATCCCCTCAAGGAAAAGTGGGAAGCCTTCAATTGGCATGTCATTGAAATCGATGGCCATGATATGGGCCAAATCGTCGCCGCCTTAGAAGAAGCCGTCGCTCTGAAAGACCGCTGTGTGTGCATCATCGCCAACACCGTGAAAGGCAAAGGCGTCTCCTTCATGGAAGGCCGCCATGAATGGCACGGTGCACCACCGAATGAAGAGCAGTATAAGCAAGGCATGGAAGAGTTGGGAGGTGCGGGAAGTTGAGTGGAAAAGTAGCCCTCAGGGATATATTCGGTGACACGTTAGTCGAATTGGGCCGCAAAAACCAGGATGTCGTCGTTTTAGATGCCGACGTTTCCGGTTCCACCCGCACGAGCAAGTTTGGCGCCGCTTTCCCCGAACGGTTCTTCAACGTCGGGATCGCCGAGCAGAATATGATGAACATCGCCGCCGGTTTGGCAACCTGTGGTAAGATCCCCTTCGTCTCCAGCTTTAGTTTCCTGCTGTGTCTGCGAGCTGGGGATCAACTGCGGACCAGTATCGCCTATCCCCGTCTGAATGTTAAAGTCGGGGCCGGTTATGGCGGGATGTCCGATAGCTTTGACGGACCAACCCACCATACCCTCTGCGATATCGCCATCGCCCGCTCCATGGCCAACATGACCGTCGTCGTCGTCTCGGACCCGGTCCAGACCCGCTGGGCCACCGAAGCGGTAGCCGAATTCGACGGACCGGTCTATCTGCGGCTTAGCAGAGCCGAAGTGCCTACGGTCTATGATGAGAGCACTCCCTTCAGCCTCGGTAAAGGCGTACAGCTGCGGGACGGCGGAGATCTGACCTTCGTCTCCTCAGGGGTACTCCTCAGCCGGGTCTTGGAGGCTGCCGAAAACTTGGCCAGCCAAGGCATCGATGCCCGGGTTATCGATATCCATACCGTTAAACCTATCGATCGGGAACTCTTGGTCAAGGCAGCCAAGGAAACGGGGGCCATCGTCACCGTGGAGGAACATAACATCATGGGCGGCGTAGGCAGTGCTGTCGCGGAAGTGTTAGTCAAAGAAGCTCCTGTACCGCTGGAATTCGTCGGCGTGAAGGACATGTATACCGAATCGGGTCCCTATGAGGCCCTGTTGGATAAGTACGGTATGAGCGTGGCCGATATCGAAGCAGCCGCGAAGATGGTCCTGAAGCGCAAATAGAGGTAAAATTCGGCTGGGGGTTCGCCCCCAGCCGTAATTAAGGAAGGTGTTTTACATGATTAAGGAATTCTTGTTACCAAAACAGATCATCGTTGGTCCTGGCTCCCTCAACAAGTTAGGTGAAGCTGTCAAGGGTATGGGGAAAAAGGCCCTGGTCGTTTCCGACTCTGTGGTAGGCAAGCTGGGTTATCTCGATCGGGTTAAGGCCACTTTAGCCGAAGTAGGCATCGAAATGGCCATCTACGATCAGGTTAACGAAGAGCCTTTGACAACCCACATCGCCGACGGAACCAAGGTTCTTAAGGAAAACAATTGTGATCTGGTGGTCGCTATCGGCGGCGGCAGCCCCATCGATGCCGCTAAGGCCATCGCCCTCATGGGGACGAACCCCGGTACCATCGTCGACTACCAAGGCTCGGAAAAGGCCAAAGAGCCCAAACTGCCTTTGGTAGCCATTCCGACCACCGCCGGTACCGCCAGTGAAGTCACCGGCCGCAGCATCATCACCGATCCAGAAACCAGCGTGAAAATGGTCATCGCCAGCCGCAACATCATTCCCGATGTGGCTATTTGCGACGCAGAATTGACCATGACCATGCCCCAAAGTGTCACCGCTTCTACCGGTGTAGACGCTCTGACCCACGCTATCGAATCCTACATCAGCACCGTCGGTAATACCCTCACCGACGATCTGGCCCTGTCGGCCATCCGCTTGATCGGCGGTAACCTACGCCAAGCCTGGTCCAACGGCAAGAACGCCAAGGCCCGGGAAAACATGATGCTCGGTCAGCTGATCGCAGGTATGTCCTTCGCCAATGCTGCTGTAGCTTTGGTCCACGGTATGGCCCGGCCCGTTGGTGCTTACTTCCACGTAGCCCACGGTATTTCCAACGCCGTTTTGCTACCCCACGTCATGCGCTTTAGCATGATCGGTAATCCGGAAAAATTCGCCAACATCGCTGTAGCTATGGGCGAAGATATCACCGGCTTGAGCACCTTGGAAGCTGCCGAATTGGGTTGCGACGCCGTGGAAGCCCTCTGCCACGACTTGAATATCCCCTCCTTCCAGGAGATGGGTCTTGATGAAGAGAAGTACTTCCAAGTCGCCGAACAGATGGCTAAGGACGCTATCGCCAGCGGTAGCCCCAGCTTCAACCCCCGGATCGCCACTGTGGAAGAAATCGTCGAACTCTATCGTGTCGCCTACTATGGTGCCTAAGTAAGGAAATATGGGGGGCTTTAGGGCCCCCCTTTAATCTAGGGAAAGGGAAGCTCTGATGAAAGGGAGAATTCTCGCCGTAGACGCTTTCATTGAAAGGCGTTTTTTTATATTAGGCTTACTTATCCTTGGCGGCGGACTGCTAGCCGGTCAGGGATTGGCTGTGTTGAGGCCGTTAACGCCCATCTTCTTGGCTTTGACCATGTTTACCGGGGCTTTAAACTGCAGCCTTGACGATTTCCGGCGTGTTTTGTATACACCAGGAACCATCCTTTTGGCTCTGGGTCTGATGTATATCATTACACCTATCATCACCCTTGGTTTGACCAAATTGTTTTTTGTTGGGGAACCCCTCTTGGCCGCAGGGCAGCTCTTTTCTTCCACCCTGCCCGTGGGGATCACCGCTTCGGTGTGGACCATGTTGGCCGGGGGCAACTTGCCCCTTTGCCTGGGTCTAGTCATCTTAACGACCCTCTTAAGCGGCCTCATCACCCCGAGCCTGTTCCACCTCTTGGCCGGGGCCCAGGTAGAATTTGCCGTTTGGGATCTGGTCTTCGATTTGGTCAAGATCGTGATCATCCCGGTGATCATCGGCCTTTACGTCCAAGAACGACGCTTTGCTCCCGTGGAGAGGGCCCGACCCCTCCTGCAGCTCAGCGTAAAGCTCTATATGTTATTGACCATCGCCATTTACGCGGCCGTTATGCGGCCCCATTTGGTCCAGTTGGGTTGGGGAATCGGCAAAGTCATCGGCAGCATGTTCTTCCAGTTCAGCATCTCTACCCTTTTAGCCCTCCTCTTCATTAAATGGCTGCCCATAGAGGATATCGCCGCCCTGGCCTTCGCCAATGCCGTGCGCAATATGGTGGGGGGCAGTATCATCGCCACCGCCCATTTCCCCATCGTCGTCGCCCTGCCTTTAATAGTCAGTCTACTCTTGCAAAATCCCATGGGTTCTGTGATTTATAAGGTGTTTCGTAAGAGCTCCGCCCTCTTGATGAAGGAAGGCGATGACCTGTCGACGAATTAACATAGGTATGTCGATAATAAATAGTTTGTAAAGGGAGGCAAGTTCACATGAAGGGCAAAATGCAAGCGTTAATGAAAGCGGAAGCTGCTCCCGGAGCCCAGCTAACGGAAGTCGATATTCCCGAAATCGGGCCTAAAGATATGCTCGTCCGTGTCCGCGCGGCTGCCATTTGTGGAACCGATATTCACATCTACAATTGGAACAAATACGCCCAGGATCGGATTAAAGTGCCGATGATCTTTGGTCACGAGTTTTGCGGTGAAGTAGTGGCCGTCGGGGATCAGGTGGAACACCTCCAAGTAGGCGATCTAGTCGCTGGGGAAACCCATATTCCCTGTGGCGAATGTCTCCTCTGCCGCACCGGCCGCCAGCACATTTGCCGGGATATGTTGATTTTAGGTGTCCATACCCCTGGGGTTTTCAGTGAATACGCAGCCATGCCGGCGGTTCTAGGTTGGAAAATACCCAAGGAAACTTCCCCCGATGTAGGAGCCGTCTTGGAACCTATCGGTGTCGCATGCCATTCCATTTTCACCGGTGGTGGAACGGCTGCCGCCAACACCCTAGTGGTCGGTAGCGGTCCTATCGGTTTAGCGGCTACCGGTATCGCCAAGGCTTTAGGTGCCCGCCAAGTGATCAGCACCGATGTCAGCCCCGAACGTCTGGCCTTAGCCAAGGAGTGGGGTGCCGATGTGACCCTCAATCCTAAAGAGGTCGATGTAGCCGAAGAAGTTCGCAAGCTAACCGACGGATTAGGGGCCGACGTGGTCATCGAAGCTTCCGGTGCTCCCGTAGCTATCCAGCAGGCCTTCGACGCTATGCGCCGCGGTGGGAAGATCATGCTCTTCGGTCTCCCCGGCGAATCGGTTGAATTAGATTTGACCAACAACGTCATTTACAAAGAAGCGGTGGTTTACGGTACTACCGGTCGGGGCATGTGGGATACCTGGTATCATGTCATGGCCCTGGTCGAATCGGGTCGGATCGATCCCGAAAAATTGATCACCGATCGCTTCCCCATGAGTCAGTTTGAAGAAGCCTTTGCTGCTGCTGCCGCCGGTAAAGGTGGTAAGGTCATCCTTTATCCCGGACAATAGGCAAGGGGGCCTCGGTTGGAAGCCGGGGCCTTCCACGTTCACCATAAAGGAGCTGATCTTGGTGCCGGAGAATCAACTGGGGATGACGGCCGTAGAAATTCTGACTGATTTGGTGGCTTTTCCCACCTACAATGACATTGAACAAGCCGCGGAATATATCTATGGACGGCTAGCTCCCTTGGGTGTCCATTGCCGCATCGTCAAGAGGGATGGTAAGACCAAATATGTGGTGGCTGAAATGGGCCAAGGAGAACCATCTTTGATCTTCAACGGTCACATCGATACGGTCCCTCCCGGAGATGAGGAGGGTTGGTCCCGTCCACCCTTTGGTGCCCTCCAGGAGGAAGGTCGGCTTTGGGGTCGAGGTTCCGCCGATGCCAAGGGTCCCTTGGCGGCCCAAATCGCTGCCTTTGAATCCCTGGTGGGGAAGCTGCCCGGGGGTCGATTGGTCCTCTTAGCCGTAGGCGAGGAAGAGACCGGAGGTTACGGCACCCAAGCCGCCCTGGAAGACGGGATTCGGGCCCAGGCGTGCGTTGTGGGAGAACCTACCGGGTTAGAGATCCATTTGGCCCATAAGGGGGTCCTCCGGGCGACCATCACCGTCCAAGGCAAAGCTGCCCATGCCAGCACGCCCCAATTAGGACGCAATGCCGTCATGGGCATGGCCAAAATTCTCCCTGCCCTTCAGGAACTGCACAAGGAGCTGGCTCAACGTTGGGAAAAGTTTACCGGTACCCCTTCTCTGGTGGTGACAACCATTTGCGGAGGGGAAGCGGAAAACGTTGTCCCGGAAAGCTGCAGCATCACCCTGGACCGTCGTCTCATCCCCGGTGAGAACGGTCAGGAAGCATGGCGGGAGTTGGAAAAAGTGGTGGAAGAAGCCCGGGTGAGGGGGCTAGATGTATCGTTACAACACCTGAAGACTATCCCTCCGGCCTATACGCCACCGGAAGCAGCGATCATTGAGGCTGCCCAAACCAGCGGTGAAGCAGCCTTAGGCCGCCGACCGCGGTTGGAAGGCTTCAATGCCTGTAGTGATATGACCTATTTCAATCTAGAAGAGATCCCAACCTTTATTTTCGGTCCGGGTGAAATTACTGTGGCCCACCAAGTGGATGAGTCGGTACCTGTGGATCAGGTAAAAGAGGCAGCTGCCTTTTACCGACAACTGGCCTATACTTGGTTGGCCCGCTAGGAGGAATGAATGTTGTCTAAGAGTGTTGCTGTTATTCATACGGGGCCGGCGACTTTAGAGCCCCTGAAGGCCCGTTTTCGCCAGATGTTACCCCAAGTGCGGATGATTAATATCGTTGATGATAGTCTCCTCAACGACGCGATAGCCGCCGGCGGTCTCACCCAGGCTGTGACCAGACGGATGGTTCAGTATTTCCTCATCGCCCAGGATATGGGCGTCGATGCCATCTTCAATGCCTGTTCTTCCGTCGGGGAAACCGTCGATGCTGCTCTGCCTTTGGTGGAAACCCCCATTCTCAAGATCGACGAGCCCATGGCCCGGCAAGCTGCCGAAATTGGCGGCCGCATTGCGGTCATCGCCACGGTGCCCACCACTTTGGAACCGACGGTGCGTCTCATCGAAAAGATGGCTGCCCAAATGGATAGCGAAATCACCATTCAAAGGGCCCTAGTCCCCGATGCCTTCGATTTGTTGTTAGCCGGTAAAGCCGAAGAACACGATCAGAAGGTGATGGCGGAAATTAAGGGAGCAGCGGAAAAAGCCGATGCTATAGTCTTGGCCCAATGTTCCATGGCTCGTTTGGTACCCCTCCTCGGGGATGCGGTCCAAGTACCTGTCCTCTCCAGCCCCGATACAGGCGTGGCTTACTTGAAGGAATTTCTAGGGGTCTAAGTCCCTTTAGAAAAGGGAACAGAGGACGGCCTATTGAAAAACCTTCGCGGGCCCTCAAGTTAGAGGGTCGCGAAGGTTTTTCCTTCGTGGTAACATCTAGAGCTGGTAAGACAAAGGACCGAACTTACAGATAGTCGATGTTTAAAGGGACAAGACCCTTTAGACCGCCCTTTTGTTCTGTGGTTTCCACCGTTCCGCAAACCCTTGGGTTAAGCGGTCGATGACGATGGCCAAGATGACTACGCTAAGACCGGCTTCCAATCCACGGCCCACATCGATGCGGTTGATGGCGATTAATACTTCGTAACCAAGCCCTCGGGCACCGATCATGGAAGCGATGACCACCATCGCCAAGGCCATCATCGTCGTTTGGTTGACACCGGCGAGGATGGAAGGCATGGCCAAGGGAATGCGTACTTCGGTCAGAAGCTGCCACCGGGTTGCACCGTAGGCCAGGGCTGCTTCTTCTACCGCGGGGGAGACTTGTTTCAAGCCTAGATTGGTCAACCGGGTTACCGGGGGCAGGGCGTAGATCACCGTGGCTAACACCGCGGGCACCCGTCCTAGGCCAAAGAACATCATTGCCGGGATTAGATATACGAAACTGGGCATCGTTTGCATGGCATCCAGCAAGGGCCGGCACACCAGATCGATATATCTGACCTCGGCCATGAAGATCCCTAAGGGAATTCCCACACTAACGGCGATGACCACCGCGGTGATGATAATGGCCAATGTCTCCATGGCCAAGGCCCAGAGGCCGAAAAAGCCGATCAACATAGGTAGAGTTGTTAAGACCATTACCAAGGACCAACGGTGGGTCGTCAGCCAAGCACTCAAACCAATGAGGGCGATAATTACCCACCAGGGGATGGCCAGTAGGCCATGATGGATATTTAATAAAAGGGATAAAATGATGGCTGATAGACCGTCAAAAAAGGGTGCGAAGGTCGTTAGTAATCGGTTGACCAACTCGTTTACCGGTTCCGCAATATGGAATTGCCAATGGCTAGGAAACATCTTTGCTCATCTCCTTAACTGGGGCCAGTCCCCTGGGTTGTCGACCTTTGTCATCGACGAAACGGGCGACGTAATCGTCGGCAGGGTCCGCTAGAATCTCCTGGGGGGTGCCCACCTGGACGAAGGAACCAGATTTCATGACGGCCATCCGATCTCCGAGGCGTAGGGCTTCATCGAGGTCATGGGTGACAAAAAAGATGGTCTTGTTCAGCTGTTCTTGCAGCCGCAGGAGCTCTTCTTGCATTTCCCTTCTGATAAGGGGATCGAGGCCTGAGAAGGGTTCATCCATTAATAGAACCGGGGGATCGATGACTAAAGCCCGGGCAATACCGACCCGTTGACGCATACCACCGCTTAAGGCGTGGGGGAAATATTCTTCCCAGCCCCCTAGACCAACGGTATCCAAGACCTTCCGGGCCCGATCATAGCGTTCATTTTTGTCTACCCCTTGGAGTTTGAGTCCAAAGGCCACATTATCGATGACATTACAATGGGGTAACAGGCCATATTGTTGAAAAACCATAGCCACCTGTTTTCGACGGAAGGCGATCAAGTCTTGTTGGTCTAGTTCCGTCACGATCTGGCCGTTGATGGCGATCTGTCCGCTAGTCGGCTCCAACAAACGCAACAGGCAACGGATTAAAGTCGATTTACCGCTCCCCGATAATCCCATGACGATAAAGAATTCCCCCGGGTCGATGGAAAAGGAAACATCCCGGACAGCGATAACTCCATCACTTTGTTCTTCTATCTCTTCTAATGCTTCTTCGTCTTCAACATCTACCTCTTGATGATCATATATCTTCCACAAATTGCTGACTTCTATAGCAGCACTCACAAATAGCATCTCCTTGACATGGGTTTTCCCGAAAAATTCTCTCCCCGGAAAGGGCATGGACAAAACAGATGGTGCATAAACTCAAAGTAGCCCTCTTTCCCGGGGAAAGAACCGTCGGGGTAAGCTGTTCTTAACGAAGCAGGGCAGCTTCCACCTTGTTTTTGATCCCCTCATCGGGTATCCAACTCTGCCACACCTCAGGGTATTCTTCTAGGAAATAGATAGCTGCATCCTCGGCGGAGGCCTTTTGTTCCTCCATGTAAGCGAGGAAATCATTGTTATGGGCCAAAGTCGTTTGGTAATTGGCCAAGAAGTCGACTACTTCCGGGGCTCGATGGGCAAAGTCGGCATTCACCGCGATTTTGACGCTGGCCGCTGGGTAGGCACAAGGATAACCTGCTTCTTGGGTCCAAAGGTTTTCGTCGAAGGCCGGTTCTTCCAACAAGGTCATGTCGAGGGCCCCCATAATCCAAGTTGGCTCCCAATAATAGGCCACAACAGGTTCACCCCGCTGATAAGCATGATAGATTGCCATGGCCAGGGAGGTATCGGAGCCTGTGGCAAAATCTACATAGAGCTCATCGAGGCCGTAACTGATAAGTTTGGCCGAGTTAATACTCTGGGCCACCCAGCCAGGCGGTGCGTTGTAAAAACGGGCCCGATTCCGATATTCAGCATCGGGGAACAATTCCGGGTATTTGGCCAAATCTGCCACCGAACGCAGGTCTGGGGCAACTGGTTCGATGCCCCGCTCGGGGTCCCCTTCGATGACATAAGTAGGTACATACCAACCTTGGGGCGCATCGGGGAAGTTTTGACCTAACTCGATGACTTCTCCCTTGGCCAGGGCTTCATCGTAGACTTCCCGGAGATTATCTTCCCAGATCTCCATGGCGATATCGATATCACCCCGGCGCAAACCTAGTAAACCAGGCAAAGATTCGCCGAATTGAAAGTCCACTTGGTAGCCGTAACCGTGCTCTAAGATAAAGGCAGCGATTCGATTATGGACCTGGACACTTTCCCAGCTGAAGTCAGCAAGGACGACCCTTTGGGCGGAGGCCGTTCCCAGACCGACGAAGGTTAACAACAGTAATGTGAAGATAAACCATTTTTTACGCATGCAGACAACCCCTTGTTTTAGAAAATTCCGTAAACTGTTTTTGGGCCGATTTGGGGCCAAATAGCCCGATTTCCGCCCTCTAGGCACTACACCTCCTTGTTTAGTACAAGTGTATCGGCCCTGCAATTTTAAGTCAAACAGGGAGACAAGAGGTGAGGGATCCTGAGCTTACCAGTAATGTTCTCTCGGGAAGCTGGGTAGACATATCTATTTTTTCGAGCCATGCGCTACATCTCCGGGCAAGATACGGCGGGAAAGCCGGTTTTCCAAGGCAAATATACAAAAACACCAGCCTCATTTGGTACAAATATTGTCTTGACAGGAGAGATTGCAAGATCTATCATAATTATGACTGACCGGTCAGGAAATGTCTGTGGAGACAACCTTTGGGAATGATAGTGTTTTATGAGCCCTCCGGTCAGTGGAATTGAGTCGGTAGAGGAGGTCTAGTTGTTGAAAAGAAGGTGGAAATGGCTCCTGGTTATAGGAGCAATAATTTTCGGAGGTCTTTTCTTTTTCCGCGGTGAAACAGAACAGCCGGTCCTAGAACCGACGGTGGCCCAACCCCGGACGGTGGCCGTCGTTGTGGCTACTGCGGGTCCCCAGGAATTGGTCAGCCGCCTGGAGGTAGTGGGCAATATTCGTCCCGCCCGCCAGGTGTCCATTGTGCCCAAAATCGGGGGTACCGTAGCCGAGGTTTTCGTAGAAGTCGGTCAGCGGATCAGTGCCGGCGATGTACTCCTGGAACTAGATGCCGAAGAATTGGCCGCGCAAGTACGGTTAGCCGAAGCGGCCGTAGAGGCTGCGGAAGCTACTTTGCAAAAACTTGAAGCCGGTGTTCGACCGGAGGAATTGGCCCAGGTGGAAGCAGCTGTCGCCCAGGCGGAAACAAGTTTCCGCAAGGCTGAAGCCGATTATCGGCGGATGGAAGAACTGCTAGACAAAGGGATCATCACTAAGGATCAATGGGAAGGGGCCTATACCGCCTATGAGCTGGCAAAAGCCCAATTGGAATCGGCCCACCAACAATTGGCCCTCACAGTTAGTGGAGCCCGCAGTGAAGATTTGGCATCGGCCCAAGCGGGGTTAAAACAGGCCCAGGCCAATCTGGAAATGGCCCAATTGCGTCTAGATTATGCCCGCATCACCAGCCCCATCGATGGCCTTGTGGCCGTGCGGGATGTGGAAAGGGGTGCCACCGTGGGCCCCAGCTTGCCGGTGATGACCATCGTCGATATGGACCAAGTCATCGTCCATGCTCAAGTGACCGAATCCCAAGTGAATAGTCTCCAGCCCGGTCAAAGGGTAGAGGTCAGGCTGAAGGCCCTCGATGATCAAAGCTTCCCCGGTCGGATTCTGACCATTAGTCCCGTAGCCGATCAGATGCGGTCTTACCCAGTGCGGGTGGAAGTAGATAATTCCGGACATCAATTAAAACCCGGTATGATTGCCGATGTAACCTTTACGACCCAAACCCATGTGGCCGAGATCGCCGTTCCCACTCGGGCCCTGGTGACTAGGGGTGACGAGGTTTTCGTCTATGTTGTTGAAGATGGTCGGGCCAGCTCCCGTCCCGTTGTGTCCGGGATGGAAACCAACGGCTTCGTCGAGATTCACCAAGGACTGCAACCAGGTGACACGGTCATCGTCAGGGGTCAGAATTTCCTGGAAGATGGTAGTCCCGTGAATATCATCGGCGAGGAGTGAGACGGATATGTGGCTCATTAAGACAGCAGTTAAACGTCCAGTAGCCTGTGTAATGTTGATCATGGTCCTGATCGCCGTGGGGTTTGTATCCCTCACCGGCGTTCCTTTAGATCTCATGCCGGAGATGAACCTCCCCTTTGCCGTGGTGATGACCAATTACGGTAACGCAGGACCTTTGGAAATAGAATCTCTGGTGACCCGACCCTTGGAGTCGACTTTGGCTACCGTGGGGAATTTGCGGAACATTTCCTCCACTTCGTCCCGAGGCTCCTCGATGATTATGTTGGAGTTCACCTGGGGCAGCGATATGGACCAAGCGGTCATCGATGTTCGGGAACGCTTGGATATGGTTACGGGGGCCCTTCCCGATGATGCCGACAAGCCCCTGGTGGTTCGCTTTGACCCTAGTTCCATGCCCATGATGGCTGTGGGGTTAACCGGCCGTTACGATTTGCAGACCATGCGGGAAATCGCCGAGGATGTCATTTCACCCCGCCTGGAACGGCTAGATGGGGTCGCTTCCGTTTCGGTGGAAGGGGGATTGGAACGGGAAATCCTCGTTTCCGTCGACTTGCGTCAGTTGGATTCCTACGGACTGAGCATCCAGACGGTGACCCAAGCCCTTGGGGCCGCCAATTTGAATCTGCCCGGCGGTATGGTTACCGATGGCAGTAGGGAATTGACCATCAGGACCTTGGGCGAGTTCTCCGATGTTTCCCAAATCGGGGAAGTCGGTTTAGGCCCCTCCCTGCGCTTGAAGGATGTAGCCCAGATCGAGGATACCTTCAAAGAAGAAACGACGGTAACCCGTCTAAACGGCACGCCCAGCGTCGGTCTTTACATCCAGAAGGAATCGGGGGCTAATACCGTCCAGGTTGCCAAAGGGGTGCGGGCGGAATTAGATCGGATCATGGCTGAGTATGCGGGACGGGTGGACCATGTCGTCTTCTACGATGAAGCGGATTATATTGAGGACTCCATCAGCAATGTGGCCAATAATGCCCTCATCGGGGCCCTTTTGGCTATGCTGGTCTTATACATTTTCCTACGCAATGTGCGGACCACCTTGATTATCGGTACAGCTATCCCGGTGGCCATCATCTCCACCTTTGCCCTATTGTATTTCGGCGACATTTCTTTGAACATGATGTCCTTAGGTGGTTTGGCCTTAGGTGTAGGGATGCTGGTCGACAACGGTATTGTTGTTTTAGAAAACATCTTCCGCTTACGCCAGTCCGGCTATAGCGCGGAAGACGCAGCTATCGAAGGGGCGGGGGAGGTAGTCCTGGCTATTACCGGCTCCACCATCACCACCGTTGCCGTTTTTCTGCCGGTGCTTTTCGTCCAGGGCATCGCCGCCCAGGTCTTCTGGGATTTAGCCTTAACCGTCGGTTTCTCCCTGTTGGCTTCCCTGTTGGTTTCCGTTACTTTGATACCCATGTTGGCAGCCAGGTTAATGCGCAGCGGTATGCGTGGGGCAGAGCAAGGAAACGGATTTGACCGGGTCTTCAACAGGATGCTCGCTTGGTACCGAAGACAGCTGGATAATCTTCTCGGCCGCCGCTGGTTGCCCATCACGGCCATCGGGGTAGTCTTTGTGGCCAGTTTAACTATGATCCCCCGGATCGGTGCCGAGTTCTTGCCGGAAATGGACTCCGGTGCTATCACCATCAACGTGGAACTACCCCGGGGTTCCCTAAAGGAGGAAACGGAAGCTATCGTCTCCCAAGTAGAAGCTTATGCCTTCGGGATCCCCGAGGTGGAAACGGTTAACGTCACCCTCGGTCGGGGAGGGGGCTTCGGGGGCGGTCGCCAAAACCATGTCGGCAGTGTTGATTTATCCCTGGTTTCCTTGGAAGAACGAAGCCGCACCACCGATGAAATCGTGGAGGAAATCAGGGCCTTTTCCGCTGGTTTAGCGGGGGCCAGGATTTCCGTCACCGCCCAAGATATGTTCGGCGGCGGTTCCATGGGTGCTGCACCTGTCTCCGTTACCTTGCGGGGTCAGGATCTAGATGAACTCTACTTCTGGGCCGATGCCTTAGCCGAGAAGATCAAGGAAGTTCCTGGTGCCCGGGAAACCCGGCGCAGCGGAGAAGAAGGCATCCCGGAAATGCATGTAACCATCAATAGGCGGCGGGCCGATGAGTTAGGTACCAACGTCTATCAAATCGCATCTACCATTAGAACAGCCGTCGATGGAACGGTAGCTACCCGTCTGCGCCAAGGCGGCACCGAGATCGATGTCCGGGTGCGGACTCCCGAAGGGGCCGATTTAACGATCCCCCAATTGGAAAGATTGCTGGTGCCTACGGCTACCGGACGCCACATTCCTCTGTACGAAGTGGCCACCTTGGAGATCGAACGAGGTCCTATCTCCATCCAGCGCTTCGGGCAGGCCCGTCAGGTCACCGTCAACAGTTCCTATGCTGAACGGGACTTGGGCGGCTTTGTAGCCGATGTCCAGAAAGCCATCGAATCCATGGGGATACCGGAGGATATCACGGTGACCATGCGGGGTCATGCAGAAAGCATGGCGGAATCCTTTGGGGATCTCGGGATTGCATTGCTTTTAGCCATCCTGTTGACTTATATGATCTTGGCGGCCCTGTTTGAATCCTTCATCCAGCCGGTTACCATCATGGCTACGGTACCTTTAGCCACCATCGGCGTAATTTGGAGTTTGGTCCTCAGCGGCCGCGCGATGAGCATCGTCGGTTTGGTAGGAGCCATTCTCCTGGTCGGGATCGTGGTTAATAATGCTATCGTTTTAGTCGAGTTTATGAACCAATTGCGGGAACGGGGTTATGAACGGAAAGAAGCCATTGTGGAAGGAGCCGCTACTAGGGTTCGTCCGGTATTGATGACCTCTTTAACTACCATCGCCGGCTTGATACCCTTGGCATTAGGAATCGGAGAAGGCGCTGAGATGGGGGCCCCCTTGGCCGTCGTCGTCGCCGGAGGTCTAACGGCGGCTACCTTCTTGACTTTAGTGATCATCCCCATCGTCTACAGTCTCTTCGATGATGTGGAAGCTTGGTTCTCCCGCCTGTTCAATAAGTTGTTGGGGGAAGATACTACCCGGCTGGAAGCCGGACACCAGGGTTAATCAAAGGAGGATTACCAGATGAAACGATTAGTCGCCTTAAGTTTAATGGGCCTTTTGCTCCTGACGGGGGTTGTGGGGGCATCGGCAAAACCCCTAGAACTGGATCTAGCCAAAGGTATTGAACTAGCCATGGAAAACAGCCTCGAATTGCAGTTGGCCCGCTTAGAGATCGAACAGGCCCGGATCCAGTACGAACAGGCTCGGGCCATGCAGTTGGTACAACCTTCCCCTTCTGTCTTGTATCAAGCGGAGACTAATTATGCCATTGTTAAAGAGAATTATATCTTGGCGGAACAAGACTTAAGCTACCGGGTGGAAGAAGAGTATTACAACTATCTGCGGACCAGGAATCTACGGGAGATGCTGGAAGAAGCGCTAGCCCTAGCAGAGGAACAGCTTTCCGTCACCGAATCCCGTCGCCGGGCTGGAGCAGCCACGGAAGCCGATGTAATCAGGGCTCAAGCTAGTGTTGCCCGCACTAAGGCCGATTTGGCCCAGATCACCGATGGCCATGATTTGGCCCGCAGGAAATTCCTCCAGACCCTGGGTCTCGATCCCCAACAGGAAATCGTATTAGATGAAGGTGTTGTCGCCGAAAGGGTTTCCATCGATTTAGATCAGGCCATCGAGGAAGCTCTGAAGAACCGGGTGGAAGTAGCCCAATTGGATATGATGGTCGTTGTGGCCGAAAAGGAAGTAGAACTGGCCGATAACGATTATACTCCGGGTCAAGAGTTGGCCATGGCCAAAGTGCGGCTCGAGCAAGCCAGGCTCAACAAACAACAGCTCATCGATAATTTGCCTTTACAGATCCGCAGTCTCTACGGGAACTTAAAGAATGCAGAACGGCGTTTAGATGTCACTGCTATTTCCGTACGGGAAGCAGAGGAGACTATGCGGACCACTTCGATTTTGTATGAAGTCGATATGGCGACCCACTTAGATCTGATGGGCGCCCAAACCAATCTCACCCAGGCCCGTTCCGATGCTATTCATGCTGTTTTTGATTATAACATCGCTAAGGCCGAGTTATATAAGGCCATGGCCTGGGGTCTAGCCGAAAGGGAGGGTACCAATGCCCAGGAAGTTGTCCATTAATCTACTCACCTTCATGCTCATCCTCCTTCTGGCCCTTCCCGCCTGGGGAAAGACCTTAACCTTAGAAGAAAGCGTGGCCCTAGCCTTAGAGCAGGGCCCCGCGGGCCGCATGCTCCAACGGGCAAAGAAGTTGGAATTAGCAGGCCCCCAAGGGAAGGCCATCACCCTTCGACCCCAGTTGAAGCTCAGCGGAGGAGCTAATTGGGGAGAACGACCGGTGGAATGGAACCCGCTCTATGCTATTGGAGGTATGGAACCACCGGAGAGTCCCCTTTCCTTTAACCAACAGGAAATCTCTGTTGATTTCCACAAGGCGGTATGGATGACTCCTGCCCTGCGGGCACTAAAGGAGGGCATCCATTGGGAGACGGAGCTGGCCGAGCTGTCGGAACAGAAGGGGCAGGCCGACTTGATCTACCAAGTCATCGAAGCCTATGTAGGGTTGTTACGGGCTCGACAAATGGTGACCTTGGCTGAGGAAGGTCTCCATATCGCCCAGTGGAAGATGGATACGGTCCAAGAGCAATACGAAGCCGGTGTGGCCACCATCGCGGAGGTAATTACCGCGGAAGCCGATCTGGCCGAAGCCAGGATGAATAAGCTGGCCACCGACGATATGTTGAAGACGGCCCAAATGGGTTTTAATACTCTGGTTGGCTTACCGGCTGATAGCCTAGTGGAACCCGTTGATTTGGCCGATCCCCTCCAAAGGGTGCCGACCCTAGAGGAGGCCATGGCTTTAGCGGCCCGCCAGCGGCCGGGCTTGCGCCGGGCTCAGGTGGAATTGGAGCTGGCCCAGCTGGAAGTTTTGGCGGCCCAAGAAGAGGGTCGTCCGGTGGTTTCTTTGATCGGTCAATATGAATGGAAGGATATAACCGCCGGTGGAAGCTTAAGCAGTAACGGTTACTTTGGTGCTTCCAGCACCTACAGTCGATTAGATACGGGAGCTGGGACCGGAGACGATGATGACGATGATTCTAGCTGGGTCCTGGGGGTCAATATCCAGATTCCCCTCCTCGATGGCGGTGGGGCCAAGCTTCGTCGGGATGTGGCCGACGATGGGGTCCAATTGGCCCAGTTGGCTTTAGAGCTGGAAGAGGCCCAAACGGAATTAGAGCTCTTTACCCTCTGGGCGGCGGTAGAACGGGCCCAGGCCCAGTTGGAGTTGGCAGATACCAGAGTCAAAGAGATGAAAGAGAGGCTGCGGACCATTCGGGAACTGCGGGCGGTTCAGATGGCTACGGAGCTCGATGTGGCCCAATTGGAATTGGCGGCCCTGCAGGCCCAAATATCCAGGGCTAATGCCCGCTATGACTTGCACTTAGCTCAGGCGGCTTATCTTAAGGGAATCGGCAGTCCCCAACTGTTAGTGGAAAGGATTCGATAGAAAATGGGAGAAAGCCCAGTGCGAAAGAAACGTAAAGAGACGATCTTCGCGGCCGCCCAGACCGTTTTTGCCGCCCAGGGCTATCATCAGGCTACCATGGAAGAAATCGCCCAAGAAGCCGGGTTGGCCAAAGGCACACTCTATCTCTATTTTAAGAGTAAGCAGGAATTATGTATCTCCCTTATGGTTAACAAGTTAGAAGAACTTCGGGAATTATGTCGGGTGGAGGCGGCCAGGGGAGGCCACGGCTTGGAGAAAATCCAGTTCATTGTTCGGGCGATGAAGGAATTCAGTGAAAGTAATCGGGATTTTTTGCGGATGCTTTTTGCCGGGGGAGAGGAATTTCGGCAAGAAATGCATCGGCGCACCTCGGTTATCGGCGATGAAATCATCCGTCTGATCACGGGGATCTTGGAGAAGGGCATCGAGGCCGGGGAATTGCGGGATGTCAATCCCCGTCAGGGAGCCTTGGCTTTAGCGGGGATGGTCAGTATTATCATCTTTAACTGGATTCAATCGGAGGATGCCGCCATCCCCGACGATGAACTTGTGGATCTTTTCGCCTACGGAGTCATGAAAGTCTCCTGTTGTAAATAGGTAAGGCCCGGTCTGCTGACCGGGCCCTTTGATTACAACTGGGGTTTAACGAGAACTTTAAGACCCATACCCTTTTCCGTCGTTTCGATGGCTTCCAGGGTTTGGGCCAAGGGAAATTGGTGGGTAATGATGGGTGCTAAGTTTAGCTTCGGCAGCCAAGCCAAGGCCCGGGGGAAATCATAGAGACGGATGTGGGAGCCGAGGATGGCTAGTTCTTTGAAGTAGATGTCGTAGGGTTCTACTTCCGTCATTTCTCCCGGACTGGAGACACCGATGATGATCACTTTGCCGCCGCGGCGGGCATGTCTTGCGGCATCGGAGACTAAAGGCGGTTTGCCTACGGCCTCGAAGGCGTAGTCAATACCGATACCGTTGGTAAAGTCCCTAACGGCTTCCGCGAGGTTTTCCTTGGTGGGGTCAATGGCTACATCGGCCCCTAATTGTAGGGCAAGCTCCCGGCGCTCGGCGATAGGTTCGGAAACGATGACCTTGGTGATTCCCGAATGGATGAGCACTTGCAGTAAAATCAAACCGATGGTCCCTGCACCGTAAATCAAAGCATTGCTGCCCGTTTGGACGTTGGCCAGGCGGGTGGCATGGACGGCACAAGAAACCGGTTCCGTCAAGGTGCCGATCTCAAAGGAAACTTCATCGGGAAGCTTATGGACGACCTTTTCCGGCACCGTAGTATATTCGGCGTAGGCGCCCCGGAAAACGGCCCGGTCGTCACATAGATGGTATTGGCCTAGTCGGCAGTGGTAACAGACATCACAGGTGAAGCCTGAGGGATCGACGGTCACCCGGTCGCCTACTTTGGTCACCTTCACGTCGGGCCCGACTTCGGCGACAACACCGGTATATTCATGACCGATGACGGTGGGCGGCTGATACAAAGGAAAAGCACCGTGGATAATGTGGACATCGGTACCACACACACCACAGGCTTCGACTTTAATCCGCACTTGGTCACCAGTTAACGGTGGTAGGGGAGTATCTTCGACCCGAATATCGCGGCCGCCATACCATACGGCACTTTTCACTACTCATCGACCTCCTTACAGGGTTCCTTTCCACCTTTGTTCGCCACCTCCACGGTAGTTCCCTCTTACGTAGTTCCAGGGACAGGAAGTAATTTCGACCTGTCAAGGCAAGGATTTAGCCCGATGGATGTGGAATGCTTCACTAATGAAGAATCCTCGGGAGGTGGTCGCTGAATGGGGAGTTGAAAGTAGGATTTCCTGATATGTTTAGTTTAGCAGGTCGTGGGGCCATCGTCACAGGAGGGAGCCGGGGAATCGGCGCTACCCTCGCCCTTGCTCTAGCCCAAGCGGGTGCCGAAGTAATTGTTACCGCCAGGGATCCCGAACGGTTGGCGGCCGAAGCAGAGCGGATCTCGAAACTCACCGGTCAACGGGTAACCCCCGTAGCCCTAGATCTGACCAACGTCGACGATATTCAACTACTAGTGGACAAAGCATTGGAATTATGGGGTAAAATCGATATATTGGTAAATAACGCTGGTTATAACCTTCCGGAGCCCGCGGTGGAAGTCACCGAAGACCACTGGGATCGGATCGTCGACTTAAATCTCAAGAGCCTCTTTTTCTGTTCCCAAGCCGTCGGCCGGGAGATGGTTAAGAGGCGATATGGGAGGATCATCAACATTAACTCCCAGATGGGCCTCGTCGGCTTATATAATCGTACCGTCTATTGTGCCAGTAAGGGTGGGGTGACCAATCTAACCCGGGCCCTGGCCGTCGAATGGGCGCCCTATAACGTGAACGTCAATGGCATTGCCCCGACCTTTTTTGAAACAGATCTGACCCGTCCTATGCTCGAAGACCCTGAATTCCATGAAGATGTGATCAGCCGCATTCCCAAAGGCCGGGTAGGTCAATTGCACGAATTGGCAGGTACCGTCATTTATTTAGCTTCCGATGCTTCCAGCATGGTCACCGGTCAGACAATTGCCGTCGATGGTGGCTGGACTGCTTGGTAAAAGGAGGAATTAATGGTGAAAGCGATCGTCCTTGTTGAACCTGGTCAGTTTCGCATTGAAGAAAGACCTGTTCCGGAAGCGGGACCCGGTGAAGCCCTAATTAAGGTGCGGGCAGCGGGAATCTGCGGCTCGGATCTCCACGGTTATCGGGGCAGTCAACCCTTCATGACCTTCCCCCGGGTGATGGGCCACGAATTCTCCGGCGAGATCGCCGCCTTCGGTCCCGGCTATGAAGGGCCTTTTAAGGTCGGTGACGCTGTGGTGGTGGATCCGGTGGTTAATTGCGGCCATTGTTACGCATGTCGGACCGGCAACCATAACGTTTGCCGTACAGTAGAAGTTTTAGGTGTCCACCGGGATGGAGCCTTTACCGAATATCTGGCGGTGCGCACCGATCGGATCCATCGGATGCCGGAAGGGATGGATTTCGTTACCGCTGCCCTGGTCGAGCCCTTATCCATCGGCGCTGAAGCCAACCGACGGGCTGCTACCCGGGATGGGGATCGGGTGGCTATTATCGGTGCCGGTCCTATCGGTTTGGTGAGCCTCTTAATCGCCAAGACTATGGACACCCAAGTGATCATCACCGATATGGTTCCTTCCCGCCTAGAGTTGGCTAAACAGTTAGGTGCTGACCGGGTGGTCAATGTGGCCGAAGAGGATCCCGTAGAGGCCGTTATGGAATTCACCGATAACGAGGGGGCCAGTGCCGTCATCGAGGCGGTAGGTTTGGAAGCAACCATCCGCCAGAGCATTGAAATGGTGGCACCTTCGGGCCGGATCGCCATGTTGGGCTTATCCAAGGGCGATCTAAAACTACCGGCCAGTGAACTGATTAAAAAGGGCGTGGATTTCCACGGTTCCCGTCTGAATTGTAACCAGTTCCCCGTGGTCCTAGAACTACTGGAACAAGGTAAATTCGATCCTACCCCCTTAATCAGTAAAGAGTATCACTTTACCGAAATGGAAAAAGCCATGGAGGATTTCGATAAACATCCTGATCAAGTCACGAAGGTGATCCTCACTTTCGACTAAAGAAAGTAAAGATCTGGGGGCTTTGCTCCCAGACCAAACATCTGGGAATTTTTCCGACTTTCTTTAATTTTCGAAGGAGGTGCCTTCCCTTGCCTAAGGTTTATGTAACCGATTATGAACACCCAAGTTTTATCCATGCGGAAAAGGTTTTGGAACGGGCCGGAATCAGCCTCGAATTGGCCCAAAGTAGAACGGAAGATGATGTCATCGCCAATTGTGGGGATGCCGACGGACTATTGGTCACCTATGCACCGATTACCCGGAAGGTAATGGAAAATTTACCGAACTGTAAAATCGTGGTCCGGCTGGGAATCGGTTTCGATTGTATCGATATCCCAGCGGCGACGGATCTGGGCGTTTGTGCCGTCAATGTGCCCAGCTATTGTGAAGAAGAAGTGGCCGACCATGCTCTAGCTTTGCTGCTGGCTTGTGCCCGCAAAGTGGTGGTGTTGAATAATACGGTCAAGGACCGGGTCTGGGATTACAAGACTGGGGGCACCATCTTCCCCTTAAGGGGTTCCGTTTTGGGATTGGTGGCCTTAGGCAAAATCGCCCGTCATTTGGCGGAAAAGGTCCAACCATTAGGGATGAAGGTTTTAGGGTATGATCCCTTTGTGGATCCGGCAACGGCCGCTGCCGCCGGTATCGAGCTGGTGGACGATCTAGCCGAAATGGCCAGTCAGGTCGACTTCCTTTCGGTCCATGCCCCCTTAAGTGAAGCAACCAGGCATCTAGTCAACGAAGAAGTCCTCAGCAGGATGAAGCCGACGGCCTTTGTCATTAACACCGCTCGAGGGCCGGTCATCGATGAACAAGCCTTGATCAAATGTCTCCAAGAAGGGGGCATCGCCGGGGCCGGTCTCGATGTGGTGGACAAGGAACCCATTGCGCGGGATAATCCCTTGTTGACCATGGATAACGTCATTTTAACTCCCCATGTGGCTTGGTATTCTACCGCCTCCATCGCCAAACTGCAGACCTTGGCTGCCGAAGAGGTTGTGCGGGTACTCCAAGGTGATTTGCCCAAGGCCCTGCTCAATCCAGATGTGGCCCATCGGAGACGTCAGTAACTATAGAAAGAAGTGTGTAATTCTGTGCGAAAGAGATTGCCATCGTGGTTTAAAATCAAACTCCCCGATCCCAAACTGATGGCGGATACGAAAGCTTGTATCGACCGCTGGCAGTTGAATACCGTTTGTAAAGAAGCTAAATGTCCCAATGCTGGTGAGTGCTTTTCTAAGGGAACGGCTACTGCATTAATCATGGGGGACACCTGCACCAGGGGCTGTCCTTTTTGTGCCGTCGCCACCGGCAAGCCCCAGCC
Source organism: Limnochordia bacterium (assembly GCA_050944915.1). GTDB lineage: Bacteria > Bacillota > Limnochordia > JAAZLZ01 > JAAZLZ01 > JBMNRY01. The sequence goes on from JBMNRY010000017.1 coordinate 27,175, forward strand.
TTTGGATCCAACGGAACCGGAGCGGGTAGCCAAGGCTGTGCAGGAAATGGGATTGAGCTACGTAGTAATCACCTCGGTAACTAGGGATGATCTACCCGATGGCGGAGCGGCCCATTTTGCGGCGACTATTGCCGCGGTAAAGAAGTATTCCCCCCAGACCAAGGTGGAAGTCTTAATCCCCGACTTCCAAGGGGATCCTAAAGCTTTAGAAACCGTTGTAGAAGCGGGACCAGATGTGATCAGCCATAACCTGGAAACGGTACCCTCTTTGTATTCCAAGGTACGGGCTGGCGCCGACTACCAGCGTTCTCTGGGGGTCGTCGAAAGGATCAAGGAATTGGCGCGGGACATCTACTCCAAAACCGGCTTCATGCTCGGTTTGGGGGAAAGCCGGGAAGAAGTAATGGCGGTCTTAAAAGACCTGGTGCGGATCAAATGTGACATCGTGACCATCGGTCAATATCTCAGTCCCAGTGATAATCATTTATCGGTAGTAGAATTCATCGAACCCCATGTCTTTACCGAATATGCTCGACTAGGGGAAGGGATGGGGATTCCCCGGGTGGTGGCGGGTCCACTGGTCCGCAGTTCTTACTTAGCCGAGGAAGCCCTGCCGGAGGCATCGACCGGTGTATCTAGTTAGATTAGGCTTTAGAGATTACCAGGAGGCCTATGGGCTGCAGTTAGCCCTAGTGGAAGCCCGGGCCGCCGGCCGCTGTCCCGATGTCCTATTATTAGTCGAGCATCCTCCAGTGATCACCATCGGACGGGCTGGGGGCCGGGATCACCTGTTGGTTCCGGTCCCCACCCTCCAAAAGGCTGGAATCCAACTGGTCCCCATCGATCGAGGTGGCAACATCACCTACCATGGTCCCGGCCAGTTGGTGGGCTACCCCATCATGGATTTGCGGGAGCGGGACCGGGATCTCCACCTGCTGCTGCGCAACTACGAAGAAGTCTTTATCCGAGTTTTAGCTGGCTACGATCTGAAGGGTCAAAGACAGGAAGGCTTAACAGGCGTTTGGATCGGCGATGATAAAATCCTCGCCATCGGTGTCGGGGTGAAGCGGTGGATTTCTTACCACGGCTTTGCCTTTAATATCGATCCTGCCCTAGAACACTTCTCTTACATCCATCCCTGCGGGTTAATCGACAAAGGAGTGACCTCCCTGGCCAGACTCTTGGGCCGGCCTGTCGACGTCCAAGGGGTAGAAGAACGGGTCATTGAATCCTTCAGGCAAGTTTTTCAGGTCAACTTACAGCCGGTAGATTTAACAGAATTGGAAAAAGAGGCCGGTCTTGAACTCTCCCGTTGAGCGGCCTTTTCAAGGAACCCATAGGAAGAGGGTACCATCTTCGAGGAGGAAAGGATGAGGCAGATGAAACAAGGATTAATACCAGGGGATGCCGTTGAAGCTAAGGGATTGATGGCTGTCGCTGAAAAAATGTTGGTGGCCGCCCGTACGGCGCCTAAGGCCCGGGGGCGGGATAAACTGGTTTCCGCCATTGTCACCCCTGGACCCGTCCTTGATCAAATCAGGGAAAAGATGGTAGAGTTGGGGAAAGAGACCGGCTTTGGTGCCTTCACCAGGGATG
>JBMNRY010000018.1:0-27105 GCA_050944915.1 Limnochordia bacterium
ACGATGTTCAAAACCCGCTACCTCAGCTTCATAGGCACTTATCAGCTGAAGGCAAAGAGGACTTTAGCGAATGGCTAAGAGTGGGCATGCCTGCCCTCTGCAACGGCACACAACCTTGGATAAAGGCACTACGAGGCCTTGGCGGATTTGCTTGTGCTGTTTAACAAGGTACTATCCAACAAAGGAAAACCAGCGAGGTCTTTCGCCTACTAAACCTTGACGCGTACTGGGTTAGATCCTGATTTGACACCTGACCATACACATGTTATACTAAAAGACCATTTTGGTCCTAAGAGTAAGCTGGACGATCGTGGGTCATAGACCCGAGGAAAGTCCGGGCTCCACAGGGTAGGGTGCTGGGTAACGCCCAGTGGGGGTGACCCCAAGGAAAGTGCCACAGAAAGGAAACCGCCCGGAAGGGTAAGGGTGAAAGGGTGCGGTAAGAGCGCACCAGCAGTCAGGCGACTGACTGGCTAGGTAAACCCCACCTGGAGAAAGACCAAATAGGAGGGAGATGAGGTTACCCGCCGATCCCTCGGGTTAGGTCGCTTGAAATATCTGGTAACAGATATTCTAGATGGATGATCGTCCTCGACAGAACCCGGCTTACAGGCTTACTCTTAGCATAGTTAAGCGCCCTTTACGGGCGCATTTTCCCTTTTAAACGAGACGTTAAGGGAGGGCAAGACTTCCCTTTATCCCCAGATGAAGCCACTAGGTAAGGGTACCGATAAGAGAAACTTGAAGGTGATGAAAAACAACATGGTAACACCGAACCCTGTACCGATGATGCGCAGTACCGGTTGCTCCTCTTGGACTTGCCGGGAAAGGAACCAGGTAGTGAAGCTGAAAAATAAGATACTGGCCAAGGCAAAACCGATGGCGGTGATCAGCCAGAGATAGATGGCGACAATGGCCATAAACTGCAGTACAGGTATCCAATCACCCGTTGGTTTTTCTCCCGAGCGGTGGAGAAGGCCTTGAACAAAGAGGATTGCTCCAAGGACGAATAGGATAGCCGTCACACACCAAACGAACAAACCGCTCAATTCATTGAGGTTTTGGGATCCCAGGTAGGCTCCTACAGAGAGCAAAAGGATAAACCCACCGGCTAATGTATCGGTGTTAAGCATGTTGTTGCCTCCTTTGCAGGCCCTTAGCGATGATGGGCCACAGGGCGGAAATGAGACAAAGGACGATTAACACCAAAGAGAGGGGCCGGGTAAAAAACATGGCCAAGAGGGAGCCACGGGCCCGCCCGATGATCATTCCTTGGACTAAGCCTTGTTCGGCGATGGGTCCGAGGATTAAACCCAAGACGATAGGGCCGGGCTGAAATCCTAGTTTGCGGGTGATATGGCCTAGAAGGCCAAAGAGGACCATGATGATCACATCGATGAAGTTGTTACGGATGGCATAGGTGCCTATGACGCTCAAAAAGGTGATTAGGGGGGCCAGGTAGCTCATGGGGAAATTAATCATCCGGGCAAACCATTGGGATCCCAGTAAGCCGAAGGCCAACATGACGAATGATGATACAAAGAGGGAGAGGATAAAGGCATAGGTGATTACCCCGTGCTCTGTGTAGAGGGCAGGCCCTGGACGCAAACCGTGGAGGAGCAGGGAACCTAGGATGACAGCGGCTGCGGGGGAGCCGGGAATGCCCAAGGTCAACAGAGGCATCAAGGCTCCGGGGACAACGGCGTTATTGGCCGATTCAGAGGCAGCGACCCCGTCGATGGTACCACGCCCAAATTCTTCCGGATGATCCGACCAGCGGACGGCTTCGTTGTAGGCAACTAGACTAGCGATATTTCCTCCCGCCCCAGGGATGATGCCAATTATGGTGCCGATGATGGCCGAGCGGATCAGCAAAGCAGGCTTTCGAAGCAACTGACCGATGACTTGAAAGTTCACCCTAAATTGGGGCCGAAAATCGTGAACCGCTTGATGAAAGTGTTTTTCCTCGATGCTTTCCAACACCTGGGGTAGGGAGAAGAAGCCGATTAAAGCCACGATCAGCTCCACTCCCCCCTGAAGGCCAGGCAGGCCGAAGGTGAAGCGGGGATCGCCACCGATGGGGGCAATACCGATAGTGCTCATCAGCAGCCCTAAGGCCCCACCGATGATGCCCTTGAAAATGGATTCCGTCGAGAGGGTGGCGATGATGGTTAAGCCGAAGATGGCCGCCCAAAGGTATTCTGTAGGACCAAATTGGAGGGCTACCCTGGCCAGGGGTGGGGAGAGGAACAAGAGGAAGAATGTCCCGATTATTCCACCGATGGTGGAGGCGAAAGCGGCGGTGACTAGGGCGTGCTGGGCCATGCCCTTTTTGGTCAGGGGAAAACCATCTAAAGTGGTAGCGATGGCCGAAGGTGTCCCCGGGGTATTGATGAGGGTCGCGGGAATGGCACCGCCATACATAGCACCAATGTAGATCCCTCCCAACATAATCAGACCTTGGGTAGGGGGCATAGTGAAGGTAAAGGGCACTAATAGGGCGAGGGCCATGGTGGCCGTAAGTCCTGGCAAACAGCCGACGATGATTCCTACTGCGACACCAAAACATAGAAAGAGAAAATTATTCAATTCGAAAATCAGACTAAAGGCCATGATGATTTCTTCCGCCAATTCATTCCACTCCTTCGAATCTAGGGAGGGGCCTTGAGGCCCCTTAAATCTTTTAGATCAAATCGAGTTCTTGAAGGATTTTTTCGTACTCCACCCGGATTTGAGCGATGTATTCTTCAGAGGCCCTTTGACCCATAACCAGGGGGACAAAGCCTTGTTCCCACATCTGGGCGCGGATGTTTTCATCCTCCATGATTTGCAAGAAAGCATACTCTAAAACAGCCACCCGCTCAGGGGGAGTTCCGGCGGGGACGGCCACTCCCCGGTCGATACTGGGGAACATATCTAGGCCTAACTCAATGAAGGTAGGTACATCGGGCAGGAGAGGGAAGGGTTCTGCACCGCCGATAGCCAAGACCCGCAGTTTATCACCATGTAATACTAAATCATTGGAATTGCCCAGGATAGCATCGATATGTCCGCCTAGGAAGGCAGTCATTTGGGGAGCGGCCCCCGTATAGGGCACGTACGCCAGTTTGATGCCGGCCAGTTTTTCCAACTGCAAACAGGCCAGGTGATGGCCCGAATAAGTACCTGATCCGCCGACGGTGATCCGACCGGGCTTCTTTTTTGCATCGGCAATGAAATCGTCCAATGTTTCCCAGGGACTATCCTTGGACACAGCTAATCCGATAGGAGTCCCTTGGAAAAGGGCCACCGGAAGAATCTCCTCCGTTTTGTAACCAGCATTATCGAGTACCAGGGGCTGTAAAATGATGTGGGGGATGTTAATCCCACAGATTAGATACCCGGTAGGCGGGCTGGAGGCCAGCTCACTCCAACCGATAGCTCCCCCACCGCCGGGTTTATACTGGACGATGATCGATTGACCCAGGATGGATTCCAGGGGGTTTTGTTGTCTGCGGGCCTCCAGATCCGATTGACCTCCCGCATCGAAGGGGATGAGATAGGTAATGGGCCCTTCGGGGTAAGCAAGGGCAGTGGTGGGCAGGGCCAAAAGGAGCCCAAGTAATAACAGTAGGATTTTTCCTTTCCTCATCATTGCTCCTCCTCCACAAGCTGTTTGCTCCTAGTATATTGTCCTTGGGGGGAATGTGAGCTAGTACGTTGGGCCTAAGTAATATCCCCTTCTTCCCTGGGCATTTTAGGGAAAGAAGGGGGGGGAGGGCCATGCCTAATGAAGAACAGATGAATGCCGTGGGAGAAGCCTGTTCCCACTACGATGCGGTAGTCGATGAGGATCGTAGAAGTTGTGCGAACTGTAGTCACTGGGCAGGGGAGAGTGCCAAATGTGAATTGGATATCTTCGATATTCAGTTGACAAACCTGGACCAAACATAGCAAACCAAAGGGGACATGATAGGGGTCCCCTTTTTTGTCGAAAAAAAGTTTACAATTTTCCCTTCCTAAGCAGGAAATGGAATAGGCATCACGAAATTTTATGGTACTAGTGGGGGAAAGTGGGGAAAAGTGGGGCAGAATGACAGGGCAGGGGAGTTGTCGCCCATGTTTATGGGGGAATATAACCATACTTTAGACAGTAAAGGCCGCCTGATTATCCCGGCCAAGTTCCGGGAAGGGTTGGGGGAGCGCTTTATCATCACCCGCGGTCTGGATAACTGTCTTTTTGTTTATCCCTTGGAAGAATGGGCGATCCTGGAGGAAAAACTGCGTTCCCTACCTTTGACTAAAGGCGATGCCCGGTCTTTCGTCCGCTTCCTTTTCTCTGGTGCCACCGAATGTGAAGTCGATAAACAGGGTCGTGTCGGCCTACCTCCCAATTTGCGGCAGTATGGGCAGCTCCAAAAGGATGTGGTCGTCATCGGTGTCTCCAACCGGGTGGAAATCTGGGCCCAGGAATTGTGGGAAGACTACATGGAGGCTGCTGCCGGTTCCTATGAGAGTATCGCTGAGAAGATCGTGGATTTAGGGATTTAATGAGGGGGGAGACCTTTGGAATTTAGTCATGTTCCCGTTCTACCCCGTGAGACTATCGACATTCTCGCTCCACGACCGGGTGGTATCTATGTTGATGGTACCGTCGGTGGAGGTGGACATGCCCGTTTGATCCTCGAACGGATCGGCCCCCAAGGGCAGCTGATCGGCATCGATCGCGATCCTGCGGCCCTAGCCAAGGCTGGTCAAACCTTACGGGAATTCCCCAACGTAACCCTCGTCCATAGTACCTTTTTCGATTTGCCATCGGTCCTTGGGGACTTAAGCATAGAACAGGTGGATGGATTCCTCTTTGATTTAGGGGTTTCATCCCATCAGTTGGATATTCCCCAAAGGGGATTCAGTTATATGCATAATGCTCCTTTAGACATGCGTATGGATCCCCGCACACCAAGAACAGCCGCCAAAATTGTCAACGAAGCTTCAGAAGAAGAACTCAAAAGGATCATCCGCTCCTACGGAGAGGAGCGGTGGGCCGGACGCATTGCCCGTTTCATCGTTGAAGCTCGCCAACGGGAGCCGATAACGACCACTTACCAGTTGGTGGATATTATCAAAGCAGCCATCCCGGCCCGGGCCCGTCGGGAAGGGGGTCATCCGGCCAAAAGAACCTTCCAGGCCCTGCGCATCGCGGTAAACAACGAGTTAGATGGTTTGCAGGAAACCCTCCAAGTCTTGATCGACTTCTTGCGACCAGGGGGTAGGCTAGCGGTCATCTCCTTTCACTCGTTGGAAGATAGAATTGTGAAGCAACAGTTTCAAGCATGGGCCCGGCGGTGTACTTGCCCGCCGGAATTACCGATCTGTGTTTGTAAAAGGGAGCCCCTGGTGGAAATCTTGACTAGTAAACCCATTACGGCCAGCGAAGATGAGCTGGCAGCAAATCCCCGGGCGCGGAGCGCAAAATTAAGGGCAGTGCAAAAGATCTAGTAGGGGAGGCAATTTCATGGCTGCTGTTCGCAAACTAGAGGAGCGGCAAAAACCTGTTGCCCCCAAGAGGGGGGCCTACTACCGAATTAATCCCATCACTATGACCTGCTTTTTCGCTGGATTTTTCCTTCTAGCTGCGTTAGGATATCTGATGGTGCACTTAAATGTCCTTGCCCTAAGTTATGAGCTCAGTGAGCGGCAAGGACAATTGGCCCAGGTCGATTCCCACTATCAGTTTCTCCAGTACGAATTGATTAAGGCCCGATCGCCGGAAAACGTGGAGCGGCAGGCCCGGGAACGTTTAGGGATGATCGAGCCGGGAAGTTATGAGTACATCGTTCTTTCTCCTGCCCGGGATGACAATCTCCTGTTGGCCCAAGACACTCCTTTGGTTCCGGCTGGGAGGCCTACGCCGATGAATATGGTATCGGCTTGGATCGTCGATTGGTTTTGGCCGGGAGGTCAGGCGGAAGCAGGGCGGATCGGCGGATTTTAGGGGGTTGCCAATTTGAAGCAGCAATTATCGCCGTTAGTTCGCCGACGGATCGCCGGTATATGCCTGATGATGGTCGCCTTGGTCCTGGGTATTATGATTCGTTTATTTTATCTTCAAGTCTGGCATAACCATCTCTACCATCATCGAGCCGTCAGCCAACGTTTGCGGGTTAGTCCTTTACCTGCCCGCCGTGGAATTATTTATGATCGTAATTATCATGAGTTGGCCTTGACCATCAACGCTCCCGGGGCTTTGGCCCTCCCCGACCAGATCGACGATCCCGCAAGTTTCGCTTCTTCGGTGGCCTCCCTTTTAGATAGCGAACCGGAACAGATCATCGACTCTTTGGCTACAGATAAAGGGGAAGTTTGGTTATCGCGGCGCTTGGAGCCCCAGGAGGCGGAAGAGTTAAAGGCCTTAGGTTTGGCTGGCCTAAGGGTTATTGAACGACCAGAACGGTTCTATCCCAACGGCCGCTTAGCGGCCCCTTTATTAGGCATCGTCGGCATCGACAATCAAGGGTTGGAAGGTCTTGAATACCAGTATGACGAAATATTGCGGGGCATACCCGGCCGCATCGCCCGGGAAAGCGATGTAGCCGGCCGGCCTATCCCAGGGGGTACCGAAAGACTCATACCCTCCCAAGCTGGAGACAGCCTGGTCCTCACCGTCGACAAGGTGATCCAGTATATCGCGGAGCGGGAATTGGCCCAAGCGGTGGAAGAAACCGGCGCCCGGCAAGGTGCCTTTATCGTCATGGATCCCCGTACAGGGGAACTTCTGGCTGCCGCCTATTATCCTTCCTTCGATCCACAAAACTACCAAGCCTTTTCTCGCCGTCGCCATGGGGTGTTTACCGATCAATTCGAACCAGGGTCTACCTTTAAGGTTTTCACCGCCGCGGCGGCGATGGAAGAAGGAATCGTCGATACCCATTCCCTTTTTTATGATCGGGGCCATTTAAACATCGGCGGTATTACCGTCCGTTGTTGGCGTCCCGGTGGCCATGGGGAGCAAAATTTCCAACAAGCCCTGGAAAACTCCTGCAATACTGTTTTTGCTCAAGTGGCAGGAGAGTTATTGTCACCCAGTCTCTTCCACCGATATTTGCGTAATTTCGGTTTCGGACGCCGATTAAACGTGGATTTCCCCGGTGAAGCTTCCGGTACTTTACCGGCCCCCGGGGCCCGATGGGGTGAACAAGCCCAATGGGCGACCATTGGTTTTGGCCAAGGGATTGCGGTGACCCCCATCCAGTTATTGACGGCTTTCTGCGCGGTAGTCAACGATGGCCTGTTGATGCAACCCCGACTGGTACGCCAGATCATCAGTCAGGAAGGGGATGTTCTACAGGAATTTGGTCCCGTTGCCCTACGCCAAGTCATTTCCCCAGAGACGGCGACGCAACTACAGTTAATGCTCCGCCGGGTGGTCACCAACGGTTCCGGTGGCGCTGCCGACATCAAGGGTTTTCCCGTGGCCGGCAAAACTGGGACCGCGGAAATACCGTCGCCGGAAGGGGGCTACGGTGAAGAGCGAATCGCTTCCTTTATCGGTTATGCACCCTTTGATGATCCCCGTCTGGCGGCCCTGGTCATCCTCTATGAGCCCCAGACAGAAGTTCGCTTCGGCGGTGTCTTAGCAGCACCGGTCTTCGCCGCGGGAGTGGCCGATATGCTCAACTATTTGCAGGTGCCCGCCAGGGAAATCGTCGGGGATCGACGGGGAGGTATTGGTGGAGAGCTTTACCCCGGGTGGGAGAAGGTTTCGACCAACGGTCAAATTGTCGTCCCTTCATTGATCGGTAAATCCTTGCGGGAAGCAGTGGGTGTTCTAGCCCAAGTAGGTCTGACCATAGATATTATAGGGAGTGGTTCAGTGGTCCAACAAGATCCACCACCCGGAGAGCTAGTTTGGCAAGGGACACCGGTGAGGGTGCAGCTGGAATTCACCCCCTCCTAGTGGTTATTTGTGGCAATTTTGGTTAATGATATTAGTGGGTGATGTGATATGGTAGGGGTAAGTCTTCACCAGTTATTAGACGGATTACCGGTGTATGAATGTCGGGGTGGGGAACAGAGAATCACAGGTATCGCTTACGATTCCCGTCAGGTCCAGCGGGGGGATCTCTTCGTTTGCATTCGGGGAGAACGTTTTGACGGCCATGATTTCATCCCCCAAGCCTTAGAGCGGGGAGCAGTGGCGGTTTTGGTCCAGGAGAGGCTATCATTGGGTGATCTGCCCTATGCCCTCGTCGATGATTCCCGAGGGGCCTTAGGATCTGTAGCCGCCAAGTTTTATGATTATCCTGCCTCCAAAATGGGTTTGATCGGCATAACCGGGACCAACGGGAAAACGACGACTACATATATGATCAGGCAGATCTTGACTACTGCCGGTTACAAAGTAGGTCTTTTCGGCACCATACAGAACATGATCGGTGAGGAGATCCTACCGGCCCAGCGGACCACGCCGGAGTCATTAGATTTGCAGCGTACCTTAGCCCAAATGTATGAGCAGGGAGTCCAGTGGGTGGTCATGGAGGTTTCCTCCCATGCCATCCAGTTGGAGCGGATTAAGGGTTGTTCCTTTGATGTGGGCATCTTTACGAATATCACCCAAGATCACTTGGATTTCCACGGGGATTTCGCCAGCTACTTAGCGGTCAAGGCCCGTTTTTTCACCCAATTAGGGTTAGGTCCGGTGAAGAAAGATTCTCCCCTAGCCATCATCAACGGTGATGATCCCTATTATCGAAAGATTATGCCCCCCCAGGGTCGGACCCTCCTTTATGGCATCCACAACCAAGACCTCCATTGGCGGGGGGAAGAGATCATCGTCGATTCTCAAGGAATCGCCTTCCAGGCTTGCCGTGACGGGGAGCGGATCCCGGTGCGGACTTCTATGACGGGGCGGTTCAATGTTTACAATGCTTTGGCCGCTATCGCCTGTGGGGGAGCCATCGGGGTGCCGGGGGAAGTTGTGGCGGAAGGGTTAAGGAGTATGACCGGTGTTCCCGGTCGCTTTGAACGGGTCGATTGTGGGCAAGATTTCACTGTCATCGTCGATTATGCCCATACACCCGATGGATTGGAGAATGTGTTGCAAGCTGCCCGAGCCATGACTCCCGGGCGTTTGATCGTTGTTTTCGGTTGTGGTGGCGATCGGGACCGCTCCAAGCGGCCGTTGATGGGGGCCATCGCCGGAAAGTACGGGGATTATATAATCGTTACCTCCGATAACCCCCGCAGTGAAGACCCGGCGGCCATTTGTGCCGAGATCGAAGGGGGCCTAGCCAAGACCGGGGCCGATTATACCGTCGAAATCGACCGCCGGGCAGCCATCGATTTGGGGATTAGTCGGGCCCAAAGGGGCGATTTAGTTTTAATTGCCGGTAAAGGCCACGAGACCGGTCAGCAGTTTAAGGATTACACCATTCCTTTCGATGATCGACAAGTGGCCGCCGAAGTTTTAAGGGAAAGGATTTAGACAGTGGAACTGAACATCCTGGAAGTAGCCCAAAGGATCGGAGCGGAGGTCATCGGCTCCCACAGCCCTGTGATCACCGGGGTGAGCATCGATTCCCGGCAAATCCAACGGGGAGATCTTTTTGTTCCCCTCCCCGGTGAACGGGTCGATGGCCATGATTTCATCGCCCAGGCCCAGGCTAAGGGCGCTGTGGCCAGTCTCGTGGAAAGGGGTCGGCAAGGGAATTTCCCCGGGTTGACCTTACTGGTGGTAGAGGACAATTTGACGGCCCTACAGCAGTTGGCTGCCTACTGGCGGGACCAATTGGAGGTCCAAGTGGTAGCGGTGACGGGCAGCAACGGTAAAACGACGACCAAGGATATGGTCGCGTCCATTTTGGCAAGACTGGGGCCGACGGTGAAAAATCCTGGGAATTACAACAACGATATCGGCTTGCCTTTAACTTTGTTCCAGGCCCGGAAGGAACATCGCTTCATCGTGGTGGAAATGGGCATGCGGGGATTGGGCGAAATCAGTCGGTTAGCGGCCATCGCCCGGCCCCACATCGGTGTGGTGACCAATGTGGGCCCAGTCCATTTGGAGTTGTTAGGAAGTTTAACGAACATCGCCCGGGCCAAGGGCGAATTGATCGCTGCTTTGCCCCCTGATGGCTGGGCTGTTCTCAATGGCGATGATCCCCATGTGAAGGCCATGGCCGCGCAGCATAAAGGTCAAAGCCTGTTTTTCGGTTTAAATAGTGGCCAGTTAAAGGCCCAAGGTATCCGCCAGGACGGTGGTGGAGTAGCCTTTACCCTCTGTTGGGAAGGGGAAAAAGCCGACGTCCAACTGCCCCTGCCCGGGCGCCATAATGTGTACAATGGGTTGGCCGCGGCCGGTGTCGGACTGACTTTAGGGGCCAGCCTTGAGGATATCCGAAGGGGATTGGCCACCTTTGAACCGTCGAAAATGCGGATGGAGGTCTGCCCACTGCCCCAGGGGATAGTGGTCTTAAACGATGCTTATAACGCGAGTCCCCTCTCCATGGCCGCCGCGTTGGATACCTTGGAGGATTTTCCCGGCGAGATGAAGATCGCCCTTTTAGGCGATATGTTAGAGTTGGGTCCCCAAGGGGTAGAACTCCATCGTCAGTTGGGACGCCAAGGGGCAAAAATCGTCGATGCTTTGATCACCATCGGCCCTTTGGGGCGGGAGATAGCCCAAGGAGCTAAGGAAGCAGGTTTGACCCGGGTTGAGCATTGCGCCGATCACGGGGAGGCACTGGAGATCCTGGAAAAATGGGCTGAACCGGGATCGGTGATCCTAGTAAAGGCTTCCCGGGGAATGGCTTTGGAAAGGGTCATCACCCCCTTTATCGCCCGAAGGAGTGGTCATGATGGATAGACCCCTTTATGCCCTTGGGATGGCCTTCGCCATCGCTTTATTGCTAGGTCCCTCTACCATTGCTTGGTTACATCGGTTAAAATTTGGCCAAAGCATTAGGGATGACGGCCCCCAGACCCATTTGAAAAAAAGCGGCACACCCACCATGGGCGGCGTGTTGATCATTTTTGCCTATTTTTTAGCGACTTGGTTTTTTAGTCTTTCTGATCAGCGATTGACATATGCTTTACTTGTGGCTGTCGGATACGGCTTGATCGGACTTATCGATGATTTTATTATTGTCGTTCACAAAAGGTCTTTAGGCCTGCGGGCCCGTCACAAGCTCGTGGCCCAAGGGCTATTAGCTTTACTCTTGGCCTTGTTTGCCCTCATGGAAGTCGGTCCTCAACTATTGGTGCCCTTTAGCACCAAGGTGCTCACCTTACCTCCTGGGCTCTATTTGATTTTTGTCGTTTTCGTCATGGTGGGGACGGCTAATGCCGTCAACCTCACCGATGGACTAGATGGATTAGCCGCGGGGACCACCGCCATCGCCGCTTTAGCTTATACGTTGATTTGTCTATTCTTGGAACAACGGGAACTGGCCGTTTTTGCCGCGTCTGTCGCCGGTGCTTGCCTAGGCTTTTCCTGGTTCAATTCCCATCCCGCCCAGGTGTTTATGGGTGATACCGGCTCCTTATCCTTGGGCGGTGCCTTAGGAGCCATCGCGGTGTTAACGGGTACCTCCTTGTTTTTACCCATCATCGGCGGCTTGTTCCTCTTGGAGACATTATCGGTCATCTTGCAAGTCACCTATTTTCGTTTGACTAAGGGCAAACGGATCTTGCGGATGACGCCCCTACATCATCATTTCGAGTTGGTCGGCTGGGCGGAAACCAAGGTAGTGACCCGTTTTTGGCTTTTGGCGTTAGTCTTGGCTTTAATCGGTTTGTATGGGCTGCCGGGATTTGCGCTGTTAGATTAAGAGGGAGGGAAGGGCGATGCCTAAAAAAAGAGCCTTACCCGATGTGGGCATTATCTCGGCAACGGTTATCCTTTTGGTCATCGGTATTGTCATGGTTTTTAGCGCCAGTTCCGTTTCCAGTTTGGCCGAACATCGGGATCCCTATTTTTACTTAAAAAGGCAGCTATTATGGGCCGGCTTAGGGTTGATGAGCATGGTCGTCCTATCCCATATCGATTACCATATTTTCCAAAGGCTGGCTTGGCCGGCGGTCTTGTCCTGTATCCTGCTGTTGATTGTGGTCCTTGTCATCGGTCCTGTAGTCGGGGGCTCCCGGCGTTGGATTCCCCTGGGTTTTTTCAATGTCCAACCTTCTGAACTGGCAAAGTTGGGAGTTATCTTTTACATAGCGGCCTTTTGCTCCCGTAAACGGGGTAATTTGCGCTCCTTTTGGTATGGGTTTGTGCCGCCATTGCTTGTTATCGGCCTTACCTTTCTCTTGATTTTGGCGGAACCCGACTTTGGCACGGGGGTCGCCTTGTTTATGACCAGTATGCTGATGCTTTTTGCTGCTGGAGCCCAAATCAAGCATCTGCTCTTGGTGGGAGCGGCGGCCATACCGCCTCTGGTGGCTTTGATTTATCTGGCTCCCTATCGGTTACGACGGTTGATGGCCTTTGTCGACCCTTGGGCCGATCCCCTTGATTCAGGGTGGAATATTATCCAGTCGTTGTTGGCCATCGGTTCCGGAGGATTTTTCGGAGTCGGTTTAGGTCAGGGTAAAGAAAAATACCTTTACTTGCCTGAGGCCCATACCGACTTTATCTTTGCCGTCCTCGCCGAGGAGTTAGGTTTCCTGGGAGCCGGCTTAGTAGTGGTGCTCTTCTTCTATTTCGCCTGGCGGGGGTTAAAGGTAGCCCTCCACGCCCCCGATTATTTCGGCACCCTCTTGGCCGTAGGCATCACCAGCATGGTTGCTTTCCAGGCCTTGATTAATATTGGGGTTGTTACCGGTTCTTTACCGGTAACGGGGATCACTCTGCCCTTGATTAGTTTTGGCGGCTCCTCTTTGTTAATCACCCTTACCGGTATCGGTATCTTATTGAATATTTCCCGTTGGCAACGTTAAAGGGGTGGTCGGGACATGGGACGGCTATTAATTGCCGCTGGAGGTACCGGCGGTCATATTTATCCTGGATTGACTATCGCTACCGAGTGGCAGCACCGCTATCCCGCGGGGGAAGTCCTTTTCGTCGGGACCCGCCATGGATTGGAGGGTCGCCTTGTGCCCCAAGGGGGCTTTCCTTTGCAGTTCGTTCAGGCGGCTCCCCTGAGCCGTAAACCATCTTTAGCCACCCTGGGGGGATTAGCCCGCACCAGCTGGGGTTTGGCCCAAGCCTTAAGGCTCATTTCCTCTTTCCGGCCGACGGTAGTGGTTGGTACAGGAGGTTATGCCGCAGGCCCCGTTCTGGCCGCGGCCATCTTAGCCCGCAAGCCGACCCTCATCCAGGAGCAAAATGCTTATCCCGGATTGACAAACCGCCTGTTGGCCCGCTGGGTCGACGTTATCGCCTTAGGTTACGAAGAGGCGGGACATTTTCTATCCTCCCGGGCCCGTCAGGTGATAACCGGCAATCCCATCCGCAAGGAGATCGTCAGCCAGTCTAGGGCGGGTGGTTTGAAAAATTTGCAGATTTCGGAAGAAAAAAGGGTGCTGGTGGTCTTCGGAGCCAGCCAAGGGGCCCGGCAGATCAACCAAGCCATGATCGACAATTACCGGCAGTTGGTTAAGAAGGAGAACCTGCAGGTGATCCATCAAACAGGTCCCCGGGAGTATGACCGGGTCTTGGAGGCCCTGGGGTCTTTAGGGACTCTGGAGCCTAGGGGTGATGGCCATGCCTTTGGCAATCTTTGGATCCTGCCCTATATTCACAACATGCCCGATGTTTTAGCGGTGGCCCATCTAGTGGTGGCCAGGGCTGGGGCTATTTCCATCGCAGAGCTGACCGCCCGGGGTTTGCCGGCCATCCTAGTTCCCTATCCCTATGCGGCGGAGAATCATCAGGAACGCAATGCCCGGGTCTTGGAGCAGGCTGGAGCGGCCCGGGTCATTCTCGATAGAGAACTAACGGGTCCTGCCTTGTGGGTTGCCCTGGAAGAGCTGTTGTCCCACGACTCTGTTCTGGAACGGATGGCCGCGGCCAGTAAAAAATTGGGCCGCCCCGAAGCTGTCGAGCGTATCGTCGATCTTATCGAGGAACTGGCCGGACTAGCTTCAGATTAGGGTAAGTTTCGGAGGACAAGCCTCCTAGGAACCAGGTAGTTCGGGTCAGAATAGTATGAATTGGCTGTCTTCGGGGGGAGGAACTAGTTCACTGGCACCGAAAGGAAGTGGATTCATTGGAGCAATATGCGAAATTACACTTTGTGGGCATTGGTGGTGCCGGGATGAGTGGCATTGCCAGGCTCTTAGCCCAGCGGGGGGTAGAAATAACCGGGTCTGATTTGGTTGAATCACCCCGGATCGATCGCTTGCGGCAGCTGGGGATCAAGGTTTTCATCGGACATCGGGCCGAGAACCTTTTGCAACCCCAAGGAGTCGTTGTCTCCTCCGCTGTTTCGCCTACAAACGTGGAATTGGTGGAAGCCCGTAAAAGGGGTATTCCCATTCTTAGCCGTGCCCAGATGTTAGGCCGCTTAATGGCTGATTATGATGGTATCGCTATCGCCGGTACCCACGGCAAGACGACGACGACAGCCATGATCGGACATATGTTGGCTGGATGTGATGCCAATCCCATCGTCGTCATCGGTGGAGAATGTCGAGATACCGGCTCCAATGTCCGCTGTGGTCTCGGTCCCCATTTCGTCGCCGAAGCCGATGAAAGCGATGGCTCCTTTTTAGAGCTCAGCCCAAAAACCGCGGTCATTACCAACATTGAAGCCGATCATCTGGAACACTACGGTTCTTTTGGGGCCATCATCGATGCCTTCCAAGCCTTCTTAGAAAAACTGCCTTCCGATGGGTTGGCCATCCTTTGCTCCGATGACCCCCAGATCAAAGAACTCCTCCCCCAGGTTAAAAAACACCACCTATGTTATGGTTTTCTTCCAGGGGCCCATGTTCGAGGAGGAGGTTTGGCCCTCGGTCCCCAGGGCAGCCGGTGTCCAGTCTACCATGGTGATCGTTTATTGGGCACCTTGGAACTAAGGATCCCCGGTCGGCATAATATGCTTAATGCTTTGGCCGCTGTGGCTGTAGGTTTGCACTTAGGCTATCCCTTTTCCCAAATTACGGACGCCCTGGCCAGTTTCGCCGGTGTTAACCGCCGTTTCCATATCATAGGGGAACGGGACGATGTTTTAGTCGTTGACGATTATGCCCACCATCCGACGGAGATAAAAGCGACCCTCGCCGCGGCCCGTACCCTAGGTCGTCGGGTCATCGTTGTGTTCCAACCCCACCGCTATTCCCGGACCTATCATTTGGCAGGGGAGTTGGCAACCGCCTTCGAAGGGGCCGATGAAGTGATTATCACTGATATTTATGCCGCTGGGGAAGCTCCCATTGCCGGGGTGAGCGGGGAAGTTTTGGCCGAAGGAGTCGCGGAACAAAAGGGGAGCGGTGTCCACTACTGTGGAGAATTAGGGGCTATTCCCGGTTTCCTGGAGACTATAGCTCAGTCGGGGGATTTAGTCTTGACCATGGGGGCCGGGAATATCGACCAAGTGGCCCATGCCTATCTAAACGGGGTGCCGGGGCAATTAATCGGCTCGGGTCAACGGGGGTAGTTGTCCCGCAGCGGGAGGTGACCGGATTGGAGAAACTTTATATCAATGGGGGAGTCCCCTTAAGGGGCGAGGTCCAGATCAGTGGGGCGAAAAACGCCGTCCTCAAGATAATGGCCGCGGCGTTATTAGGTCAGGGGCCGAGCCTGCTGAGCAATGTTCCCCAGATTCGCGATGTGAAGACCATGTGTTCCGTTTTACGCAGTTTGGGGGCCCAAGTGGAATCAGGCCATGGGACGGTGAAAATCGATCCGGGAACGGGATTGATGAATACGGCCCCCCATGATCTGGTGAAAGGGATGCGGGCTTCTATTCAGGTTTTGGGTCCCCTCCTCGGTCGTCTCGGGGAAGTGAAGGTGGCCCTTCCCGGTGGTTGTGCCATCGGTGATCGTCCTATCGACATGCACCTGGAAGGCTTAAAGGCCATGGGGGCAGAAATTAGGGATGAACATGGCTATGTTTTGGCCCGGGCCACAAAGCTGCGGGGGGCCCGGATTCATCTTGATTATCCCAGCGTTGGAGCTACCGAAAATTTGATGATGGCGGCCAGCTTGGCCGAAGGGGAGACGGTGCTTTTAAACCCGGCCAAAGAACCGGAAATCATCGAAAGCCAACGCTTTCTTAATAAAATGGGTGCCCAAATCCGGGGTGCCGGCACTAATCGCATTGTGATCAAGGGAGTTCGGCAGCTTAAAGGTGCCGATTATCGGGTGGGTCCCGATCGGATCGAAGCGGGAACCTTCATGGTGGCCGCGGCCCTCACGGGAGGGGAGATCCTTATCAACGGCGCCGTCGAGGAACATCTAGGTGCGGTGATCCATAAACTCCAACAGGCCGGGGTCCAGTTGCAGTTTATGGAGGGGAACCGGGTTTTAGTTCGGAGTAAGGAAAAGCTACAGCCTATCCAGTTGCGCACCATGCCCTATCCAGGCTTTCCTACCGATATGCAGCCCCAATTCATGGTCTTAAGTACCGTTGCCGCTGGAGTGAGCATCATCACCGAGGCTGTTTACAATAATCGGTTTAAGCATGTTAACGACTTGCGGCGGATGGGTGCCGACATCTACGTGGAAGGCCGGACCGCGGTGATTAAAGGGACCCAATTCCTTTCTGGTGCCTGTGTTACCTGTCCCGATTTGCGGGCCGGTGCCGCGTTGGTCTTGGCTGGCTTAGCGGCTAACGGTCAGACCGTCGTTGAAGATATCGCCCATATCGATCGGGGTTATGAAAATCTGGAAAGCAAGTTGGCCCAGTTGGGGGCCGATATCGTCCGTCAACAATCGGGGGAACAGGCTTGTTAAGAGTTTCCCGAACTACTAGTTTATGGTATAATTATCCCGATAAGATTCCAGTGGGGAGGACGGAGCCATGGGCGATGTTAACGGCGATTCCAGGGGATTTGTCCTAGCGCTGGTTGGAATTCTAGTTATCGTCGCCGGTGTCGCCTTTTTATACTCTCCCTTCTTTTGTATCCAGGATGTAATCATCGAAGGTTCGAGCCAGTTGACCCGGGAAGAAATCTTATCAACCATTGGTCTTATTAGGCTGCAAAATATCTTCCGCTTCGATGTGGCCAATGCCCAGGCCCGGCTCAACTCCCTTCCCCAGGTCCATGAAGTGGAAATCTCCCGGAAATTACCGAACAGATTAATCATCACCCTGCGAGAGCGTCGGCCGGTAGCAGTTCTGCCTTACGCGGAAGGTTTTTTGTTGGTTGACGCCGATGGGCGGGTCTTAGGTCCTGCCCATGAGCCGAACCTGCCTGTTCTCAATGGAGTACCGCCGGTAACAATTCAAGTGGGGGAGATCTTGTCTTCCCGACCGGCCCAGTTGGGGGCCCGATTGGCCGGACTGTTTGAACCCGAGCTCCATGAAAGGCTCTCGGAAATCAATGTGGCCGATTTGAAGGATATACGGGTTTTGGGGAAAGGGCTGCAGGTGCGTTT
Organism: Limnochordia bacterium; assembly: GCA_050944915.1. Classification (GTDB taxonomy): domain Bacteria; phylum Bacillota; class Limnochordia; order JAAZLZ01; family JAAZLZ01; genus JBMNRY01. Next base: position 17,522 of record JBMNRY010000018.1, read on the forward strand.
TGGCCTAGGGACGGACCTGGAGCTGAAAATGGACGTGCTTACATCGATTTTATCTCGGATTCCCTCCGGTGCACGGGCCACTATCGATTTACGGATTCCGAAAAGTCCTATTTTAGAGCAGCACTAATGGAGGAGGAAAAAGGAGACTGGCTTTGTTGTGTGGAAGTATTTGTCCAAAAAGGAAAAGGGTGCTTATTAGCTAACGATAAATCTGTGCCCTGGGCGAAGGAGGACGTTTCCTATGTTCGAGTTTGACTCGGAAAACGGGCATTTCGCTAATATTAAGGTGGTCGGAGTGGGTGGAGGCGGCAGCAACGCGGTGAACCGGATGATCGACTGCGATCTTCGGGGAGTGGAGTTCATCGCGATGAATACCGATGCCCAGGCTTTGATGGTTTCTAATGCGACCCACAAGGTACGTTTGGGTGAAAAACTAACTAAGGGTTTAGGAGCTGGTTCCAACCCGGAAATCGGCCAGAAGAGCGCCGAGGAAAGTCGGGAAGAGATTCGTCAACTCCTAGAAGGTGCCGATATGGTCTTTATCACCGCTGGTATGGGTGGTGGAACCGGTACAGGAGGTACACCGGTGGTGGCTGAAATCGCCAAGGAGGTCGCCGCTTTGACCGTCGGGGTGATCACCAAGCCCTTTAGTTTCGAAGGTCGCCGACGGCAGCAGCAGGCAGAAATGGGGGTGGATAACCTCCGGGATAAGGTAGATACCTTGATTACCATCCCTAATGATCGGCTTTTGCAGGTGGTGGAGAAACGGACCTCTATCGTCGATGCCTTTAAGATCGCCGACGATGTCTTACGTCAAGGGGTCCAAGGCATTTCCGACTTGATTACTGTTCCGGGCTTGATCAACCTGGATTTCGCCGACGTGCGAACCATCATGACCGATGCCGGTTCCGCCTTGATGGGTATTGGACGAGCCAATGGGGAAGACAGGGCCATCAAGGCCGCCCGGGCGGCGATTTGTAGTCCCTTGTTGGAAACAAGTATCGACGGTGCTAAAGGAATTTTGCTCAATATTACCGGAAGCTCCAATTTAGGGCTGCTGGAAGTTAATGAAGCGGCGGAGATCGTGGCTGAAGCAGCCGATCCCGATGCCCATATTATCTTTGGGGCCGTCATCGACGAAAGTCTAGAGGATGAAATCCGGGTTACGGTAATCGCCACCGGTTTTGAGGAAAAACGTTCCTCTTCGGGCCTCGGCAATAATATGGATATTAAGCCTTTTGCTAGCGATGAGTTGGACATCCCTGCCTTTTTAAGACGGCGCTAGTTTATTCGAGCCGTTTAATCTCTTTGTACAGTTTTCGCAAGATCTTTTTTTCCAAGCGGGAAATATAAGATTGGGAGATACCCAGAAGGTCAGCTACTTCCTTCTGGGTTTTTTCTTTGACGAATCGTTCTTTGACGATCCGTTTTTCCCGGTCGGTTAACTTGGTTAGGGCTCGCTCTAGGATTATCCGGTCCGTTTGTTCTTCGATATGTTTGATGACATCGCTTTCCACCCCTAAAACATCGGATAGGAGGAGTTCATTGCCGTCCCAGTCGGTGTTGAGGGGTTCATCGAAGGATACTTCGGCACGGGTTTTATTGTTGCGCCGCAAATACATGAGGATTTCATTTTCAATACAGCGGGAAGCATAGGTGGCCAGTTTGATCTTCTTACTGGGGTCGAAGGTGTTTACGGCTTTGATGAGGCCTATGGTTCCGATGGAAACCAGATCTTCAATGGAGATCCCCGTATTATCGAATTTCCGAGCGATATAAACGACCAGACGTAAATTCCGTTCGATTAGGGTTCCTTTAACCGAAGTGTCGCCATCCTGAAGCCGCAGCAATAACCCCGCTTCTTCTTCGGTGGTTAAAGGGGGTGGCAGTACTTCGCTGGAGCCTACATAATGAATGGTCTGAGGTGCGATTCCCAACAACTGCAATAGGCGGATGATAGACAATTTAGCAAATAATTTAAATCTTTCCCTTATGGGTAACATCGATAGTCCGCCCCCTTTGATGTATTTCCTCAGATAACTGAAATTGTCCGACATCGACACCTTCCCTTGTCAGGGGCGCGGCGATTAATTGCGGGTGTATTAAAGCCTTATAAAATCCATCGGGACATAATTTCTCCGGTGAGAGGCCGATGATTTGTCCTTTGCTCAAAGGAATGCGCTGCTCTCCATTGAGCATGGAAACCTCCTGGACCCGGAAACCGAGGAGCATCCCTTGGGCCTGACCGATGCTGCGAAAGGGTAGTAAGCGCACTTTGGCCGACCATTCCCGGGGTAATTCATGGAGATGATCCAACTTACCCTTGGCTAGTTCCTCCACCCCCTGGGAGATGGCCGGGGGAAGCAGAGGTTTGAGGGCCTCATGTTCGACGATGATTACCGGTTGCCTGGAGAGGGGATCCTGCAGTCTATTCCCGGAGTCCACCAGTGCGTTCACCATGATCGATTCTTCCCCCAGATCGATTAACAAGGTGATCTGGTAGAGATGCTGCCAGATCTGTTTTTGGATTAATCCCCAACCGAGCTCCGCCATGATCAAGAGAACGCCCAGCGAGGTGAGGGAACCGAAAAGGATCTGGGGTTGGTAGGGATTGCCGAAAAGGTAGGTCGAGACCAACAGGCCGGCACCGCCCGCGGTGAGGAAAATCAAGTGGAAATAACCGATGATGGGCAGATATTGGCCCCGGGGCACAGGATGAAAGGTGATGCCCAACATAGACAGGGAGATGAGCAGCATCATCACCGGTGAACTAAGCCAACCATAAAAGGGAATAATACCGTAGAAGGCCAAACGATGGGCGAGAAAATAGAGGGTCCCCCAGCCGGCTCCCCACAACAGGCGGGATCTTTGCGCCGGGAGTTGTGTGATTTCCCTGGTGGCCCACAACAGAAGGAAATCGAATAGGAAGTTAATTCCTGCAACGAGGAAAAGCTGATCCAGATAGATGACATAGGCCATGAACTCACCTCCCCTGGGTTCCTCCCCTCATATTAGTAAAGTCCCGCGATGATTCCTTCTTTAATTATGGGCAGTATAACCTGGAAGATTGGTGGCAATAATGTGAACACAAGGGATTTTGGAGGAGGGACGTGCCCGGTGAATAAAGTTGAAATTTGCGGTGTGAATACCTCCAAACTACCAGTCCTTTCCAGTAGCAAAATGCGGGAGCTTTTGGTGCGCTTGCGGGATGGAGATGAAAAGGCCCGGGAAGAGATGGTACAGGGGAATCTACGGCTGGTCTTAAGCGTCATCCAACGATTTAATAACCGGGGAGAATATGTTGACGATCTCTTTCAAGTGGGCTGTATCGGGCTGATGAAAGCCATCGATAACTTCGATCTCAGCCAAAATGTTAAGTTCTCTACCTATGCTGTACCGATGATCATCGGCGAAATCCGCCGCTATTTGCGGGATAATAACCCTATTCGAGTTAGCCGCTCCCTGCGGGATATCGCCTATAAAGCACTGCAGGTTCGAGATAGCCTGGTTAACAAATACAGCAAGGAACCGACCATCGGCCAAATCGCCGCGGAGCTAAAACTACCCCGGGAGGAAGTCGTCTTTGCCTTAGATGCCATCCAAGAACCGATCTCTCTTTTTGAACCGATTTACCATGATGGGGGAGATCCGATTTTTGTCATGGATCAGATCAGTGATGACAAAAATCAAGATGTCAGCTGGTTAGAGGGGATTTCCATCAAGGAGTCCCTCAGTCGGCTCAACGAGCGGGAAAAGCTGATCCTTACCAAACGCTTTTTCGAAGGAAGGACCCAAATGGAAGTAGCTCAGGAAATCGGTATCTCCCAAGCCCAAGTGTCGCGGCTGGAAAAGGCCGCCTTAAAATATCTTAGAAAGCAAATGAGCAGCTAGGGGGGGTGTACATATGAAGGGGCGGGATCCTTTCCAGGTACGCCTGATCATCACGGTAGCTATGATGGTGACCATGTTCGCCGGCTTCGCCGGTTTATGGGGTTTTTTTAATACCGGAGGAGGTTCACCTTTGGCCTTTACCCGGGATAATCTCCTGCGCTTACATGTGGTTGCCCATAGCAATTCCGTCCTAGATCAAGAGGCCAAGTTGGAAGTTCGGGATGCCATATTGCGGGAAGTCGAGCCTTTATTAGACGGCGTCTCCACCGGAGAGGAGGCCCAAAGGATCATCCGCGACCATTTGCCCCGGCTAGAGCGGGCGGCCCGGATTACCCTTGCCCAAGGGCCTACGGGGGATAGACCGGTGGAGCTTCAGTTAGATCGCTTCGCCTTCCCCCACCGCAATTATGGGTCTTTGGCCTTGCCTGCGGGGGAATATGATGCTTTACGGGTAGTTATCGGCGATGGCGCCGGGGAAAACTGGTGGTGTGTTCTCTTCCCACCCCTTTGTTTCCTCGAGGAAGAGGTGGTGGCGGTCCAACCGGTGGAGGAGGATGGGGAACAGATAATTTATGCTTTGCGCTGGAAAACCTGGGAAAAAATGGCCACCGCCCTGGAACCTTGGGGCCAGAAGGCCCTTGCTGCAGGAAAAGAGGGTTTAGCCAATCTTCTCTTAGCCATCCCCCTTTGGCAATTTTCGGGAGAATAGTCCTTTCCTTGGCCCTACCAAAAACCACCAACCCCTTGGTGGTTTATTTTTTTGACACATGCTCACCACCCCGGACATAGATTTATGATGGGGGTCTAGGCCCAGAATGGTGGTGGGGAAATGCTGATCAAGGCATCGGAATTAAGACTATTAGATGTCATTAACTTGGCCGACGGTCGAAAATTGGGGCATGTGATCGATTTAGACTTAGATGCCGATACAGGACAGATCAATGCCCTGATTCTAGCGGGTGCCGGCCGCCTATTCTTTCTCTTCCAACGGGGCCATGATGTGGAAATCCCCTGGTCTAAAATTCTACGTATCGGTGTCGACGTGATCCTAGTCGATATTCAAGAAAACAGGGGTCACAGCTAGACGGCACCGGCGGCCCTTGGTTATAATTAAGGTAAAATATACTAATATTAAGGGGATTAGGATGCGCTGTCCTTATTGTCAAAGGGAAGGAAGCCGGGTGATCGATTCCCGGTCGACCGATGGCCACAATTCCATCCGGCGGCGACGGGAATGCCTCCATTGCAAAGAACGCTTTACGACCTATGAACGATGGGAAGAAGGCCCTCTGTTGGTCGTCAAAAGGGACGGCCGCCGGGAACGTTTCGACCGGACGAAGATCCTCAACGGGGTCCTCAAAGCCCTGGAAAAAAGGCCGGTACCTATGGAACAGGTCGAAAAGATGATCGATGACATCGAGCTCCAATTGCGCCGACCGGGGGAGCGGGAAGTGGCTAGTGTGACCATCGGTGAGTTAGTCATGGAGCATTTACGGCGGCTCGATGAAGTTGCTTATGTGCGTTTTGCCTCGGTCTACCGCCAGTTTAAGGATATTAATCGCTTTATCGAAGAGTTGGAAAAATTGCTGCCTCCCCAAGGGGAGAAGGAGGGCTAGCCGTGTACCAGCTCCGGGATTATCCACCGCTGAAATTATATGTTTTACCTTGGGAAGGAGCCCGAGCCTACTTTACCACCCGGTGGGGAGGGGTCAGTCAAGGCCCCCTGGCCGGCTTGAATCTCGGAGGAACGGTCGGCGATCAGCCCGCCAACGTCGAGGCCAACTGGCGTCAATTAAAGGAGACCTTGGGGCTAAGGGATTTAGCCCACATCAGTTGTGAGCAAGTCCACGGTGACCGGGTCCAGGTTGTGGAAACAGACCATCTGCCACCACCAGACCAAAGAAAAATCTTTCCCGCCACCGATGGGTTGGTGACTAATTTGCCAGGGGTATTGCTAACCAGCTTGTATGCCGATTGTGTGCCCCTGGTCTTTTTCGATCCCCAAAGGAAGGTCATCGGCATGGCCCATGCCGGCTGGCGGGGAACGAAGGCTGGAATCGGTCTTAAGACCTTAGAGCTAATGGGCGAAACCTTCGGCACCGAACCCCGCCATTGCTTGGTTGGCATCGGCCCTTCCATCGGCCCCTGTTGTTATCGGGTAGGGGAGGAAGTAGCCCGAGGCTTCCCCGCAGAGACGATCCAAAGGAGGGAAGATGGCTACTACCTCGATTTGTGGAGGGCCAATAGGACGCCCCTCATCGAGGCGGGCATCCTGCCGAAGAATTTGGCTAAGGCAGAGCTTTGTACTTGCTGTCGTTCCTCCCTCTTTTATTCCCACCGGGCCTCCCAGGGGCGGGGGGGCCGAATGGCTTCCTTAATCCTCCTTACCTAAAGGTACTGGCGGGATTGATGCCGAATACCATGTTGGAAGGTGGTCATGATGAGCGAAACGTTGCCCGAGAGGGCTGCTTCTACCCCGGCGCGCCGCTATCGGGAAGCGGGGGGCGTGTTTGCTATCGCTTTAGCCCTCTTTAGTTGGTTAAGTATCCGTTCCGATGCCACGGGACAAGCAGGCTATTATTTAAGGCTTTTTTTGCGGGCGGCCTTTGGACAAGGTGCCCATATCCCCCTCCTTATCTTACTGATTTGCGGTTTAGAATTACTTTGGCCCCGTTTCTCCTTACATAGGGGTTGGCTGCGTTTAATTGGTTTAGGGGGACTAACGGCCGTGTTGCTGGGAAGCCTCCATTTGCGTTTAGATGCCGGCGCCTTACTAGGCAGTCTTTCCTATCAGGAACTTCTTTGGTATGGACGGCAGGGTCTTGGCGGTGGTGTCAGCGGTGCCCTGATAAGTATTGGACTGATTCATTTCTTTGGTTCCCAAGGCACCTATATCGTACTGGTGGCGACCACCATCATTAGCCTTATGTTCCTCACCGAATTATCCCCCGGTCGGTTGCCGGGCCTGGTGTTCGATGGAGCTGCGAGGGTCTGGGAGTTTTTGCGCCTGCTGCCCAGCCGTTTTATCAACTGGTCAAGGGCTCAAGAGGAAGAATCCTTGCCTGTGGAACAAGGGGATGAGGCCCCGGTTAGGCGGGCGGTGCGCAGGAAACCCCGGGGAAGAAAAAAAAAGGCCGAGCCTTCGGTACCCGTTAGCACTAACCAGGGGGGAGTGCCTAGTCTCGATCTTCTTTCCGGCGACAAGAGAGGCCCTCAACGTCCCAAAGATGAACCGGATCAGCGGGATTTAGTCGTCGCTACCTTGGAGAGTTTTGGTATTCAAACGAAGGTGGTCAGTGTCAGCCGTGGGCCTGTGATCACCAGATATGAATTGGAACCACCGCCAGGGATTAAGGTGAGTAGGATCGTCGGCCTTACCGACGACATTTCCCTCTCTTTGGCTACCGCCGGGGTGCGGGTGGAAGCACCGGTGCCAGGTAAATCGGTGGTGGGCATTGAGGTGCCTAATAAAGAGCGGGGGACCGTCCATTTGCGGGAAGTGTTGGAGGCCAAGGAATTCCAACGATCCCCTTCCCCGGTCACCATCGCCCTAGGTAAGGATGTGGCTGGTAAACCTGTGGTCACCAGTATGGATAAACTGCCCCACTTGTTAATCGCTGGGGCCACCGGTTCGGGTAAGAGTGTTTGTATTAACACCATCATTGCCAGTCTGTTGTTTAAAGCAAGCCATGAAGAATTGAAACTCTTGCTCGTCGATCCCAAACGGGTGGAATTATCGGGCTACGAAGGGATTCCCCATCTGTTTTGTCCCGTTGTCACCGACCCAAAAAAGGCGGCGACGGCACTGCGTTGGATGGTCGGTGAAATGGAAAAGCGTTACCAACAGTTTGCCACCGTTGGGGTGCGCAATATCGATGGGTACAATGAAAGGGCCCGACGGGATCGGGAGTTGGAATTCTTGCCCCGGATGGTTGTCATCGTCGACGAGTTGGCCGACTTGATGTTGGTGGCTGGAGCCGAGGTAGAAGAAGCCATTTGTCGCTTGGCCCAAATGGCTCGGGCGGCAGGGATCTACTTGATCATCGCCACCCAACGGCCTTCTGTCGATGTGATTACAGGGCTGATTAAAGCCAATATCCCCTCCCGCATCGCCTTTGCCGTCTCTTCCCAAATCGATTCCCGAACGATCCTGGATATGGCAGGAGCAGAGCGTCTTTTGGGTAAGGGAGATATGTTGTTCCATCCCGTGGGAGCCAGTAAGCCTTTACGGGTTCAAGGGGCTTTCATCTCCGACCAGGAAGTGGAGGACCTGATCGCCCATTGGAAGGCTTTCGCCAGCCCGGAATATATTCCCGATGTGTTGGAAGAAGACGCCGAGGACTTCGGTTTAGCTGAGATGGATGATGAACTGTTTGCCGATGCGGTACGGCTTGTGGTCGATATCGGCCAAGCTTCGGCTTCTATGCTTCAGCGGCGCTTTCGGATCGGGTATGCCCGGGCTGCCCGTTTGATCGATATGATGGAAATTAAAGGGGTTATCGGGGGTCATCAGGGAAGTAAACCTCGGGAAGTGCTTTGGCAACAGGAGGATGTGCGAGAATACCTAAACGGCAAGGAGGCTGGTGTACAATGAGGGGGGACGGCCGTGGAAGACTTAGGGGAATTTTTGCGCAGTGAGCGGCTCAAAAGGGGAATTCCTTTATCGGAGATCCAAAGGAAAACCAAGATCAGCATCCGGTATTTAGAGGCCATCGAAAGGGGCGAACGATCCCGACTACCCGAAGATATTTATCTCAAGGGTTTTTTGTATAACTACGGGGAAGCCATCGGTCTCAACGGTTGGGATGTGGTGGCCCGCTATAAATTGATCAGCCGGGAATCAGAACCACGGTCACCAACCCGATCTCAGGGCCGACGAGCCCCTTTGACAATCTTGGTCATCTTAGTCTTGATAGGGATCATCTTGGCTGTCCTTTACTTCTTTCCTTCCTTGGGGAGGGATCAAGGGGGAGGAGGGCCCGATGAGACTAGTCCCCTGGTCCATGATCCGGTGGATGCTCTCTTGATGGATGTTGGAGAATTGGAGGAATCACTCCCCCTGTTGGAGGAGGAAGTCCAAGAACCGGTTCTCCCCGTGGAGGAAATCCAAGAACTAAGCCTGCCCATGGTGGAGGAGTTGGAGGAACCGGAGATACCCGTTGGGGAAGTACAAGGGCCGAGTTTGCCTTTCGTCGATGAAATTGAAGAGGAATCGGACTTCCAAGGGGTAGAGCCAGCCGAGGAGGTTTCCCTGCTTGACGGCCCTGCCTTTATCATCGAAGGGCTGGTCCACCAAGAATCCTGGTTTGAGGTTTTCGTCGATGGTGAGCGGGTAGCCTTTCACAATCTATCTTCCGGCCAGGAGTTCTATTGGGAAGCCTACAAGGGCGTTTGGATGCGTCTGGGCAACGCCCGGGGCGTTGAGCTCACGGTGAATGGTGAGCCTGTGGACACGGCCGACCATGGTGTTTTGACCCTGGAATACGGAGAGGATGCCCGGAATTAGAAAGGTGGTCACCCATGGGCAGAAGAATAATTATTCTGGCCTGCGGTACGTTCATCGCTTTGCTGGCCCTAGTCTATCTAGGTGCGAATGTTATAACCGATGTGTTGTGGTACCGTTCTTTAGGTTTCGCTGGTCTTTATTGGCAGCGGGTCCTCTATTCCTTGCTGGTGCCGGGAGTTATCGGTAT